>CAZSUJ010000038.1:0-13525 GCA_964609925.1 uncultured Chthoniobacter sp. | reverse complement strand
CCGCGGAAGGGGACCCGCTTCTCGAAGAACGTGTCCACTTCCTCCGTCCCGGGGTGCCCTCGCAGCCACGCCAGCACATCGGCGGGGATGGTGGCGTGGAAGCCGGCTGTCTCGTTCGCGGCCTGCGTGACGAACAGGTCGGCCTGGATCGTGCGGTTGATCCACGTGTCCACGCTGGCGCGGAACGAGTGGATCATGACGGACACGCCCACGGTCATGGCCACCGCGGCCATGAGCGCGGCGATGGTCAGGGAGTTGCGGTGCATCGCGCGCACGAGGTTGCGCGAGGCGAGGCGCCATGCCGTGCCGCGCGGGAGGTGCGAGACGAGGCGGGACAAGGCGCTGCCGGCCAGCGCTGTCGCCGAAGGCACGAGGAAGGCGAACCCGGTCAGGACGAAGAATGCCGCGGCGAAACCGAGCTGCGCCGGTCCGGTGTGCAACGCGAGCCACGACGAGGCGACCGCGAGGGCGAGGCACGCCACGCCGCAGGCCAGCCAGCGTCGCGTCGCCGTGTTGTGATGCTCCGTCACCGTGCCGAGGTGCAGGGCGCGCGTCACCTGAACCCGCGAGGCCTCATCCGCAGGCACCCAGGCGGCGACGACGACCGAGACCAGGCCCGCGGCCGCGGCGGCTGCAATCTGCCAGGGTGCGACTTCGAGGCGGTCTATGCTGACGAGAACGTAGAGCGACGTGATCGTCTCGCCCACGGCCGACACGAGCAATCCGGCCAGCGGGAAGGCCGCCGCGATGCCGAGCGCCACCCCCGGCAGGCCGAAGAGCAGCGCCTCACCGAGGAAGAGCAGGCGGATTTCGCCGCGCGAGGCGCCCATGGCCCGCAGGATGCCGATCTCACGCCGCCCCCGGACGACGGAGGCGGCGATCGTGTTGTAAACGAGGAACATGCCCACCAGCAGCGAGACGAGGCTCAGCGCCGTCAGGTTGAGTTGGAAGCTCGAGAGCATCTTGCCGATCTGCTCGCTGCGCCGCGCCGGCGGTGCGACCGACACATCGCCCGGCACCAGCGCGCGCAGGCCCTCGGCCACGGCTTCCGGGTCTGCGTCCTCCTCCACCATGATCTGCACGGAATCGAGTCTTCCGGACTTGCCGAGGAGTTCCTGCGCCCAGCCTATGTCCATCGAGGCGGACCGCATGTCCGAGGCGGCGTCGGGGTCGTCCGGCTGAAGGATGAATCGTGCCCGCAGGGCCTTGGTCCGCCCGGCCGCCGCGACGCGCAGTTCCGCGTCGCGCCCGAGACCGAGCTTCGCCGCGAAGTCCTGCGTCAACGCGACCGCGTCCCGTTCGCGCAGCCACGCTTCGACATCCACGGCGGAGCCGTCCGGCCAGACCATGCGGAAGGTCTCGAAGGGCGGATTGGTGAACGGGTCGATGCCGAGCAGGCGGATGTATTCACCCGGGTGGTCGGGCAGGGTGAGCAGGCCCTCGACGACCGGCGTGGCCGCGGCCACACCCGGCACCGCGGCCAGCGCGGGCAGGAGGGCGTCGGCAAGAGGCCCGCGAACCTCGAGGTGCGCCTTGCCCGCGAGCAGTTCCACCCCGGCGCGGAACGAGCGGTTCGCGCTCTGGTTCGCGATCATGATCGCGAGGAACACGCACACGCCGAGAGCGACGCTGAGGACGTTGAGGAAGGCCAGCAGGCGGTGGCGCGCCGCGTGCCGGACGACCTGGCGGGCCAAGAGCCGCGGCCAGTGGCGGGTCATGCCGCTTGCCGGCCCGGACGCACCGCCGCATCGTGCAGGGCGCGCTGCAGGGCGCGGACCTCCCGGTCCGAAGCCAGTTTCGCCCCGTCGTTCGCGCGGATCAGATAAAACGTGTCCAAAGCCACCTCCTTCTCGGTGGTGATACGCGCCAGCTCGACCGAAAGGCCGAGTTTTGTGATCGCCGCGAAAAGATCGTGCAGCAGTCCCATGCGGTCGGGCGTCTGGATGTCCACGATGGTGAACGAGGGGTGGTTGCGGTTGTCCACCGTGATGCGCGTGGGGATGTCGGCCTCCTGCGACATGAGGTAGCCCACGCGCTGGCGCGCCTTCTCGATGTGCGGCGCGAACTCGAAGTCCGGGTTGAGCAGCGACTCGTCGAGCAGCCGCTCGAAGGTGCGGTGGTCGCGCTCGCTGTCCACCGGGCGGTGCTTGGAATCGCAGACGCGGAAACGGTCGAGCACAAGGTTGTCGGCCCGCGTGTAGATATCGGCCCCGAGGATGTTGACGCGCGCGGCGAGGAAGGCACCGCAGATGCGCGCGATCAGGCCGGGGTGGTCCCATCCGCACATCAGCACCTCGCTGTGACCCTGGCAGGGGTGGTGCATCCACTTGATGACGGGGCACAGGCCGCTCGCGTCGTCCTGCAGGTGCGCCTCGTAGAACCGGCGGAACAGGCGGATGTGCGCGGCGACCTCGGACGCGTTGAACATGCGGAAATAGCGTTCCGGCATTTTCTCGAAGTGCGCCGCCGCCTCCTCCGCGTAATCCGCGGCCAGCCGCCCCGCGACCTCCTCGCGCAGTTTCTCGAAATCAATCCTCCGCTGCTCGAACAGCTTGCCGCCGCCCTCGAAGTAGGCCCGCGTCGAGCGGTAGAGCTGCCACGTGAGCACTTCCTTCCAGTCGGACCAGTCCCGGTCGCTCGTGCCCTGGCCGTCGGCCAGCGTGATCAGCATGAGGGCGTCGAGGTTCTCGGGCGACTGCACCAGACCCGCGAAATACGAGATGGTGGCCGGGTCGTCCAGGTTGCGCGACTGCGCCGTCTTGGAGAGGAGGGAATGGTTGTCCACCAGCAGGATGAGCGCGCGCCGCTGCTCGGGCGGAAGTTGGAGGCGCCGGGCCACGGCCGCCGCCATCATCGCGCTGCCCTCCTCGTGGTGGCGCCGCTGCCCTGCCTTGCCCGTGTCGTGCATGAGCAGGGCGAGATAGAGCGTGGCCGCGTCCTCGGATTTCTGGAAAAGGTCGCGGTAGCCCTTGAGCTTCGGGTCCTCGGTGTCAATGAGGGCGTCGAGCTTGTCGATGCACACCAGCGTGTGCTCGTCGGCCGTGTAGCGGTGGAAGAACTCGTGCTGCACGAGGCAGGTCAGCCGCCCGAACTCCGGCAGGTAGCGCCCGAGGAAGTCCGTCTCGTGCATGAGGCGCAGGATGCGGCCGACCTTCCCCTTGCGCGAAAGGATGGAGAGGAAAACCTCCCGCGCCGCCCGCGAATACTGGAACGTGCGGTTGACCACGCTGAGCCGCTTGCGCACGAGGTCGGTCAGCGACGGTGCCAGCGCGAGTTCGCGCAGTTGCGCGTGCTGGAACAAGCGCATCATGCGCTGCGGGTCCTGCGAGAAGATGGCGGTCGACTCGGGGTGGAGCAGGCCGTCCTTGGCGTAGAAGCCGTCGAAGTGCTCTGGGCGCTGGGCCCGCGCGGCGAAGAGGCCGAGCAGGCGGGGCTTCTCCGGCCCGGGCTCGAGTTCGGGCACGATGCGGCTGAGGGCCAGCTCGGCGATGCGCTGGATGTTGCGCGTGTGGCGGTAGTAGTCGCGCATGAATTCCTCGACGCGCTTGAGGATGTGCTTCTGCGGGTATTCGAGCCGCGTCGCCACCTGGCCCTGCAGGAGCAGGGTGAGGGTGTCGATCGGGCGCTTGTTCAGGAAGTGCATCTCCGTGCGCACGCGCAGGAGGAAATCGTAGGCCTTCTCGAGCAGGCGGCGCTCGCTGTCGGTCAGGATTTTCCGCTCCACGAGTTTGGCCGTGGAATTCGCCCCGCTGTGCATCATGCCGACCCACAGGAGGTTCTGGTAGTCGCGGAGGCCGCCCGCGCCCTGCTTGACGTTTGGCTCCTGCACCGACGTGATGCGGCCGTATTGCTCGTGCATCTCGCGCTGGTTGGACGCGCGCCACGCGATGTAACGCTCGGCCTGCCCCTTGATGCATCGCTTCTCGAACTGCTCGCGGAAGCGCGTCGTCAGCTCGCGGTTCCCGCACAGGTGGCGCGACTCGAGCATCGAGGTCTTCGTCTGCAGGTCCTCGTTGGATTGGGCGATGGCCTCGGGGATCGAGCGCACGGAGTGGCCGACCTTGAACCCGATGTCCCAGAGCATGCGGATGAGTTCCTGCACGGCCTCGGTCTCCTTCGGCCCTGTTTGCGCGCCGCGGTGCAGGAACATGATGTCCACGTCGCTGAAAGGGTTCATCTCGCGCCGCCCGTAGCCGCCGAAAGCCAGCACGGCCAGCCCCTCGGGCTTCGCCTTCCCGAAGACCTCACCGCAGACCTGCGCGTAGAGCCGGCGGAAGAGGATGTCCACGAGATCGCTGCGCTGCCGCACTACCTCGCGTCCGCCGGCGCCGGACGAGATGCGCAGGCGCAGGCGGTGCTCCTCGAGCCGCCGGAAACGCTGGTAGGCGGGCAGCGAGGCGGCCGCCGTCTTCCCCTCCGTCTGCCGGTCGAGGTCTTCCGAGGCGCGTTTCAGGACTTTCTCGGGGTCGTAGCTCATGGGCCGCGGTTCGTCGGGCGCAGGATGACGATTTCCACGCGGCGGTTGAGTTGCTGTTCGTCGATTGTCCCGGTGAGCGGGGCGAGCGGGCGGGTGCTGCCCAGCCCGCGCACGTCGATGCGCGCGGCGTCGATGCCCATGTTGCCGGTCAGCCACTGCTTGACCGATTCGGCGCGGGCCAGGCTCAGGCGCGCGTTGTATTCGGGGCCGCCGAACGAGTCGGTGTGACCCTCGATGCGGAAGCGCGTGTCCGGATTGCGCCGGATCAGCTCGCCCAACTTCTCCAGGCTCGTGATGGCGCCGGGGCTCAAAGCAGATTCGTCGTAGCCGAAGAGCACGTCGGACGGCATGAAGATCGGCGCCTGCGATTCGCTCAGTCCGCCGGTTTGCGAGAGCAGGGCATCAAGGTCGCTGTAGCCCGATGGCGCGGCGCTTTCGCTGCCGCCGCCCGCGTTGCCGGCGGCTTCGGCCAGGAGCAGGGCCGGTTGGGAGCTGGATGAAGGTTGCTCGGAGAGCAGGGCCTCGCGCATCGCGCTGAGATCCTCCTCAAGAGAGGCGGTGGCCGCGTCCTGCAGCGCGGTGGCTGTGGAAAGCGCGGAGGTCCCGACCTCGGGCACGGCCTCGCCCGCGATGGCAATCTGGGCGGGCTTCGAAGTCTTGGCCGGGGAGGCGGTCTTTTCCGTCGATATGTCATCGGCTGGAATATCAACAGGCACGGGAGGGGCGGATGTGGCGGCGGCGGATGGCGTGGCGACTTCGTCCTC
This sequence comes from uncultured Chthoniobacter sp., assembly GCA_964609925.1. Lineage (GTDB taxonomy): Bacteria > Verrucomicrobiota > Verrucomicrobiia > Chthoniobacterales > JACTMZ01 > JACTMZ01. The sequence goes on along the minus strand of CAZSUJ010000038.1, from coordinate 8,284 downwards.
CAGCAACCGCGAGTCGATGTCCACGCGGTCCACGTTGAAGGCGCGGGGGACGAGTTGTTCGTAATACGAATCGCTGAACGTCTTCACCGCGTAGTCGCGCGCCCACCAGACGAACGCCGCGTGGAGGGCGAGGGAGATGACCAGCGCGAGCAGGATGCGACCGGGCCAGGACTCCGCCCGCACGGGCTTCTCGTCGAGGTGTTCCATGATGGACTCGCGCTCCATGGGTGGAGTGGAGCTTACGGTGCGCGGGTGGCGATGCAAACCCGCAGGCGGCTTGCGGCTTGACCGCGCCGCGCGCGCCTCTAGTGTCGGAAGCCCTTTCTTATGCCCGCCCAAAGCCTCCGCTTGGGGCTGCCCTCCGGCAGCCTGATGGACCAGACGCTCTCGCTCTTCGCGAAGGCGGGCTTCGCCATTTCCGGGGCCAGCCGCTCCTACCGGCCTTCCGTGGACGACCCGGAGCTCGTTGTGCGCCTGCTCCGCGCGCAGGAGATCAGCCGCTACGTGGAGCAGGGCTTCCTGGACTGCGGGATCACCGGCAAGGACTGGGTTGCGGAGAATGGTTCCGACGTCGCCTCGCTCTGCGACCTGCCTTACAGCAAGGCGACCGCTTCGCCCACCCGCTGGGTTGTCGTGGTGCCCGAAGATTCGCCCATCCGCACGATCGAGGACCTCGCGGGCAAGCGCGTGGCGACCGAGGCCGTGGGTTTGACGCGGGAGTTTTTCCGCCGCCGGGGCGTCGAGGCCGAGGTCGAGTTCAGCTGGGGCGCGACCGAGGTGAAGGTGCCCGACTTGGTGGACGCCATCGTCGACATCACCGAGACCGGCTCTTCGCTGCGGGCCAACAATCTCCGCATCGTCGAGACGATCATGGAGTCGTATCCCGTCTTCATCGCGAACCGCGCGGCCTATTCGGACGAATGGAAGCGCGGCAAGATGGACCGTGTCATCCTCCTGCTCCGCGGGGCCTTGGCGGCGCGCGACAAGGTCGGGCTCAAGATGAACCTTCCGGACGCGAGCTTGGAGAATTTGCTTGAGCGTCTGCCCGCGCTGAGGAATCCTACCGTTTCGCCTTTGGCAAACGATGGCTGGGTCGCTGTCGAGACAGTCATCGACGAGAAAGTGGTCCGCGAAATCATTCCCCAGCTCAAGGCGCTGGGGGCTGAAGGCATCATAGAATATCCCCTGAACAAACTGGTTTACTGACGCAGCATGGGTTCGATCAAAAAAAGGCGTAAGGCGAAAATCGCCAAGCACAAGCGCCGCAAGCGCATGAAGCTTAACCGCCACAAGAAGCGGTTGCGCTACAAGAGCTAAGGGCTATCCTAGCCCCCATGTTCGCGAGTTCCCGGTTGCGTTCCGCCGCTGCCTGGCACCTGCTGCTCACGTGGCTCGCTCTGGCCTCCGTCGTCCCTGCGTCCGCGCTGGTCGGCGACGCCGGTTCGTCGGGCGACGAGCCCCTGCCGCGCCCCGCCGCTCTGGCCCCCGAGGCTGAGGCGCGGGCGGAAGCCATGGCGCGTGTCGCCACCGCGCAATTGCTGGCCGACACCGATCCGGACCGTGCGCTCGAGCACAATCTGCGGGCCCTCGACCTTGATCCGGCCAACTCGCCGCTGGCGAGCGAGATTTCCGCGGTCATGCTCCAGCGCGGAGAGGTCCCCGAAGCACTCGGTGTGCTCAAGGACTCGCTCAAGCGCAATCCCGGGTCCGCCTCGCTCGCGCTGCGGATCGCCGGCATCTACATCGCGCACCTGCGGAAATTCGAACCGGCCGAGCGCTATGCCCGGCAGGCGCTCGCCTCCGCGCCCGACCTCATCGAGTGCTACCAGATGCTCTACAGCATCCACCGAGCGGCGGGCCGTCCGGCCGCAGCCGCCAAGCTGTTGGAAGAGGCGGGAACCCGCACGAACGAGGACGCGCGGTTCTGGGCCGGGCTCGGCGACCTTTGGATGCGGCAGTTGCTCATGGAGGGGAAACTCGCCACCGCGGGCCACGAGGCGCCGGCCCTCGCCCACTACCGTCGCGCCGCGCAACTCGCCCGTCAGGACCCGGACGTCCTCCAGCGCGTGCTCAATTTTTTCTTCGCCTCCGGGCAGTTCGACGATGCCGTGCAGGCGGCGCGGCGTCTCCTCGTTCTGCAGCCGGATGACACGCTGTCGAGAGAGAAGCTCGCAGGGGCGCTGGCCGCGCTGGGGCGCGATGACGAGGCGGTCAAGGAACTGGAGACGGTGGTCGAGGAAAACCCGGCCAGCCTCGTGGCTTACCGCACCCACGGCGCCATCCTGATCAAGCGCGGCGATTTCACGGGTGCGCTGGCCAAGTTCGAGAAGGCGCTGGCTTTGCACGACGAAGACCCGCGGCTTTTCCTCGAACTCGTCGACCTCTGCTTGAAGGCGGGCAACACCGAGCGCGGCGCATGGTGGCTGGCGCGGGCGAGGGAGCGTTTCTCGCGTCTGCCCGAACTCCCATTCTACGAGGCCCAGCTCCTCGCGCAGATGAAACGCTGGCGCGAGGCGCTCAACGCCTGCGACGTGGCTGCCGACCTTGCGGCGCTTCACCAACCCGCCTTTCTCGAAGATCCCGACTTCCACTTCACCCGCGGCATGGCCGCCGAGCGCGTGGGCGAGCGCGATGCCGCCGTGCGCTACTTCCGCGAGTGCCTCGCCCTCGATCCGGACCACTCCGCGGCCCTCAATTACCTCGGCTACATGTGGGCCGAGAGCGGCGAGAACCTTGAAGAGGCCGAGAGCCTCATCCGCCGCGCCCTCGTCCATGAACCGGACAGCGCCGCCTTTCTCGACAGCCTCGGCTGGGTTCTTTTCCAGCAGGGGCGTTACCACGAAGCGCTCCCGCCGCTCGAGCGCGCCGCCGAGTTGTCAGAGCAATCCGACCCCACCATCGTCGAGCACCTCGGCGACACGTTCGAGAAACTCGGACGCACCACCGACGCGGTGAAGGCGTGGGAACGCGCCGCCGCGCTTGAGGGCGCCTCGCCGGAACTGCCGGCCAAGCTCCGCTCTGCCCGCCAGGCCCTCGGTCTCGCCTCGGCCGAAGCCTCCGCAGCGAAGCCGTGACCGTCTTTCCGGTGGACCTACTCCACCGGGCACTGCGCCCAGAACCGTCTTGACTCTGCACCGTCGGTTTTCCGACAAACCTGCGCATGTTGAGCAAAAAAGCGTTCCATTGGTTTCCCGCGTTGCTGCTGCTTTCCGGCACCGTCTTCGCACAGACCACGGCCCAAAACCTCGCGGCGTTCCAGGCTGCGGCCGCGGAGACGAGGCTGTCTTACCACTGGACCAATTTGCAGGCCGGCGTGCCGGTCGTGGCCACGAACCAGCGCTTCCCGATGCCTTACGTGGCCCCTTTGACCACCATCAGCTTCGATCTGCTCAATCCCTCCCTCTACCAGACGAAGCTCATTGGCGGAATACCCCAGGCCTCCGTGCTGGTCAGCACCTTCAGCAATCCCAACGGTTTCTGGGACAAGACCAACGGCACGGAACTCACGCTGACCTACACCAACCTCAGCGGAACGAATTACATCTTCCCCTACGTCACGGTCGGCAACGAGCTCCACAGCTACCTGCGCACCAACTATTTCTCCGCGACCAATCCCACCAGCGACGAGGTGGCCTTCCGCATTGACCAGTCGCTCGGGCTGAATCCTACCTCGAACCTGTCCAACCGCGGCCTCGCCTTCTTCTGGGCCCCGATCTCGAACATCGTGCGCTCCGGTTATCTGCCGGACGTGACTCAGCAGGTAACCAATCTCCCGACCTTCAGCGACGGGTCTTACCAGCCCCTCGAAACCGGAGTGCCCGCCGGCTTCAACTACGTCGACATCAAGGACCCGACGATCATCTACACCAACAACGCAACCTTCGTTGCGTTCAACCAGGCGCAGACGGATTTCCCGTGGACGGCGATGGGCTACACCTACAACTGGAACGCGCTGCAGGACTCGACCAATTCGCCCTACGGCTACGACCCGAACGGGACCACCAATCCGGTCGGCCTGAGCGAGTTCATGGTCAGCGGCGGCTCGCAGGTTCTCCTCGAACAGTGGGTCTCGCACTCGGAGTTGCAGACCTGGATCATCCCGGAGCCGGGTGCTGTCGCCCTCGTGTTGATGGGCCTGCTCGTGATTGCCATCGCGCGTGGCGAGGCCTTGAAGGCCGCCTTGCGTCCGCTGGTTTGCCGCGTTCTCGTCCGCCGGCGTTGAACAACGCCGCGGGCCGCGCCTGACGCGGCCGCTCAGTGCTTGGGCGCGCGGACCGTGGCCGCCTCGAGGTCGCTGCGCCGGCGCTCGACGATCGCGTCGGCAATCTCGGTCACCATTTCCTCGAGGAGGAGCCGCAGGTGGCTGCCCGGACGGTAATCGGCCGGCGCGATGTGCCGCACGCGGTCGGCGTGGGCCGTGAGCTGGTAGCACTTTTTGAAACTCGTGCGCGTGGCGTCTTCCGGGTTGTAAACGGCGATGGCCCGGCCGCCCGAGCGCTTCATCACGGTGAAGCACGGAACGTCGGTCGGCCCGTCGCCCACGTAGATCATGTTCTGGAAGGGGATCGGGCGGAGCTCCTTCGGCATGTGGTCGTTCACGTCGTCCGAAGGCTCGAGCATCCCCTTGTTGATGCGGAAAAGGAACTGCGTCTTCTGCGTGTGGCTGATCACGCGCTTGGGGAAGACGATGCGTCCGTCGGAGTCCTCCGCGTATTCGCATCCGAAGACTTTGCGCACGTGCGGCTCGATGCGGCTGCCCATGATGAGTTCCTTGATGCCCGAGCTGACGATGTAGTGCTCGAGGTTGATGCCGTGGGCCTCGTGCTCTGCCGAGAGCAGGCCGGACTTCATCTCATCGAACATCTCCGGGATGCCGGGGAAGAAGCTGAGCTTCGCGCCCAGTTCGCGGAGCTGCGCGTTGGTCGGACGGTCCATCTCGAGGTAGTCGAGGAGGGCCTTGAGGTAGGCCAGCTCGTGCTCGTAGGCGTGCTGCTGCACCAGCTCGGCGCACCGTTTCCAGAACTGCCTCCCGTCGATGCCGAAGTGCGGGAAAATCGCCTCCTCCTGCATATAGTTCGGGCTGAGGGTCTGGTCGTAGTCGTAAATTATGGCGATGGTGCTTTGCGGGACAGACATGGCGGGAATGGCGCGGTGCGCGCCATGGAGGGATGTTGAACCGCGCCGCGCCGCACTTCCAGCCGCTTGTTGGGGGAGCCGCCATGCCTGACGTCGTCTATCGCGGCGCGGTCCACGTGCCTTCCTGCGACCTGTGGCTCGACCCGCGCATGTCATGCGCGTTCGCCTTCGTCTCGCACGCGCACAGCGACCACACCGGGCGCCATCGCGAAACGGTCCTCTCGTCGGCCACCGCGCGGCTGATGCGCGCGCGCATCGGGCCGTCGCCGCACGAGCACGTGCTCGAGTTCGGCGAGACCCGCGAGCTGCGCGGTGCGCGCTTCACCCTCCTGCCGGCGGGTCACGTCCACGGGTCGGCGCAGTTGCACCTCGAGGACGAGGGCGGAAGCCTGCTCTACACGGGCGACTTCAAGCTGCGGGCCGGGCGCGCCAGCGAGCGCGTCGTGTGGCGCGGGGCGGACACGCTCATCATGGAGACCACCTACGGGAAGCCGGAGTTCGTGTTCCCGCCTTCCGAGGAAGTCCTCGGCGCCATGGTGAAGTTCTGCCGCGAGGCGCTGGAGGACGACGAGGTGCCCGTGCTTCTCGGCTACTCGCTGGGCAAGGCCCAGGAAATCCTCTGCGCGGTGCATGATGCCGGGCTCAAGCCGATGCTGCACGGCTCGGTGGCCAAGATGACGCGCATCTACCGCGAACTCATCCCGGGCTTTCCCGCCTTTGCCGACTACGAGGCGTCCGCCGTGCGCGGGCACGTGCTGATTTGCCCGCCCAGCGTGCGGGGTTCGGCCATGCTGCGGCGGATCGGCCGGTGCCGCGTGGCCATGCTGACCGGATGGGCTCTCGTGCCGGGTGCGGTCCACCGCTACCAATGCGACGCGGTTTTCCCGCTCAGTGACCATGCGGGTTACGACGACCTGCTCGAATATGTGCGGCTGGTCGCTCCGCGCCGCGTTCTTACCCTCCACGGGTTCGCCGCCGATTTCGCTCGCGACCTGCGGGCGCGCGGGATCGAGGCGTGGTCGCTCGTCAGTCCGGACCAACTCGAACTGCCCGGCCTGTCCGCCGAGACTTCGCGGCTGCGTCACGTGCCCGATGCCGCTGTCCCGGCAGATGATTCGCCGTTCGGCCGGTTCTGCGCCGTGGCAGATTCCGTGGCTTCCGCCACGGGACGACGGGCCAAGACAGCCATCCTTGCGGACTACTTCCGGACGCTGGGCGACGACGACCTGCGCCGTGCCGCCACGTGGCTGGGCGGGGCGGCGTTCGCTTCGTCGGATGCGAATCGCCTGCAGACCGGTTGGGCCATCCTGCGCCGGGCCGTGGCGGCGGTGGCCGGCGTTCCGTTCGAGGAGGCCCGCGCCGTCTCGCGTCGTCTCAACGACGCGGGCCTGGCCACGGCCGAGTTGCTGGCGGCGCGGAGACCGTCGGCTCCGCCTGATCTCGCCGGCGTGGAGTCCGCCTTCCGTCGGCTTGGCGATGCGCGGGGTCCCTTGGCCAAGCAGGCTTTACTTGAGGACTTCCTCCGCGGCCTCGGCGCGAGGGAAGCGGCTTATGTGGTGCGCATTCTCATCGGCGACCTGCGCATCGGACTCAAGGAGGGGTTGCTCGAGGAGGCGGTCGGCGCGGCCTTCGACTCCCCGGCTGACGATCTCCGCGAGGCGTCAATGCTCCTCGGCGACGCGGGTGCCCTCGCCGTGGCGGCCAAGCAGGGCAGCCTCGGTGGCATCGGCCTGCGGGTTTTCCATCCGGTGAAGTGCATGTTGGCCGGAGCCGAGCCCGACGGCGCCGCCGTGTGGAAACGGTTGGCGGGCGATGGCGGAATGGTCTGGGCCGAGGACAAACTCGACGGCATCCGCGCGCAGGTCCACGTGGATGGCGGGCGCTGTGAAATCTTCTCGCGGGACCTCCGGCGCATCACGGCGCAGTTTCCCGAGATCGCGCGGGCCGCGGCCGCGCTCGGCCGGAGCGTAGTGCTCGACGGCGAGATCCTCGCGTCCGGCTCCGGCCGCCCCGGAACTTTCTTCGACCTGCAGAAGCGCCTCAACCGGCGCGAGCCCGACCTTTTCCTCACCGAAGATGTGCCGGTGCAGTTCACCGCCTTTGACGTGCTGCTGTGCGATGACGAGACGCTGATCCGCCGTCCCTTGCTCGATCGTCGTGGCATCCTCGAACGCCTTCCGTGGTCCGCGCCGCTGGCGCTTTCCCGCGTCTCGACGCCGGGCAGCGCGGACGAGGTGGAGGAGGCGTTCCGCGCGTCCCGCCTGCGCGGTCACGAAGGACTCGTGGTGAAAGACCCCGCCAGCGCTTACACGCCGGGGCGCCGCGGGCTCGCGTGGATCAAGCTGAAGAAAGAATTCGCCACCCTCGACGTCGTTGTGACCGCCGTGGAATACGGTCACGGACGCCGCCGCGAAGTGCTCAGCGACTACACCTTCGCGGTCCTGGACGACGAGTCCGGTCGCCTGCTCGTCATCGGCAAGGCCTACAGCGGGTTGACGGACAAGGAAATCGCCGAGCTAACGCCTTGGTTCCTTGCGCGGGTCCGTTCGGTGCGCGGTCGCACCCACGAAGTCGCGCCGGAGTTGGTCATCGAAGTCGCCTTCGACTCGATCCAGCCGAGCCGCCGCCACGCCTCCGGTCTGGCCCTGCGCTTCCCGCGCATCAAGCGCCTGCGCCGCGACAAGACGGCAGGTGAGGCGGACACGTTGTCCGTCGCGCGGCGGTTGGCCGGGTTGTGAAGGGAGCCGCCCGCTCAGGCGGGCACGGGGGCGAGGTCGCCGGGCAGGGCTCCGTCCTGCTTGCTCGGTTCCTGCGCCGGGGCGGCCGGCGGTGCGGGTGGCACCGGGGGCGGCTCGCGGCGGGGCGGGTTCTTCATCTCGCCGTGCTCGATCAGGTCGCGGATCTGCGCGCCTTCGAGCGTCTCGTATTCGAGCAGCGCACGCGCGATGAGATCGAGCTTGGCGCGGTTCGAGGAGAGGAGTTCCGTGGCGCGGCGGTAAGCCTCGTCGATCAGGCTCTTCACCTCCTGGTCGATGGCCTGCGCGGTGGACTCGCTGTAGTCGCGCATGCGGCTGAAATCGCGGGCGAGGAAAAGGTGCTCGTCGCCCTCGCCGTATTCGATCATGCCCATCTTCTCGCTCATGCCCCA
>CAZSUJ010000037.1:30596-31806 GCA_964609925.1 uncultured Chthoniobacter sp. | reverse complement strand
GCCCCCTGATGTTTTCGCTTGCTCTTGCCGTGTTTCGGACCATGGTCGCCGGTGACAGTCGACAAGTTTAGGTCAGAAACAGCGCCGCCCACGGGTTGAGTTTACGTTCGTGAGTCAAAGCGCAGGCACCGTGAAGTTCACGGGAAAATGATCGGATCGCTTGGAGCCTGACAGACAACAGAAAACACAACATGGGTAACAAACTCTACGTGGGGAACCTTCCCTTCAGCACCACCGAGGACTCGCTTCGCGACGCCTTCGGACAATGTGGCAGCGTGACGGACGTCATGATCGCCCTCGACCGTCAGACCGGCCGCTCGCGCGGCTTCGGTTTCATCACCTTCTCGTCCGACGCGGAAGCCGCGGCGGCCATCGAGCAATTCCACGGCAAGGACATGGATGGCCGCACCATCCAGGTCAACGAAGCCCGTCCCCGCGAGGATCGTCCGCGCGGTGGTGGCGGTGGCGGCGGCGGTGGCGGCGGCTATGAGCGTCGCGGCGGCGGCGGTGGCGGCGGCTATCGCGGCGGTGGCGGTGGTGGCGGCGGATACCGTGGCGGTGGCGGCGGTGGCGGCTACCGTGGCGACCGCGGCGGCTACTAATCCAGCCAGCCAGTCAAATTCACAAAGGGCGCCTTCGGGCGCCCTTTCGTTTTCCGGGGATGCACGTGATCCCCAACCGAACCTCACATCAGCTCTGCGGCGATGGCGTCGGCGAGCAGGCGTCCGCGCGGCGTGAGGCGGATGCGGGGTCCGTGGTCTTGCAGCAGGCCCTCTTCGCGCAGACGGGCCACGAGGTCGGTCCGGTCACTGAGCAATTCGCGGTCGATCCCCGCGCTTGTCCGCAGGCCGAAAGCAATCCGCTCGGCCTCGCGGGTCTCGGGCGGCAGGATCTCCTCGTTGGAGAGTGGACGGACCCCGGCCTCGACCGCGCGCACGTAGGCCGCGGTGTCGGGAACGTTCTGCCAGCGCCGGTCACCCACGGTGGACCACGCGCTCGGCCCGAGGCCGAGGTAGTCGTCGCCGCGCCAATAACCGAGGTTGTGCCGGCACTCGCGTCCGGGTCGCGCATGGTTCGAGACTTCGTAGGTCTCGTAGCCTGCGGACGAGAGCAGTTCGATGCCGCGCTCGAAGAATCTCGCGTCGTTCTCGACGTCTTCGCGGAACTCGCCGCGGGTCATGCGCGCGAAGAAATCCGTGTCTTCCTCGTA
>CAZSUJ010000037.1:25630-30496 GCA_964609925.1 uncultured Chthoniobacter sp. | reverse complement strand
CCGCAGGGCATCGATCGCCGCGCGGATGTCATCCTCGGTCACGTCTTCGGCCACGAAGGCCTCGCCGAGACGGGGGCACACGACGAAGCGGACGCGTCCGCCTTCGAACTTCTTGTCGCGGCGCGCGGCTTCGATGAGTTGGTCGGTGGGAAGGTCGTCCGGCATTTCGAGCGGCAGGCCGAAGGCGGCGAGCTTGGCGCGGACGCGGTCCGCCTCGGCATCGGCGAGCGCGAACTTCCTTTGCGAGATTTCGAGCGCGGCGGCGAGGCCGAGGCTGACTGCCTCGCCGTGCAGGAAGCGGCCGTAGCCGGCGACGTTCTCGACGGCGTGGGCGACCGTGTGGCCGAAATTGAGCAGGGCTCTCGTGCCGGAGCGCTCGTGCTCGTCCTCGGCGACGATGGCGGCCTTGATCGCGATGTTGCGGGCGACGAGCGGGGCGAGGCCGTCGCGCGGCGCGTCCGGGTCGAGTTCGCCGAGCATCGTGGCGTCGCGGATGCAGGCATGCTTGACGACCTCGGCGAAGCCCTCGCGGTATTCGCGGTCGGGCAGGGTGGCGAGGGTGGCGGTGTCGGCCAGGACGAGGCGCGGCTGGTGGAAGGCGCCGATGAGGTTCTTGCCGGCCCGCGCGTTCACTCCGGTCTTGCCGCCGACCGAGCTGTCAACCTGCGCGACGATCGTGGTGGGGATCTGGACGCACGGGATGCCACGCTGGTAGATCGCGGCGACGAAGCCGGCGAGGTCGCCGACCACTCCGCCGCCGAGGGCGACGACGAACGAGCGGCGGTCGAGGCCGGCGGCGATCATGCGGTCGCACAGGTTCTCCGCGGCGGAGAGCCGCTTGGAGTTTTCGCCCGCAGGCACCGCGAGAAGTTGCGCAGCGAGGCCGGCGGTTTCGAGCGAGGACAGCACCGCTGCCCCGTGCAGACGGCCCACGTTCTCGTCCGTGATGATGGCGCACGCCCCGCGCAGGCCGGCCTCGCGGCAGAATGCACCGGCTCCGGCGAGAAGACCCGGGCCGACAAGGATGCGGCACTCGGCGCCGGGGATGGCGACGGGAACCTCGATGGGTGCGGGCGCGGTCACGCGGATCCGGCCAAGGCCTCGGACGCCATGAGGGCCGCTCCGACCATGCCGGCTTGGTTTTGCAGCTGGGCCGGGACGATGGGCACCTTGACCAGACCCTGCACGATCGGAAGGAATTTGTCCGCCTTCCGGCTCACGCCGCCGCCGAGGATGATGAGGTCGGGGTTGAGGAGGAAGGCATAGCGGGCGAGGACTTCGCCGACACGCTCGCCCCATTCGTCCCACCCGAGATTCTTCTCCTCCCGCACCCGCTCGGAGGCGCGCGCCTCGGCGTCCTTGCCGCGCACTTCCATGTGGCCGAGTTCGGTGTTGGGCAGAAGCTTGCCGTCGAGGAACAGGGCGCTGCCGACGCCGGTGCCGAGGGTGAGCAGCAGGACGGTGCCCTTGATGCCGCGTCCTGCACCGAACCGCATCTCCGCGATTCCGGCGGCGTCGGCGTCATTGGTCACGAAGGCCGGGCGGCCGAGCTTGGCCGAGAAAAATGTCGCCGCCTCGAAGTCAACCCACGATGGATCCATGTTGGCGGCGGTCAGGACGCGTCCGCTTTTCACCACCCCGGGGAAGGTGATGCCGACGGGGCCGTCGGACGCGGGGAATCCGTCGGTGATCTGCCGGATGACACCGGCCACGGCTTCAGGGGTGGCGGGGGCGGGAGTGGGGATGCGGACGCGCTCGGCGAGCAGTTGGCCCGCGGCCGCGTCCACAGGTGCGCCCTTGATGCCGGATCCCCCGATGTCGATGCCCACGACGTTCATTGACGGCGATTGCACAACACGCCGGGGGTGCGGGCAAGACGGAAGCGGGGCGCGCGGCGATTCGCCTTGGCAATCCGGTGCCGCGGGCCGGAAAATGGTCCCTGATGACCCTCCGGATCGACTTTCACGTCCACTCGTTCTTTTCCGCGGACGGGGTGAGCAGTCCGGAGGACCTGATCACGGCGGCCCGTGCGGCGCGGCTCAACGCTTTCGCCATCACCGACCACAACACGTGCGAGGCGGTGGACTACATGGTGTCGCGCGGGTTGATGGACGCCGCGGGCGGTCCTGTGGACGGCCTGCTTGTCATTCCGGGCGTGGAGGTGACGACGGCCGAAGGACATCTGCTGTGCCTCGGTTGCACGCTGCCGCCGTCGCTCAAGGGTCACCCGGCACGCGAGGTGTGCGAGCTGGCCCACGCGGCCGGCGGAATCTGCGTGGCGCCGCACCCTTACGACCTGTTCCGCGCGGGGATCCGGGAGAGTGTGCTCGACACCCTGCCGCTCGACGGCCTGGAGGTCTTCAATGCCGCGACCACGTTGAAGCGCCACAACCGCAAGGCCTTCGACTACGCGCAGCGGCGTGGGTTGCCCATGACGGCGGGGAGCGACGCGCACCACGCGGGAGCGGTCGGGGTGGCCTGCACGATCGTGCAGTCGGACGATTTCACCGTGGGCGGGGTGATCGAGGCCCTGCGGCAGGGGTCCGAACTGGAACAGCAATACCTGAGCAAGCGCCAGACGATCCGCAAGACGTGGAACAACTGGTTCCGCCTGCGCCGTCGCCGCCGCCCCGAGGCTTGATCCGGACTACTGCAGGAAGCGGATGGTGAGCGGGTAGCTGTAGGCCTCGCCGTTGCTGGTCTTCACCGCGGCGATGATCATGAAGACAAGCCAGGCGATGAGCACGACCGGCAGAACGATGAAGCCGAGGCAGAAGAAGCAGAGGCCGACGGCGACCGCGATGTAGATCGAATAGCTGATCTGGAAGTTCAGCACCTCCTTGCCCACGCGGTCGAGTTCGGGGCTCTCCGGGCGCTTGACCAGCCAGAGGATCAATGGCCCGAGGATGTTGCCCAGCGGAAACACGAAACCGGCAAGACCCAAGAGGTGCATGACCACGGCCAGCGAGTTGTCTGGCGTCGGGCTGACCGACGGAACAGCCGGCGGAACCGGGGCGGGAGTTGGTGCCGGATCGGGTTCGGGGACGGGCGGCGGTGTGTTGTCCATCAAGGTTGCATCGCGGCCGCGTGCCCCGGTGTCAATGGCAAACCGCGCTGCGCGGTCGCGTCAGGACTTCCAGTCCAGCGCGCCCTTCTTGATGGCGTAGACGTAGCCGAAGGTCAGCACCGCGACGAATCCGGCCATGCTCCAGAAGATGATCGGGCCGTTGGTGGCGAGGAAATCGCGGTAAACGACAGCCCAAGGATACATGAAGACAATCTCGATATCGAAGAGGATGAAGAGCATCGCCACGAGATAGAACTTCACGCTGAAGCGCGGCGAGGCGGCCTCGCGCACGGGCATGCCGCACTCGTAGGCCATGTCCTTCGTGGGATTCGTGCGTCCGGCGCGTCCCACGACGAGGCTGGCGCAGAAGACGGCGATGGCAAAGCCTATGGCGACCGCCGTGTGGAGGGCCAGCGGAAGGTATTGCTCTGTGAGCATGGCGGGCGGCTAGCGCGCCGTCGTTTCCGCGGTCTCGAGCGCGTTGGCCAGCGAGGCCAGACCGCGGTATTTCTTGCCGGTCTTCTTGACCATGCCGCGGGAGACCAGATTCTGGAGCTTCTCGTAGGCGCGGAGGCGGAGCATTTCCTCGCCGCCGCTGGCTGCGTTGCGCTTGCGCAATTTTTCGTGGACGAGATCGAACAATTGCTTGAACTCAAACGACGTTTTCTTCGACAACACACTCACCAACTCCTCGGTGACCAGATCGGGAAGGCGCCGCGAGAAGGCGCTTTTTCTCTGTATCGGCATAATCTATCAAGCTAGCACAAGACCCTGCTGAGACCAGCAAAAAGTTGGAAGGAAGCGCGGTGTTCTCAAGATTATGAGAACACAGCACCATTAATCGTGCTTCGATCCCCCGTCGGGCTGTCCGCCGAGTTCGCGCACGAGGTCCCGGACGGCGAGGGCGACGTGTTCGGTCCCGCTGTCGGCCGGCTGGCATGGGTTGCGGTGTCCCCCGCCGAGCAGGCGCACCAGGGCGTGGGGGCGTCCGGGGATGTCGTAGATGTTCCAGTAGCGCAGCCGGCCGGCTTTGTGCATCGCCTTGGCGAGGCCGAGGAACTTCTGCTCGAGCATGGGCTTGTGCTCGTGGCGGCAGAGGGCGATGACGAGATCCGACTCGGTCAGGTCCTCGACCTCGATCCGCAGCGGGTCGCGGGGCTTTCCGATGAGGGCGTCGAGTCCGGCGGCGTTGAGGTAGGCGGCGGCGTGGCCGGAAAGGCCTTTCAACTCGCGGGCCTCGATGAGCCCGCGCGACTCGGCCTCCCAGGCCACCCCGTGTTGCGAGGCCTCGTGGTTGAAGAGGATCTCGGCGAGCCGGCTGCGGTAGTAGTTTCCGCTGCAGATGAAGAGCAGGCGCTTTTTCTTCCTCGTGGTCATGGTTGCTCCCCGCCGTTCATGAACCCAACCTGCCTGCAGGCCTCGTAGAGCACAATCCCAACGGACGTGGCAAGGTTGAGGCTGCGGGCGCCGGGCTGCATCGGGATGGTGAGCAGGTTGCCGCGCTCGGACGCGAGCAGGCTCTCCGGCAGGCCGCGGGTCTCGCGCCCGAAGACGAGGTGGTCGCCGTCCATGAACCGCGCCTCCCAATGCGGCCGTGTCGCCTTGGTTGTGAGGAAGAAGAAGCGCGCCGCCCCGGCCCCGGCGCGAAGGTCTGCAAGCGAGTCCCAGCGGTGCACGTCGCACTGGTCCCAGTAATCGAGTCCGGCCCGACGCAGGGTCGCGTCGTCGATCTTGAATCCGAGTGGTCCGACAAGGTGGAGCCGCGCCCCGGCGGCGAGGCAGGTGCGGGCGATGTTGCC
>CAZSUJ010000037.1:0-25530 GCA_964609925.1 uncultured Chthoniobacter sp. | reverse complement strand
GTCCGACAAGGTGGAGCCGCGCCCCGGCGGCGAGGCAGGTGCGGGCGATGTTGCCCGTGTTCTGCGGGATCTCCGGCTCGACGAGCACGACGTGCAGCATGGACGGCTCAGGCCCCGGAGACATTGACCACGAGGGAGCGCAGTTCGGTCATGTCCTCGATGGCGTAGCGCACGCCCTCGCGTCCGACCCCGCTGTCCTTGACGCCGCCGTAGGGCATGTTCTCGGTGCGGAACGTCGGCACCTGGTTCACCAGCACGCCGCCGACGTCGAGGGTCTCGAACGCGCGCCATGCCTTGGTGATGTCGGAGGTGAAGACGCCGGCATGGATGCCGAAGCGCGAGGCGTTGACGGCGGCGAGGGCGTCGTCGAAATCCTCGCACGCCTCGAGCACGACGACGGGGGCGAAGGCCTCCTCGCAGGAAATGGCGGCGTTGCGCGGGACATTTTCGAGCACGACGGGATGAAGGACTTGTCCCTCGACGCGGTCCGGGGTGAGGCGTCGCGCCCCGGCCTGCTCGGCAGCGGCGATCCAGCCGAGGACGTTGTCCAGGGCCTGCCGCGTGATCATGGGCCCGACCAGCGTCGAAGGGTCGCGGGGGTCGCCGGCCAGGGCTTTCTCCGCGACTGCGGCGAGGAAGGCTTCCTTGAAGTCGTCGTAGATCGCGCGGTTGACGAAGATGCGCTGGAGGCTGATGCACGACTGTCCGGCGTAGGCGAAGGCACCCACGGCCATCTTGGCGGCGTGGCGGCGCCAGTCGGAGTCCGGCTCGACCACGCAGGCCGCGTTGCCGCCGAGCTCGAGCGCGACCTTCTGCTTGGCGGCCTTCGCCCGGAGGGCCCAGCCGACTTCCACGCCGCCGGTGAACGAGAGCATCTTCACGCGCGGATCGCGGAGCAGGGTGTCCACGTGCTCGTGGCCGAAGGGGAGGAAGCAGACCTGCGCGGGGGGTGCGCCGCATTCCGCGAGGATCTCGCCGAGCAGGAGGGCGCAGAGCGGGGTTTTCATGGCCGGCTTCAGGATCATCGTGTTGCCGGTGGCGAGGCAGGGCGCGACCTTGTGGGCGACGAGGTTGAGGGGGAAGTTGAACGGGGTGACGCCGAGGATGACGCCCAGCGGGAAGCGCCGGGCGAAGCCGGCGTGCCCGGCTCCGGCGGCGGTCGAACCCATCTCGACCGAATGGCCGTTCGGTTCGAGGGCGGCCGCGGCGGCCAGTTCGAAGGTGGCCTGCGCACGCTGGACCTCGATGCGGGCGAGCGTGACCGGCTTGCCGGCCTCGGCCACGAGCAGCTCGACGAAGCGGTCGGACGTGTTGCCGATGGCGGCCGCGATGCGATGGAGCAGGCGCGAGCGTTCGAGCACGGGTGTGCGCCGCGTCTCCTCAAACGCCGCCGCCGCCGTGTCGAGCGCCACGGCGATCTCGTCTTCACCCGCGACGGAGACCTCGGCCACGAGCGAGCCGTCCCAAGGGTTGCGCACTTCCGCCTTGGTTCCCGTGGTGACGGGACGCCCGTCGAGGAGGAACGGGCGGGGGCTCATATCCGCTCCGTCTCGCGCTTCTCCACGAAGATGGGCAGGCCTTCGTGGCTGAAGTGGTTCATCAATTCGTTCGGGTCGAGCGCCTCGGGCATCATTACGCCGCGCTCCTTGATCTTGCCCTCGATGAGAAGGCGCGCGGTGAGGGCCGGCGGGATCCCGGTCTGCACGAGCGTGAGCGAGTAGCCGTGCTTCTCGTAGCAGTCGCGATGGCTGTCCATCGTGTAGATGAAATACTCCACGCGCCGCCGGTCCTGCGTGCCGCGCACCTCGGTGCCGACGCAGGAATAGCCGTCCACGGTCGGCCCGAGCTGCGCCGGTTTGGGCAGGGCGTGGGTGGCCACGCGCACGGGGGAGACCTCGGCGCCGTCCACCTTGACCTTCTTCCACGTGTCGAGGTCGAGCAGCGCGAGCGAGCGGGAGAGGTGCACGACCTTGTCGCTCACGCTGTATTTGAAGACCGAGTAGCGCACGCCCTTCTGCACGAACGGCGGGTGGATGCCGAGGCTGACACCCTCCTCGTGGGCGACGGCGTAGGTGGGTTGCAGGCCGATGGGTTCGGGGAAGCGGACCCACTCGAACTCCGACTCGAGCGGCTTGCCCGCGGTCACGCGGCCGTTCTTGACGAAGTAGGGGACGGCGCCGAGTTCCTCGAAGAATGTCTCGGGCGAGAAGAGGACGGCGAAGCGGTAGCCCTTGACCTCGGCATTGTCGGCGTCGAGCACGCGGATGCTCGTCGCGGTGTCGAGCCGGTCCATGGCCCAGCGGGCAAAGACGTTGACCGCACCCGGGTCCATGCCCATGCAGAGGATGCCGGCGAGGCCCTTGTCGAGGAACGTCTCGTTGAAGGTCTCGATCTCGGTATCGAACGAGTTCTTCGATGTGCGGCGCGCGCCCGGTGGCGCGTAGATGTCGGCCGCCATGTCGAGGTAATGCGATCCGGCGTCCGCGCAGGCGGTGAGCACCGAGTGGTTGGTCGCGCAGACCGCGGCGTTGCAGGTCACCTTGACCTTGTGCTCCTTCATGAGCGCCGTAGTGCCCTTGACGTCCATCGCGTCGGCCTTGACCACGACGAAGCGGTTGTTGGGGATGCGTTGGGCGAGTTTCTCGGCGAAGACCGTGTCGCGGTCGGCGCAGACGATGCGGTCGATGCAGTCGTATTCGTGGAGTTTCTGGGCGATCACCGACCCCACGCCGCCCATTCCAATGACCATTGCGTTCGCCATATAATGCGGTCATCCGGGCCTGTTGATGACGCGGATTATTCCTGCGACCAATCTACCCACGCCCTTTGCGCGGGCAAGGAGATTACCGGATGTCCGCCCCTCAACCCGCTTGTTTGCTGGATTCGCGGAGCGTGGCCTCGCCCAGAACCGCGATGCCACGGAGGGTCCAGAGCGGGTCCACGGTCGCGGTCAACCCGGTCAAACGGGCCACTGCGGCGGCGTCGCCGCCCGTGAAGACGAGCCGGGGTTTCCGGCGCCCGAAGACCTCGTCGGCGAGTGCGTCGAGAACATGCCGAACGAGTCCGGTGTAGCCTCCGACCACGCCGGCGCGCAGGGCTTCGCCGGTGTTTCGTCCCGCCATGCGGCGGGGCGCGACGGGTGCGGTGTCGGGCAGGAGGGCGGTTCCGGAGGCGAGGGCGCTCCCCATCGCGCGCAAGCCGGGAGCGATGGCTCCGCCGACGAAACTGCCATCCGCATCCAGCGCGTCGAAGGTCGCCGCCGTGCCGAAGTCAGCCACGATCACACGTCCGCCGAGGCGGTTTGCCGCCTCGGCCATGTTGGCGAGGCGGTCCGCTCCGGTGACGCTGCGGTCGGTCATGCAGCGGAAGTTGAGCGGCGTGTCCGGACCGATGAGGGCGATGTGCGGACACGCTTCGGCGAGCAGTCGCGCGACCGCGGGGACGACGGAGGCCGCGGCGGCGGTCCGGGCCCCGGAGGCGCGGACTAGCGAACGCACGCGGCTGGCGGTGAGTTTGTCGTTCGTGATGCGGGCCACGAGGCGCGGGCGTCCGCCGGGGCGGGAGACGACAGCGAACTTGACCGCGGAATTCCCCGCATCGGCTACCAGCATGGGATGGAGCGTCGGAGTTTTCATGCCGTGGCGGCGCATGGTTGCCGGTTCGAGATGGAGCGGATGGACGGGTGGCGCGCGATTTCGCGCAGGGCCGAGGCAAGGAGGGTGCGTCCGGGTTCCATGCGGTGCCACGTCGAGGCGCCGGACGGATGGGGCAGGGCGATGAGGTCGAACGAAGAGCCGTCGCGTTCCATGCGGATGCGATGTCCGATCACGTCGGCGAGCCGCGGCGCGTCCACAAACTGGCTGATGGCGAGTTTGCCCACGGGCACGACCAACCGGGGTTGCAGGAGCGCGATCTCCCGCGCGAGCCACGGCGCGCAGTTGGCGATTTCCCCCGGGTCGGGCACCCGGTCTCCGCCCTTGGGATCTTTGCCGGGGAAGCAGCGGCAGACGGCGGCCATGTAGATCCGCTCGCGAAAGACATCCTCGCCGAAGCCGCATGATTGCTCGAACCATCGGAAGAGCGTGCGCCCGGCGGTCCAGGCGAAGGGGCGCCCGAGTTGCGGTTCGTGCACGCCCGGCGCCTGACCGACGAGGAGGATCTCGCTTTCCACCGCGGCACCGCTGACCGGCGCAGAGGCCATGCGCGGGCAGCGGCGGCAGGCGTGCAGCGCGGCCACGTGTTGCTGGAGAGCGTTGGCAGTCATTTTCCCTCGAAACTCGGGGCGCGCTTCTCCTTGAAGGCGCGGAGGCCCTCGGCGTAGTCGGCACTGTCGTAAACCTCGCGGCGGATGGCCTGGATGCGTTCGGCGGTCTCTGCGTCGATCGGCTGTCCGTGGCTCAGGAGGCGGAACTCAGCCTTGAGGGCGCGGACGGCAAGCGGCGCGTTGGCGGCGATTTTGTCCGCGAGAGCGAGGGTGAACTCCTCCAATCGCGCAGCCGGAACCACGTGGTTTACGAAGCCGTTGTTCCACGCGTCCGAGGCGGGGACCGGTTCCGCGGTGAAGAACATTTCCTTGGCCTTGCTGACGCCGATGAGATTGGTGAAGTGGATCAGGCCCGAGGCGTTGTAGGGGATGCCGAGCTTGGCGGGTGTCATGGCGAACGTGCTGCCCTCGGCCGCGATGACGAGGTCGCACGAGAAGCAGAGATCGCAGGCGCCGCCCCAGACCGAGCCTTCTACCATCGCGATCACGGGGACCGGGCAGTCCTGCACGCGCCGCAGCAGGGTCTCGAGGGCGTCGAAGTAGGCCAGCGGATCGCGCCGCGGCTCCGGGAGTTCGTTGATGTCGTGCCCGGCTGACCACACCTTCGAGCCCGGCATGGCGCCGATGAGGAGGGTGCGGCAGCCGTCGGCGGCGAGGCTGTCGATCCCGGCCGTGAGCTCCTGCATGAGGGCGCCGTTGAGGCTGTTGTGTTTCTCCGGGCGGTTCAGTCGGAGGATGCCGGTGTGCCCGGTGCGCGAGATTTCGACGAGGGGCATGCGACCCAAGTTGCTAAGGCAGGGCGTGGGACGAGTAAAGCGTGCCGCGCCTCAGCGCGCGGCTTCGCGTTGCGCCCGCAACTGCGTCAACGTTCGCTCCGCCTCGACGTTGTCGGGCTCGAGTTCCACGAGGATCCTCAGTGCCTCGATGAGCCCGTCCATGTTTCCCAGTTGTGACTGCATCTGGACGAGGTTGCGCGCGGAACTGGGCGTGGGCCGGACGGCCAGCGAGCGGCGCATGGACTCGACCGCCTCGGAGTGTTGTCCGAGTTTCCACAACATGACCGCGAGGTCGTTGTGGCCCTCCGAGCCGTCCGGCCGTCGTGCGACCACCTCGCGCATGAGCGGAAGGGCGTCGGCGGTGCGCCCGCGGTCGTCGAGGGCCGAGGCGTAGTTGTGCAGGGCTTTCCAGCTCCGCGGGTTCACCTCGACCGTCGCGGCGAAGAGGCGCAGATCCTCCGACCACAGCGGCAGGCGGAGGAGGGTGAGAGCTGCCAGCGCGGCGACGACCGCCGATGCGGCGGCGACCGGTCGCCAGGAAACGTCGCGGATCACCATCAGTCCGATCGCCATGGCGGGCCCGAGCAGCGCGACGTAGGCGTAGCGGTCGGCCACGGTGCTGACGACTTGGAAGTTGAAAGGCACGAGGCCGAGGGTGGGAAGCAGCGCAGCCCCGAAAACGGCCGCAGGGACGAGGTAGGGTCGCAGGGGGCGGAAGATGGCGAGGGCTGCGACGAGCGCAGCGGGGCCGAGCAAAGTCCACCAGATCGCCCCGCTGGCCAGGATGCGGTCGGGCGAACGGCCGTAGTCAGCCGAGAGCCACACCGGCCAGAACGTCTTGCCGAGGTAGAAGGCAAGGGCGTCACCCGCCACGAGCGGACGCATCCACGCGGGCACGAGGCCGCGGGCAAGGTCGGCGGCGGATTGCGCGTTGCTTGTCAGCACGACCCAGCCGGCGGCGGCGAGAAACCACGGACCGAGAACAAAGAACATCCGCCGGACCGGCCAGCGGAACGGCTGGATCGCGAGGATGGCGGCGATCAGCGGCAGGGCGACGCCCGCGGGCTTGGCCGCCAGCGAGGCGAGAAACAGCACCCCAGCGGCGAGGCAGCGGGTGATGCCGGGTTCATCCCGCCCGAAGAGGACGGCGAGGGCGGCAATGCCGAGACAGCCGCCGAGGACATCACGAAGACCGGAGACCCACGCCACCGGTTCGACCTGCAGCGGGTGCAGGGCAAAGAACGCCGCACCAAGCGCCGCGGCGGCCGCCACGCGTCCGGGCGTGCTGGAGGGCGCGAACTTTTCCAGCACCCGGCGCAGCAGCAGGAAGACCATCGCAGCCGCGACGGCGTGGAGCAGGACATTGGCCCCGTGGAACCACGCCGCGTTGAGCGCGCCGCCGGCCAACGGCTCCCCGGCGGCCGTGCGCGAAATCAGGGCAAGGGCGGCCCACACCGTGTAGGTGAAGGGGATGTAGAGTTGCTGCCAAGGACCCGACCACAGCGCCCCGATGGAGGACCAACTCAGGTTGGCAATGTGCGGGTTCGAGTGGACGTGGATGTCGTCGTCCCAGAACGGAAAGAACGGAAAGCGCAAGGTCTGCGCATAGACCAGGATCACGACCAGCACGACCGCGGCGCCCCAGGCCAACGCGGGGGTGCGGGGGAGGGAAGGCGTCCGTTTCACCAGCCGCCTTTGTGGCACAAAGCGGGCCTGCATTGCCACCCCGTCCGACATTTCCGCTTCCCACTCCGCAAGTTTGCCCTTCAAATCTCCGCCCACCCGTGAACCACCCATGAATCCAGAGGACGAAATTCCGCGCGAGTCCGAATCCTCGATGCCCACGCTGCTGGCCGCCGCGGCCCTCGTTGGAGTCGTGATCCTGCTCGTGCTCTTTCTCGGACAGCGCGGGGAGGTGCGCAGCTTGCGCGCGATGGTGCTCAACGAGCGGGCCAACAGCGCGCTGGCGGCCGGGGACGGGGCTGAGGCCGGGAAGTTCCTTGATGAGGTGGCCGCGTTGGACTCGTCCACGCCCGGCCTTTACCGGCGCCGGGCCATCGCCCACATGATGGCGGGCCAGCCGTTCGAGGCGACCACCGCGGCCCGCGAGCATCTGAAACTCAACCCCGGTGATGCCGCCACCTCCGCCCTGCTCAGCGCGGCGCAGATCACGGCGCGCGATTACGAGGGTGCGGAGAAGACCCTTGTGGCCGCGCTGGAGTTGTCGCCCGGCCAGCGCGACCTGGTGCAGAATTTCTCCGAGTTGCGCCGGATCCAGCGCAAGCCGGGCGAGGCCGCGGCCATCATCGACCGTTACCTCGCGCAGAACCCCGGCGACGGCTTCTTCCTCTTCAAGCGCGTGATGGCCGAGGTGGCCGGCGAGCTGACGAACGAGCGTCGCAAGGCCGTGGCCGACTCGATCGCGAACGGCCAGGCCACCGCGGCGATTTACGTCGTGGGGGCCGCCATTGATTTCCGCGATGGCAAGCCGGACCAGGCGCGCGCGAAGCTCGCGGAGGCCGGACAGCGCACGACACCGCAGGAATTGCGCACGATGCTGGAAGACGAGTTTTTCCGCGACTTTCTTCCTTCCGCCGGCACCACCCCTCCGCCCGCCAGCCGCTGAGCGCCGCGGCAGCTTTTTTCCTTCCCATGAACCCCGACGTCATGACCAGCGCGCAGATCCGCCGCAGCTTCCTCGATTTCTTCGCGGAGAAGGGGCACACGATCGTGCCCTCGTCGAGCCTGATGCCCGACTCGCCGAACCTGCTCTTCACGAACGCGGGGATGAACCAGTTCGTGCCCATCTTCCTCAACGAGGCGCCGTGCCCGTATTCGCCGCCGCGGGCCGCCGACACGCAGAAGTGCATCCGCGCGGGCGGCAAGCACAACGACCTCGATGACGTCGGCCTCGACACCTACCACCACACGTTCTTCGAGATGCTCGGGAACTGGAGCTTCGGCGATTACTTCAAGGCCGAGGCCATCGCCTGGAGCTGGGAACTCATCGTCGAGCGCCTTCATTTCCCGCCAGAACGCGTCTACGCGACCATCTACCAGCCCGGGCCGGGCGACCCGAGCGAGCGCGACCAGGAGGCGTGGGAGATCTGGGCGGGGAAGTTCCGGTCCGTCGGACTAGACCCCGAGGTCCACATCGTTCCGGGAAACAAGAAAGACAACTTCTGGATGATGGGCGAGACCGGTCCCTGCGGGCCCTGCAGCGAGATCCACATCGACCTCACGCCCGCGGGCGACACCAAGGGCGCGCTCGTCAACAAAGGCGCGGCCGAGTGCATCGAGATTTGGAACAACGTTTTCATCCAGTTCAACGCCAATCCCGACGGCACATTCTCCCCGCTCCCCGCGCGCCACGTGGACACCGGCATGGGCTTCGAACGCCTCGTCTCGATCATCCAGGGGACGAAGAACTTCACCGACTTCGCCAACGCGCGGATCTCGAACTACGAGACGGACATCTTCCGTCCGATCTTCGACGAGTTGGAAAAGATGAGCGGCCACCGCTACGGCAGCACGCTCCCGCAGCCGAACGCGGCCGGCCAGCCCGTGCCCGTCACGGAGCAGGAGAAAATCGACGTCGCCTTCCGCGTCATCGGTGACCACATCCGCACGCTCAGCTTCGCCATCGCCGACGGCATCCAGCCCGGCAACACCGACCGCAACTACGTGCTCCGCCGCATCCTGCGCCGCGCCGTCCGCTACGGCCGCACGCTCGGGTTCCGCGCGCCTTTCTTCCACAAGCTCGCCGGTGTCCTCGCCCGCGAGATGGGCGACGTCTTCCCGGAGATCCGCGCCAAGCAGAAGCACGTCGAGGAAGTCCTTGCACGCGAGGAGGAGGCATTCAACAAGACGCTGGATCGCGGGATCGAGTTGTTCAACGCCGAGGCAGCCGCAGCGCCGCGGATTGCCGGGGACTTCGCCTTCAAGCTCTACGACACCTATGGGTTTCCGCTCGACCTGACGGAGTTGATGGCACGCGAGCGCGGTTTGGCGGTGGACGCAGCCGGCTTCGAGGAGTTGATGGAGCAGCAGCGCGCCCGCGCCCGCGCGGCGCAGAAGAAGCAGGTGATCGAGCTTTCCGAGGTCGAGACGAAGGAGCCGACGAGTTTTGTCGGCTACGATGTGCTCTCGACTCCGGCGAAGGTCCTCGAAGTCGTGAGCCTCAAGGACAAGACCGCCGTCATTCTCGACGCTTCGACTGCCTATGCCGAGATGGGCGGACAGGTCGGCGACAGCGGGCAGATCGCGCGCGGGGCCGATGTCTGGCGCGTGGTCAACACGCAGAAGACCGGACAGACCTGGCTGCATTTCCTTGAGGGAAGCGATGCACCGCCGGAAGGCAGCGAGGTCACTCTGGCTGTCGATGCCGCCCGACGCGCGGCCATCCAGCGGCACCACACGGTCACGCATCTGCTCCACTGGGCGCTGCACGAAGTGGTTTTGCGCGAGGCCACGCAGAAGGGGTCTTTCGTCGGGCCGGACAAACTCACATTCGACTTCAACAGCGCCGCCCTCACCCCGGCGCAGGTCCGCGACATCGAGCGCCTGGTCAACGAGCGCATCCTGGAGAACGCGGCTGTGCAGTGGAGCGAGATGCCTTACGCCGAGGTGAAAGGACGCGCCGACATCATGCAGTTCTTCGGCGACAAATACGGCGAGGTTGTCCGCGTGGTGGACATCGGCGGCTACAGCAAGGAATTGTGCGCCGGCACGCACGCGCGGGCCACGGGTGAGGTCGGATTGTTCCGCATCGCCAGCGAGGCCGCCATCGCGGCCGGCGTCCGCCGCATCGAGGCGCACGCGGGTCTGGCCGCCGTCGATCTCGCGTCTGCCGATACGCAGCGCCTCGCCGCTCTGGCGGGGAAGATCGGTGCACCCTTGTCCGATCTGGAGAAGCGCATCGAGACGATGATCGCCCAGCAGAAGGAATTGGAGAAGGCTCTCAAGGCCGCGCAGCAGCGCGAAGCTGCGGGGCGGGCGGTCGATCTCGCGGCCAAGGCGGAGACGATCAACGGCATTCCGGCGGTGATTGCGGACATGGGTTCTGCGGAGCCGGACGCGGTCCAAGCTTTGTCCGATGCGCTCAAGAGCCGAGTTGGAGTCTCTTTTCTCAGCGCTCTTTCTTCTTCCGGCTCCATCACGCTGATGGCGACGGTTTCTCCCGAATACACCGCCAAGGTGCAGGCCGGGAAACTCATTCAGACTGTCGCCCCGATTGTCGGAGGCAAGGGCGGCGGCAAGCCGGATGCGGCGCGCGGTGGCGGCAAGGATCCTTCGCGTTTGGCCGAGGCTTTGGACGCGGCGCGGCGGTTTCTCGGCGGCGCCTGAGGGCGCTCAGAGCAGGACGGAGTTCGAGAGCAGAGCGAATCACGACCGCGCCGGCCACAGCGCCTAGGGCGAGGTGGAGGCGTCTGTTTCCTGGGCGGGCAGTTCCGGACCGTCCTCGGCGGGAGGCGGCGGAACCTCGCCTCCGGATGCAAGCTCGATGGTCCCGGCGTCGAACGAGCTGATTCGGCCGAGTTGCGAGAGCGCGTATTCCTCGACACACGCTCCGTCCCCTTGGAAGAAGCGAGCCTCGCCGGGGGCGGCGCCGGGGACAACCATCACGCGCGTTGCGTCGGCCGATTCTGTGACGCCGATGAGCGGAAGGCCTTCGGTCGTGGCCAACCCCGTCCCGGACGCCCCGGCCACGGCCTTGAGGATCAGTTCACCGGGGGCGGTCGGGTCGAGTTCGTTTGGGTCGAGCTTAATGGTGATCTCCTGCGGCAGCGTTCCGCCGGAAGCCGCGAGCTTCCCATCCTGCCAGCCGAACGCATCGGATCGCGTGATCTTCTTGTCCACTGCGATCTCCCAGCCGCCCGTCGCGGCACGGCGGATGGCGACGGTGCGCTGGATGTCGGGCGCCACGAGCGTGACCGCGAAGTGGTCGCTCGCGGTGGCGGCCGAAAGCGCGGAGGGCGTTCCGTCGGCGCGTGCGGGAATCCACTCCGCGAGGCGTCCCTCCTCGGCGTCACATTGCGCGACGGCCCAGGAGCCGTCTGGGCGTTCCTCGAGAACCCAGAACGTGTCGCCGCGTCCGGCGGCCACGCCACGGACGGGCGCGGGCGTCTCGAGTTTGGTCCAACCACTTCCACGGCTCCACAGGCTGCCATCGGCTGCGGCGGCGACGATCCCCTTGTCGAGAAGCGCGAGCGAGACGAACGGAGCAGGGGTTTTCTCCTCGGCGCCCTCGGCTGTGAAACCGGGCAGGCGGAACAAGGACAGGCGGTCCCCTCGCACAACACCGATCCGATCTCCGCGGGCGGCCACGGCGGCGATTCCCTCGCGCGGTTCCGGCACGGTGACCTCGGAGCCGTCCTCGAGTTTCAGCGCGCGCAGGCTCCCGTCGAGCAGGACGAAGGCGGTGTCGTCGGAGACGGCGAGTTGCGCGCTGGACGCGGGCTGCGGTCTCGGTGCGCTGACGACTGTGCGCCACCGGGCCTCGCTCTCCGGCGAATACCGCACGAGCGCGCCGGTGCCACCGGCCAGTCGCGCGGCCAGGAGCATGTCGCCGCCGGGCAGCAGTTGCTGGGCGGCGACGCGGACGATGCGCGGCGAATCCTCGGTCTCGATCCAGTCGTTGAAGTGGAACGCCTCGCCGGCGACATCGACGTCGCCAACCACGTAGCCGCGCGCCTCGTAGCGGCCGGGCGGCACGGGTTGCCCGGCGTCGTCCTTGCGGTCCCACGATGTCGCGAGTCCGTTGAGTCCGATGTGGAAGCGGCTGAACGTCCACTCGTCGCAGAGGACGCGCACGAGTTTCCCTTGCGCGTCGTGGATGCCGAGGCTCACGGTTCCCGGCCCCGGGGGAACGAAGCGGATTTCCACGCCGCCGTCGGCGGACGCGCCGGATGCGCGCGGCAATCCGGAGAGCGCGGCGAGAAGGACGATGAGGATCAGACGTAGTGGCGCCATTCGAGGTCGGGGAAAATATTGTCCCGCTCGCGGCAGGCGGCGAGAAAATCCCCGTCGGGCCGGCCGCGTTCGAGCGCTTCGTGCAGGCGATTGAACCGCAGGAGGTGGTCCTTGGTGCGTTTCTCCGCGTATTCGCGGGCCGTTCCCGTGCGCATGAGGAAGGCCCAGTCGCTGGACTGCGCGAGGAGGAGTTCGCGCGCCATCTGCTGGAGCGTGGCGGACTTCCATGCGGTCCGGGTGCGCTGGTTGGCGCGGGCCATCGCGGTCATGCGTCGTGCCGCCGCATGCAGGTGCGGGTAGATCCACGCGTTCGAGCGGTCGAGCCAGACCTCCCAGTAGCCCTTGTTTCCCCAACTCGAGGCGCATGGCTGGACGACCTGCAGGACGTCGTTGTCGGCGAGGTATCGCGAGGGCGTGGTCATCTCGAAGACCGACTGGTCGTGCGCGGCCTTGCGCAGGAACATGTCGAGGAACTCGGGCCCCTCGAACCACCAGTGGCCGAACAACTCCGCGTCGTAAGGGCTCACAATGACCGGATCCAGCGGCATCTCCGCGCACAACGGTTCGAATTGCTTGATGCGGTTGGCGAGGAAGTCGGCCGCGTGCGCGTCGGCCGCGCCCTCCGCCCACGGGCGATGGTAGAGCTCCTTGTGCGGTGTGCGGCCGGTGATGCGGTGGTATTTGAGGCCCGTGAACTTGCGTTGTCCGTCCGACCCGAGGAACGGTCCCAGGTAGTCGAGGCTGAGGTCGTAGCCGATGTCGCGGTAGAAGTCGCGGTAAGCCGGGTCGCCCGGGTAACCTTCCTCGGCGCTCCAGACCTGGCGGCTCGAGTCGCGGTCGCGGGCGAACACCGCCGGTCCCTCGGGCGTGTAGCAGGGCGCGTAGATGGCCATGCGCGGCTGCGGTTGCCCGAACATCAGGCCGTGGGCGTCGAGCACGAACCAGCGCAGGTCGGCCTCACGCAGGAATTTCTCCACCCCCGGGTAGTAGGCGCACTCGGGCAGCCAGATGCCGGCCGGACGGCGTCCGAAGCAGCGCTCATGGTAATCGCACGCGATCTGGATCTGCGCCCGCACGGCCTCCGGGTATTCGGCCATGAGCGGCAGGAAACCGTGCGTGGCCGCGCAGGTGATGATCTCGAGGAACCCTGCGTCTTGCAGTTCGCGGAAAGCCGGCACGAGCCTCCGCCCGCGCCCTTCGAAGTAGTCGCGCGCGGCGCGGAAGCGGTCGAGGTAGAATCGCGCGAGCTGTTGCAACTGCGTGTCACCCTTGGTCCGGTGAATTTCGCTTTCGGCCAGGGCAACGGTGCGCTCGAGGTGGCGAGCGGCGCGGGATTGCAGAAGAGGATCCTCCATCATCGCGCACAGCGTTGGCGTGACCGACATGGTGAGCCGAACGGGCGCACGGTCGTTGGCCAGCCGCTCGAAGATGGTCAGGAGCGGGACGTAGGTCTCCGCGATGGCTTCGTAGAACCAGTCCTCCTCGAGGAAGTCCTCGTGCTCCGGGTGCCGCACGTAGGGCAGGTGGGCGTGCAGGAGGAGGACGAATTTTCCCTTCTTCATTCGGGCCGGAGGAACCGCGCTACCATCTCCGCCCGCGCCGGACGCATCAAGGATGGCTTTCGTCCGCCGCGCGCACGGCCGCCACGAAGCGCGCCATCAGCGTGGCGTCCTTGCGTCCCGGTGCCGACTCGACACCGCTGGCCGTGTCCACCGCCGCCGGACGCGTCTGCCGCACGGCGTCAGCCACGTTGTCCGGCTTGAGCCCGCCGGAGAGCACCACCGGCCGCGCGGCCAGGCGCACCACGGAGGCGGCGAGCGACCAGTCGATCACGCGGCCTGTCCCGCCGAACTCTCCCGGCGCGTGCGCGTCGAGCAGCAGGCACGGCGCAACATCCGCGAGCGCGGCCTGCACCGAGGCGTTGTCCGAGACCGGTCGCGCCTTCACGTGGAAGCCGCCGGCGCGTGCACAAGCCTCGGGGGATTCGCCGCCGTGGAATTGGATCGCGTGGAAGAGGCCGCAGCCGATCAACTCGTCGAGAAGTGCGTCCGGGGGTTGCACGACCACGGCCACGCGGCCGATGTCTTGCGGCAGCGAGCCGACCCAGGGAGCGACTTGCGCGAGACTGACGAAGCGCTTCGACTTCGGATGGAAATTGAATCCCAGCGCATCCACGCCCGCCTCGACGGCGGCGCGCGCGTCTTCCTCGCAGGTGAAACCGCACACCTTCACGCCGGTCCGCCCTGCGTCCAGCCAGCGCCGCAATCCCGCGGGGATCATGGGTTCAGTCCAGCGTCCGGCCGCGCGCTTGCTTGATGGACGTGTGATGCGTGAGCGGGTAGATCCGCCCGTCGCTGCCGCGGAAAAACGCGCTGAGCAACCAACTCACGAGACTGACGACCACGCCGCCCCAGAAGGCCGCCCAGAAACCCGAGACGGTGAAAGAGCTTCCCGGCAGGATGCCGGCGACGAACCACAGGAGCAGCGCGTTCAGGACCAGGATGAAGAGGCCCATGGTCACGAGGATGAGCGGGAGGCAGAGCAGGAGGAGGACCGGACGGACGAGCGCGTTGACGATTCCGAGCAGGAGCGAGGCGAGGGCCAGGCTGCCGAAGCTGCTGTAGCTGATGCCCGGGACGATGGATGCCGCGACAAAGACGGCCACGGCGGTCACGAACCAACGGATGAAGAATTCGGCCATCGAGATGCCCACAAGCACAGATTATGGCCGCCCGCGCCGCGGCAAAGCCGAAAAATCTTGGCCCGGCGGGCTTTGCGCCCGTTTAATGCACTCTGCAACGCATCAAAATCATGCCCAAGCCCGCCAAAAAGGCCGCTGTCAAGAAGCCCGCGAAACCCGCGAAGACGGCAGCCAAACCCGCCAAGAAAGCCGCTCCGGCTGCCGCCCGCCCGAAAGTCGCCGCCGCCGCCCCCGCCCGCGTCGTGACCCGCCGCCGAGCCGGAAAGTCCGAGGTCGTGAAGCTGATCAGCTCGGTGACCAACGAGGAAATCGCCCTCCGCGCCTATTACATCGGCGAACGCCGCCGCAACCTCGGTCTGCCCGGCGACTCGCAGTCGGACTGGCTCGAAGCCGAGCGTCAGCTCCGCGTTCGCTAAACGCGCGGAATCCCGGCGTCCCGCGCGGGCGTAACTTTCTGCGATGAGCACCGCCCGCGTCCCGCCCGCCTCCTGGCTGCGCCGCACCGCGCCGCACTCGGTGCCGGTGGGGGATTTCCTGCAGTGCGGGGCTGTGTTCGCGTGGTCGGACGACCGCTGGATTGTCGCCTGGGGGGAACCCGAGCGCGCCGACCGCCCCGACGCGGGGCGCCCGTCATTCTTCACGCCGGATTTCTTCCTCACGACCCCGGCGCCGTGGACGATTTACCCGCATGCCGCGGCGGTTTCTCCGGACGGGCTAGCGCAACAGTTCGGCTCCACGGAAAGCCGGCGCGTCTGGCGGCCCTTTGACGAGGCGGCTTTCGCGGAGGCCTTCGATCGCGTGCAGCAGGCCATTTCGCGGCAGGGACTGCGCAAAGCCGTGCCGGCGGTTTTCGAGACGAGCCCCGGACCGCTCGACAGCGCGGAACGCGCGCGGGCCCTGCGCGCCATGGCCAACCTGCCGTCCGGGTTGATGCCGTATGGTTGCTGGGACCACGCGGGCGGCGTGCTTGGTGCCTCTCCCGAGGTGCTTTTCGAGGATGACGGCGTCGAGGTCCACACCATGGCGGTGGCGGGGACGGCGCGGGCGGGGACGGCGCCGGACGAGATTCTCGAGGACCCGAAAGAGCGCCGCGAGCACCGCATCGTCCTCGAGGAGATCGAGGCCCAACTCGCCCCGCTCGGCATGGTCACGCGCGGTGCGACGCGTCTGTGGCGCATCGGAATTCTCTCGCACCTGCGCACCGACCTGCGCCTCGCGCCGGAACGTCCGGCCGACTTCACGGACCTCGTCGCGCGTCTGCACCCGACTCCCGCGGTCGGCACGGCGCCGCGGGATCGTTGGTGCGAGTTGCTTCCATTGATCGATGGCGGCCCGCGCGGACGGTTTGCCGCTCCGTTCGGCCTCGTGCTTCCCGACGGTTCCTCGCGCTGCCTTGTGGCCATCCGCAACGTGCAGTGGGACACAACTGCCACCCGGTGCGGGGCCGGCTGCGGGCTCGTGTCCGGCAGCCTGCTCGACCGCGAATTGGCCGAGTTGCGGCTCAAGCTGGCCGCCACGCGCGGAAACCTCGGGCTTTGAGCGCGGCGGACAATAGCGCTCTCGCTGCAGCCGCACTCGGCGCTTTGCGTGCCGCGGGCGTTCGCACGCTTTGCGTCTGCCCCGGTGGACGCAACGCCCCGCTCGTGGTCGCAGCCGACGCGGCGGGGGCTGCCTTCGATCTCGTCACCTTTCCCGACGAGCGTGTGGCCGCGTTCTTCGCGCTCGGGCGCATCCGACGCGATGGTGCTCCGGCTGCGGTGGTCACGACATCCGGCACGGCCGCGGCCGAGTTGCTTCCGGCGATGCTCGAAGCCTGCCATGCCGGTCTGCCGCTCATCGCGGTGACTGCTGACCGTCCGCGCCGGTTGCGCGGGACCGGCGCGCCGCAGACGATCGACCAGATCCCGCTCTTCGCCGCGGCGGGTGCGCCGGTGTTTGACATTGATGTGGCGGAGGAGTTTCCCGCGTTGCCACGGCGGGACGGGCCGGTGCATCTCAATGTCTGCTTCGATGAACCGCTGGTCGGCGGACCCGAGGTGGTGACCGTTTTCCCGCCGCACGCGCCCCGCGCTGGCGTGGAGCCGTGGATGGACGAGGCTGCGGTGCGGCGCGCCTGCGCCGACTTTTTCGGCCGCGCGAAGTGCCCGCTCGTCCTCGTCTCCTCGCTCGATCCGGCGGAAGCCGCGGCACTGGTGCCGTGGCTCGCCTCGCTCCCGTGTCCGCTTTACCTCGAGGCCGTCTCGCAATTGCGCGAGCATCCGGCTCTGCAGGATCGCGCCCTTCACTCGGGCGAGCGCATCCTGCTCACGCCGGAGTGCCGAGATGCGTGCGACGGCATCCTGCGCATCGGCGGGATTCCCACGCCGCGTTTCTGGCGCGAACTGGAGGACGACCCGCGTCCGGTCCTGCACGTCTCGCGTCTCGCCTTTCCGGGGCTGGCGCGGCGGGCTCCGGTCGTTCCCCTGCCGGTCTTCACCGCGCTGGCCTCCGGGTTCGTGCCCTCTGGTGGAAGCGACGGCGGCCTATTCGCGCGGGACCGGGCCGTGGCGGAGAAGCTTTTGGAACTCCTCGACACCGAACCGCGCAGCGAGGCGGCGCTGGTTCGCGATCTGGCCGCGGGGTTCGCCGCGGATGCGCGTGTTTTCCTCGGCAATAGTCTGCCCATCCGCGAATGGGATCTGGCCGCGCCGCGCACCGCATCAGCGCGCACGATTTTCGCCAACCGCGGCGTCAACGGCATTGACGGCCTCGTCTCGACCGCGCTCGGTTTGGCCGGTGCGGGCCGTCCTCTGGCCGCGGTCATCGGCGATCTTTCCGCCCTCTACGACCTCGGCGGGCTCTGGCCGGTGCCGTCGCTGGCCGGCACGGACATGACGCTGGCGGTCATCAACAACGGGGGCGGGCAGATTTTCCGACGGATGTTCCGGCAGCGCGCATTCCTCAACGAACACAACATCGAGTTCGGCGGGTGGGCCGGAATGTTCGGCTGGCACCATGCGGTGGTCACCGAACCGGGGAGCGCATCGCCGTCGGCCTCACCCCGCCTTGTCGAAGTCCGTCCCGACCCGGACGCCACGGAGCGCTTTGCCGCCGCGCACGCCGGGCTTTGGGCCTGAGCCGCGTGTTCTGGATGCGAGACGCATCCCGCGCTAATGTGAGGGGTCCATGTCCCAGCGCGTCATCACCGTCCTTGTTTCGGCCGCCCTCCTCTTCGCGGCCGCGGTGGGCACGTTTGTCCTGACCAACGAGGATCCGGCTTACCGGCTGGGCGAGATTCTGGGGTTCGGGCGATACAGTGCGCAGGATGAGACGATCGAAGCAGTAGCCGCGCGGCATGGCGTGGATCCGCTGCTCGTAAGGGCGGTCATCTGGCAGGAGAGCCGCTTCCACCCGGACAAACTCGGCACCCGCGGAGAGCGGGGGCTTATGCAGGTCACGGAACCGGCGGCGCAGGACTGGGTGGCGGCCGAGGACATCGAGACGTTCGTGCCCGAGGACCTGCTGGACCCCAAGACGAACATCGAGGTGGGCACCTGGTATCTGGCCAACGCGCTCAAGCATTGGTCCTCGCAGGAAGACCCGCTCCCCTTCGCGCTGGGTGAATACAACGCCGGCCGCAGCCGGGTGAAACGCTGGGCGGGCGGCGCGCAGATCTCCGCGGAGGAACTCAGCCGCGCGATGGACATCGCGAGCACGCGCGCCTACATCGCAGCCGTGCGCAACCGCTACGAATACTACAAGCGCCGCGCGGCGAAGGACTGAGGGGGTCAGGCCTCCGGTTGCTGGATTTGCTCGCCGGCTTCCGTGGCGGCCTCTTTCGCGGCGGCTGGCGGATGCTTCGGCGGCGGGACGGATTCGAGCCGTCCGTCGGAATACTCGATCACGTAGCCTTCGTGGGTGAGCCAAAGGAGGTCCTGCACCACCGCGTCGCGAGCGGCCTGCTCGGGCGATGGGGGCGGACTGGCGGGTGAAGCTTCCGCAGCCGCGGCGACCTGAGTGGCATCCGGAGCGGGTCGCTCCACCGGGGTTTCCGCGGGGGCTGGAGCCGGCAGGGGCGCAAGCTGCTCGAGGAGCTTCAGGCGGCGCAGCGACGGTTTGGAGCGGATGGCCTCGAAGATCCGGCGGATTGAATCACTCACGACGACCTGCGTGAGGTCGAGGTGGCGGTGACGTGCCGCGGACACGAAGGTGGTGCGCGTGGGGCTCTTGTGGAAACGCAAGCCGGCGCCGGACAATGCACGGCTCAGGCTCTGGGCGAGGCGCAGCGGGAAACGGATTTCCTCCTCGCAGGCGTGGGCGAGGAGGGGAACGAGGGACGAATCCACGGTAGTCGCCTTCGGGTCGCCCGGGATGGAGGCGGTGGGGGCGGACTTGATTTGCGCGGCGGCGTGGGTGGCCAGGAAGTGTTTCTCGACGGCGGCGAGGTTTTCGAGCGTCTCCGTCTCGCCCTCGCCGACCGGACGGTAAACCGTCGTGCGCGACGCCTCGGCGCGCCATTTCTCCACCACCTCCGGGTCGCGCTCCATGCGCAGGCGCGCGCGGAATTGCTCGAACTCCATGCGGGCGAAACGCGTCCGGTGCAGTTCGCGCACGCGGCGCTCGAAGTCGTGGTGGTTGGGCGGCCCGAGGACGGTGCCCGACATGCCGCAGACCGCGACGACCGGAAAGTTCCCCTTCGGAGGGGGCACCTCGATCGCTTCCGCGGTGTAGAATTCGGTCATCCGGGTCTCAAGAACATGGCGCACTGCGCCCTGCATCGACATCCACACGCTGCCATCGCCGGGCACGACATGGAACGGGCCCTCGGCCGCGGGTGGCACGCAGGAGAGTTCGAGCGTGTAGGACTTCGGGTTGCGCAAAAGGATGCGGGCGATGTCGAAAAGGGCGAAGGTCTTGCCCGTGTGGCGGACCTGCTGGACCACGGTTTCA
Source organism: uncultured Chthoniobacter sp. (assembly GCA_964609925.1). Taxonomy (GTDB): domain Bacteria; phylum Verrucomicrobiota; class Verrucomicrobiia; order Chthoniobacterales; family JACTMZ01; genus JACTMZ01. The sequence goes on along the minus strand of CAZSUJ010000037.1, from coordinate 5,888 downwards.
ATGGCCGGGCCAGTCGGCGCGAAATTGATGCGCAGCCACGGGAAGGGATTCGGCGGAGGGGTCGGCCGCTCATCCCGCCGCGGGCCGGAGAATTTCTCGCGGGGTCCGCGTCCGCGCGGTCCTTCATGACGCGCGCCACGTTCGCCCCGGTCGCGCATGGGCGGACGCCGATCGCGCCCCTCGCGGGGGGGCAGCGGCCTCGGCGCACGGGCGTGGCCCGACGGTGCCTGCGGCTTGGGACCCTGCGATTCCCTGGCCGGGGCCGGCTTGGGCGCGTCTTCGCCGCCCTTGGCCCAAGACGGGGCGAAGTCGAGCGCGCTGAGGTCCAGCAGCGGGGCTTGGTCGGCCATGGTTGTGGCGGCGCGGTTCTGCCGCGCGGGCGGCTACTCGGTGATGATGTCCTTGTAAGTCATGCCCGCCGGGATCATCGGCAGGACGTGCTCCGTGTAGGGCACCATGACGTCGAGCACGTAAACACCCTTGGCGTCGAGCATGCGCTGGAGCGCGGGCACGAGGTCTTTCTTGTGGATGACGCGTTCGCACGGCACGCCGAAGCCCTGACAGATCGAAACGTAGTCGGGGTAGATGCGGGATGTGTCGTCGGGGTCGCCGAGGAAGGTGTGGCCGCGGTTGCTCTCGTAGAAGCGGTCTTCCCATTGCACCACCATGCCGAGGTGCTGGTTGTTTAGGATGATGGCCTTGGCCGCGATTTTCTCGATGTGCGCGGTGGCCAGTTCCTGCACGTTCATGAGGAACGAGCCGTCACCGTCGATGTCCACCACCTCGACGTCCGGGCGTCCGACCTTGGCGCCCATGGCCGCCGGGTAGCCGAAGCCCATGGCTCCGAGGCCGGCCGAAGTGATGAACGTGCGCGGCACGTCGAAGTCGTAATACTGGCCGGCCCACATCTGGTGCTGGCCCACGCCGGTCGTGAGGATGGCCTTGCCCTTGGTGAGTTTGTAGAGCTGCTCGATGACGTGCTGGGGCTGGATGACGTCCTCGGTGTCCGTGTAGCGGAACGGGTGGGCCTTCTTCCACGCCTGGATCTTTTCATACCAGGGCTTGAAGCGGTCGAACTTCTCCCCCTTGGTGCGCTCGAAACCCTCCTTGGCCAGCAGTTCGTTGGCGCGGCGCAGCGCGTATTTCACGTCGCTGAGGATGGGCAGGGCGACGACCTTGTTCTTGTTCAGCTCGGAATCATCGATGTCCACGTGGACGATCGTCCCGTGCTCGGCGAACTTCTCGACCTTGCCGGTCACGCGGTCGTCGAAGCGCACGCCGATGGCGAGGAGCAGGTCGGCCTCGTTCACGGCGTTGTTCGCGTAGACGGTGCCGTGCATGCCGAGCCACTTGAGCGAAAGCGGGTGGGTCTCAGGGAAGCAGCCGATGCCCATGAGCGTCGTGGCCACGGGGATCTGCGTGCGCTCGACGAACTCGAGCAGGTCGGGCGCGGCGTCGGAGGTGATGATGCCACCGCCGCAATAGATCATCGGGTCGCGCGCCTGCTTGATCAGGCGGATCATCTCCAGCAGCTGCTCGTCGGTCGCGCGCTGGTCCGGGTCGTAACCGCGCAGCGTGATGGTCTCCGGAAACACCGGTTCCATCTTCTGGTTCTGGATGTTCTTCGGGATGTCGATGAGCACCGGGCCGGGGCGGCCGCTGGTGGCGATGTGGAAGGCCTCCTTGACGATGCGCGGGATGTCCTTGATGTCCCAGACCAGGTAGCTGTGCTTGACCACGGGCAGGGTCATGCCGAAGAAGTCGGTCTCTTGGAACGCGCCGCGTCCGATCATGTCCTGCGGAACCTGGCCGGTGATGGCGATGACGGGCACCGAGTCCATGAAGGCGTCGGCGAGGCCGGTCACGAGGTTGGTCGCCCCCGGGCCGGAGGTGGCCATGCAAAGTCCCGCCTTGCCGGTGACGCGCGCATAGCCCTCGGCGGCGAACACCCCGCCCTGCTCGTGGCGGGGGAGGATGGTGCGGATCTGCTTGGAACGCGTCAGCGCCTGGTGGATCGGCATGCTGGCGCCGCCCGGATAGGCGAAAATGACCTCGGCGCCCTCGAGTTCGAGGCACTTGACGAGGATTTCCGCGCCGTTCATCAGCTTCGCGCTTTGCTGGGCTGATGCCGGTCCGCGGGCGGCGGCTGTGGCAATACTCATCCCGCGGTTATAGCGGACGCCCCCGTGACGCGCAACCATTGGCGCGCTTCCCCCGGCGGCCGGTCCGGTGTTAAATGGAGGGCCATGCCTGACAACCCCTGGTGGCTCTGGCTGCTCGCCCTGCTCATCGGCGGGCTGGCTGGTTACGTGATCGGCCACCACCGCGCCTTGCGCGCGACAGCCGAGGCGGCGGCGGCGGCCACGCGGGCCGATGAGATTGCGCGACAGATGCATTTCGCCGACGAAGAACGGCGCAAGTTGGTCGAGCAGGTGCAGTCCTTCGCGGCCGATCTGGCCACCGAGCGGCAGAAGACAGCCGGGCTTGAGGAATCGCGAACGGCGCTCAAGGCCGAGATAGAGAACCTTGCCGCGAGCATCCTCGAGGACAAGTCCCGCCGCTTCACCGAGCAGAACCGCGCGCAACTCGAGCAACTGCTCGGCCCCCTCGGCGAGCGCATCAAGGAGTTCCGCGCCCGGGTGGACGAGGTTTACGGCGAGGAGGGGCGCGCGCGCCATGCCCTCACCGAGGAAGTCCGCCGCCTGAGCGAACTCAACCAGACCGTCTCCCGCGAGGCGGGCAACCTCGCCGCCGCGCTCAAGGGCCAGGCCAAGACCCGCGGCAACTGGGGCGAACTCGTCCTCGAGACCGTGCTCGAACAGGCCGGCCTCGTCCGCGGCACCCACTTCCGCACGCAGGTATCCGAGACCACCGGCGAGGGACGCCGCCTCCAGCCCGACGTCATCCTCGACCTGCCCGGGGGGCGCCAGGTCGTCATCGACGCCAAGGTCTCGCTCAATGCCTACGAACGCCTCTGCAGCGCGTCCGACGACGAGACCCGCGCCGCCGCCGCGCGGGAACACGCGGAATCTCTGCGACGGCACATCGAGCAGCTCTCGGAGAAAAACTACGCGGCCCTCCCCGGGCTTAATTCCCCGGACTTCGTCCTGCTTTTCGTCCCAATCGAGCCCGCCCTACATGCCGCGCTCGAGGCCGCACCCGACCTCCTCGAGGCCGCGTTGCGCCGCAACATCGTCCTCGTCACCGCACCGAGCGTCGTCGCCACGGCGCGTCTCGTCGCCCAGCTCTGGCAGCAGGACAAGCAGGGCCGCTTCGCCCGCGAAATCGCCGAGCACGGCGGGAAACTCTACGACAAATTCGCCGCGTTCTGCCGGGACCTCGAGGTCATCGGCCAGCGCCTGCGCCAGACGCAGGACAGCTACGACGCCGCCATGAACAAGCTCCGCGACGGCAAGGGCAACCTCATGCGCCAGTCCGAGACCCTCCGCAAACTCGGCGCCAAGACTACGGCCCAGCCGCCCGCGTTGCTCACGGATGCGACGGTAGACGACGATCCGGCCTCGGGTTAGCTGCAGTCAGTTCAACCGCACGCGGCGTGTGGGAGCTTCCGCCCTACCGCAGGGCCGCGCCGCGCGGGAATCCGCTCAATCCCAGAACCAAGAGCACCATCGGCCAGCCGACGATGGACAACTGCCCGGCCATCACGTCGCGGGCGACCAGCGCACATGCAGCCAGTCCCGCGAGGACGATCACCGCGACGCTCAACCTCCGCAGCATCCCGAAATTGGTCCCGCGGCTTTCGGGCGCGACCTTGAACCAATTGCGGAGGAGCAGGAGGCAACCGGCGGCCACGAGCGCCGAGCCGAGGGCGATGACGTATGCTGGAGGAAGTCCCATCATCCGGAACGCCCGCCTATTTGATGTCGCCGAGCGCCGAGACTTTCCAGACGCCGTCCACCTCGACGGCGGCGAACGGCACGCCCGGCCAGTCCGCCAGGCGCTTGCCGTCCTTCTTGAACACCACCAACACCCCTTGCACCGTGCCGTCGGCCTCGCGACGCATCTCGGCGGCTTGGAACTTCCCGCTCGGCACATCCTGCGCTTGCAGCAGCGGGTCCGCACTCCAACCCATTTCCGGATCCGCCTTCCACGCCTGCTTCTCGGCTTCGCGGTAGCGCGCCTTGAAACCGGGCGTGAACCTCTTCTCGGCCGCGACCCACTCCTTGCGCTCGAGGCCGCCCTGTTCCACGCCTGCTGCGTAGTCGTTAAGGAGCGCTGCGGCCACGCGTCCCGCGGCATCGTTGTCGTCCGCCGCGTTCGCTTCGTTGTGCAAGGGCCACAGCAGGGCGCAAAGACCGGCGATGCAGATGGTGCGGAAGGTGGAATTCATGGGGGCGACTATCCTGCCGCGCCGTCGCCGGCGTCGAGAGGTTTCGCGGGGAAGGTGGTGCGCGGCTTTCGCGGATTGCTTTTCCGCGTGACGCCCGGCGCGCGGGCGTCCGACAGTGCGCGCATGGATTCCGGCGTGGCGGCGCACATCGGCATGGGCTTCGTCGCGGGCGGGGCCTGCGTGGCTCTCAGTTCCGCGCTGGCCGAACGCGCCGGGCCGGCCGTCGGAGGGCTCATTCTCGGCGTTCCCTCGACCGCCGCCGTCTCCCTTCTTTTCCTCGCTCTCGGTCCCGGGGGCATCGGGGCCGCCGTGCGGGCGACCGATGCTTCGCCGGCCGGGCTCGGGCTTTTCTGCCTGTTCGTCGGCTTCTACGGATTCGCGGCGCGGCGCGGTCCGGCGGTCGCTCTGGTTTCCGGGTTGGCCGCTTGGCTGGCGGGGGCTGCGGTGCTCGGCTTCTGGCCTGGGATGGGATTCTTCGGCGGGCTTGCCGTGCAGGCTGCGTGTTTTGTTTTGGCCTGGCGGCTGGCCGGGCACCCGCCGCGTCCGGCCTCTTCCGCGCCCATCGCGTTCACGTTGCCGCGCATCGCCCTGCGCGCGGTCGTCGGCGGGAGTGTGGTGGCCGCTTGCCTCGCCCTCAGCCACGGGGCCGGGGCTCTGCTCGGCGGACTGGCTGCCGTGTTTCCCGCCGTCACCGCGTCCTCGCTCGCCATCGTGGCTGCATCCGCCGGAACCGAGACCGCCCGCGCCATGCTGCGTCCGACCTTGGTCAGCGCCTCGATCGTCATCTTGGGCTACACGGTCGCGGTGCGCTTCGGCTACCCGTTGCTCGGCGTCGCTACGGGAACCTTTGCCGCGCTTGCCATTGCCGGGGTGCTCGCCGCGCTGGTCCACTACATCGCCCGCTGGCTCGCCCACGGCCGCCCGTTCGCCGAACCGGCGCCCGATTGATCCGTCAGCCCCGAGTGCGACCGCTCCAGCCTGAAGATCAGGCATGCCTCGAGAGACACAAGTTCCTCGGAATAAGACTTTTATTCAGTTGCGTGGAGATTCTGCAGAAAATGCAAGAGATTCGATGGTGCTGCCGGGTGATTCTGGCGCGCCTCTAGGGCGCCGAAAGCGAAGGTGTGGCCTCTGCGGTTTGGTGGTGGAGTGTCGCGTTGAAGACACTCTCACTGGATTCGCGCCAATGCATCCACGGGCTGCCGTTTGGAGCTTAAGATCTGGCAAAAGGCGCGCGCAGGATCGGATGCGCCTGCGGTCCGGTTGTGCCCTCAGTCCACGCAGCTTTCGAGCCACGCGGCGTAGGGAGCGGAGACGGCGCCGGGTTCCCAGGCGATGATTTCGGGGACCTCATAGGGGTGGAGCTTGGCGAGGCGCTTTTCGAGCTTGGCGTAGAGTTTGGGCGTGGTCTTGAGGAGGACGACAGCTTCGGCGGTGTCCTCGATCTGGCCCTGCCACGCATAAATCGAGCGGGCGCCGGGGAGGATGGTGCCGCAGGCGGCGAGTTTCTCGCCCACGAGGGTCCGCACCGCGCCCG
>CAZSUJ010000036.1:17160-32698 GCA_964609925.1 uncultured Chthoniobacter sp. | reverse complement strand
TAGATCAGGTTGCGCACGAGGCGGGTCGCACCGGGCGCGAGTTTGTAATACTCGCCGCGGAACGGGACGATGCGGTCCTCGGGCTCCTCGCCCGCCATGCGGCAGACCCGGTCGCACTGGAGTCCGGCGCAGTTGACGAGGAAATCCCCTTCGAAATCGCCCGCCGTGGTGGCGGCCACCCAGCCGGCGGCTGTTTCCCGCAAACCCGACACGCACGCGGCGGTCACCACGCGGCCGCCCATGGATTCGATGTCCGCCTGCAAGGACGCGCAGACCGCGGCATAGTCCACAATCCCCTCCTCCGGCACATGCAGCGCGGCCACCCCGGCCGCGTGCGGTTCGAGGCGTCGCAAGCCGTCGCCATCAAGCCACGCCAGCCCGGCCAGCCCGTTGGCCCGCCCGCGTTTCTCCAACTCGCGGAGCCGCGGCACTTCGTCGTCGGTGACCGCCACCACGACCTTGCCGCAGATTTCGTGCGGAATCCCCTTTTCCCGGCAGTAGGCCGTCATCTCGCGGATGCCCTCGACGGCAAGCCGTGCCTTGAGCGAGCCCGGCTTGTAGTAGAGGCCCGCGTGAAGCACGCCGCTGTTGTGCGTGCTCTGGTGCGCGCCGACCTGCGGCTCCTTCTCGAGGAGAGTCAGAGAACTCAGCTCCCCGGTCCGCAGCCAGCGCCACGCCGTGGCCAAGCCGACCAGGCCGCCGCCGACGATCAGGGGATGGAGCGCGGGAGTCATCGCACCAGTGGATCAAAGAAAAGGGCGGCCCTGCTTCAATTGCCGGGCCGCCCTCGGGAAAAGGTGTTTTGCGCCTTATCTCTTTTTCTTGAGCAGCGGCAGGCCCGTGCGCTCGTTCTCCGAGACTTCGTAGCCGTCCGGCAGCGCGTCGATCGCCGCCTCACCGGGTTGCCCGGCGAAGTAATACAGGGTCACTTCCTGACCGCCGCGCAGCTTTTGGAGGCGCGAGTGGAGAAAGTAGGTTTTGCCGCTTTTCTTGCTGACTGTGCTGAATGCCATGGTGGTGTTTTCCTTTCTGTTTTGGTGGGAATCAAGATGGCTGATCAAATAACGCCGGCCTTCTTGAGAGTTGCGTATGCCCCGTTCTTGTTGATGGTCTTGAGCGCACGGGCGGTGAGCTTCACCTTGACGAAGCGCTTGAGCTCGGGCACCCAGATCCGCTTCTCCTGAAGGTTCGGGGTGAAATAACGCGGCGTGTTCGCCGTGACGTGGCGGCCGACGCCGCCCTTCTTCTTGGCCATGCCTCGGCGGTGGATCACCGATCCGCGGGTGGGCTTGGCCCCTGTGACGCTGCAAACTCTGGACATAAGTCGTTGTATTCTTGGGAAATTAAGCCTGATGTTGGTGGACGATTCGCTTTCCTTCAAGCATTTCCAAGTCCGCATCCACCATGATCTTCACCAGATCGGAGAACTTGGTTGTGGGCTCCCACCCGAGTTTCGCCTTGGCCTTGGCCGGGTCGCCGATGAGGAGATCGACTTCCGCCGGGCGCTCGTAACGGGCGTCATACTTGACGTGCTTCTGCCAATCGAGCCCGAGGTGCCCGAAGGCCTCCTCGACGTATTCACGCACGGTGTGGGTCTCGTTGGTGGCCAGGACGAAGTCGTCCGGCTCATCGGCCTGCAGCATGCGCCACATGCCCTCGACGTATTCGGGGGCGTAACCCCAGTCACGCTTGGCGTCGAGGTTGCCGAGGTAAATTTCCTGCTGGAGGCCGAGCTTGATCGCGGCCGCCGCACGGGAAATCTTGCGGGTCACGAACGTCTCGCCACGGCGCGGGCTCTCGTGGTTGAAGAGGATGCCATTGCTGGCGAAGAGGCCGTAGCTCTCGCGGTAGTTCACGGTGGCCCAATACCCGAAGACCTTGGCGCATCCGTAGGGACTGCGGGGCCAGAACGGGGTGGTCTCGACCTGCGGCACCTCCTGCACCTTGCCATACATCTCGCTGCTGGAAGCCTGGTAGAAGCGCGGCTTGACGCCGGACTCGCGGATCGCCTCGAGGATGCGGATGGTGCCCACTCCCGTCACGTCGGCCGTGTATTCCGGGATGTCGAAACTGACACGCACGTGGCTCTGGGCGGCAAGGTTGTAAACCTCGTCCGGCTGCAGCTCGTAAAGCAGCTTGGTCATGTGGACCGCATCAGAGAGGTCGCCGTAATGCAGGAAAAGCCGCACTCCATTGACATGCGGGTCCTGATAAAGGTGGTCGATCCGGGAAGTGTTGAAGGTGCTGGCACGGCGGATGATGCCGTGGACTTCGTAGCCCTTGGCGAGAAGCAGATCGGCCAGATACGAGCCGTCCTGCCCTGTGATGCCAGTGATGAGTGCTTTTTTCATGGGGTAGGCGAAGGGTCGAGGGTAAGCGCCGCGCCCTGAAGGGCAAGCAAGTTTTCGATCCCGGCCCGGCCGAGCCGCAGCATCTCGAAAAGGGCCTCCTCACCGAAAGTCGCCTCTTCCCCCGACCCCTGCACCTCGACGAACTCGCCCCCCTCGGTCATGACGAGGTTCATATCCACCGTCGCCTCCTTGTCCTCAGAGTAGTCCAAGTCCAGAAGCACCTCGCCCTCGACCACCCCCACACTGACGGCGGCCACGCGCTCGCGCAGCGGTGACTGCTTGATCTTGCCCGCCGCGAGAAGCTGCCGGAAAGCCATCTCGACCGCCACACAGGCGCCGGTGATCGCCGCGGTCCGCGTCCCTCCATCCGCCTGCAGGACATCGCAGTCCACCCAGAGTGTCCGAGGCCCCAGTTTCTCCAGATCCACCACGGCCCGCAGCGCGCGGCCGATCAACCGCTGGATCTCGGTGGTCCGGCCGTCGAGTTTCCCGCGCGAAATGTCGCGCGCCTTCCGGTCCAGCGTGGCGTAGGGAAGCATCGAGTATTCCGCTGTCAGCCATCCGCCCGACACCTTCTGGACCTGCATCCACCGTGGCACGGCCTCGTCGATCGTCGCCGCACACACCACTTTCGTGTTGCCGAAGGAAACCAGCACCGACCCTGCGGCATGCGGGGCGATCCCCTGTTCGAAAGTCACCGGACGCAAACCGTCCGCCGCCCGCCCGTAAGAACGCTCCATGCGGGCATCCAAGAGACGCCACCGCGCCATGGCAAGCGCGAAGCGCGCACGCTTGCGCCTAGACCAACCCCTCTCGCCGCAGCCAAGCGAGCGTCGCCGCGAGCGTGGCCTGAAGCGTGGCCCGTCCCTGCCAACCCGTCATTTCGACAAAAGGCGCAGGGTCGATGACCCAGCGGTCGGGCCAGATTTCGCGGGCGCGGTCCGGGGTGAGAGAAGGGACGTTGTCTCCGATGGCCCGGATGAAGCGCGACGCGAAGGCCACCGGACGCAGGAACATCTGCGGCACGGGAAGGAGCAAACCGCGGGTTCCGCTCACCGCGGCGGCCGTACGCATCAGATCGGCGTCAGTGATCGTGCCAGGCGAAGTGACGTGGGCCGTGTGCACGCCGTCCGACGGCCCGCGATCGAACCATGCTTCGAGGGCGGAAACGAGATCGTCGGACGCCAGCCAGCTGAACTCCTTCAATTTGGCCCCCGGCTTGGGCCACACCTTGCCGCGGACCATCTTGAAGAGGGGGATCGTGGCCCGGTCGCCTGCTCCCAGAACCATGGGCGCACGCAGGAGGAAGATCGGCCGCCCTCCGGCAGCTGCCCGCACGTCCTGCTCCATGCGCAGCTTCGATTCGCCATACCAGGAGAGCGGCCGGTCGGGGTCGGTCAACCGCTTGCACGGCTGTCCGTCCGGAGTCGGGCCGCCGGCGGATTGGGACGAAAGAAGGACGATCCGCGGATTGCCGGCGACGGTCTCGAGCAGACGGAGGGTGCCGTCCACATTGATGCGGAAATACTCGTCGCGCGAGCGGCCGAAGAGGACGCCGGCGCAATGCACCACGCGGTCCACCGGGCCGCAGCCGCGGAAGTCCCAATCGGGGGCTGCGGCCTCGATGATGCGCAGCCGGGGGTCGTCGCCGCATCCCTCCCGGGCCAGCTCGGCCCGGAGCTTGGCGGCCGAGCGCACCGGCGCGATCACCTCGCCCGTGCGCGAGTCCGCGAGGGCGTGCCTCACGAGTGTGCGGCCGATGAGACCGGTGGCTCCGGTGACGAGGATCTTCATGCGGCGGCGAGCGGTTTCTCCCAGATCGAATAGACCTTCGAGCGCGTGCCGCCGAGGATTTCGATGCCACGGACGATCTGCTCGTTGTTCGCCTCGACCCACGAGACTTCGGCCACCGGGTAGCCGAGGGCGACGCGGCGGAACGTCTCGAAGTAGAGGAACGGAGCGATGCCGCTGCGCTGGCGGAACTCGGGTTCGATGCCGAGGATGAGGTGGCGGGCCCGGCGGGGACGGCTGGTCTTGAGCATCCAGAGCATGGGCAGCAGCCGCAGCCAACCGCGCGGCCAAGCGAGCGTGCGGCGCAGGAACTCGTTGATGTCCGGCAGCGAGATCGAGTAGCCGACCTCGCGCCCGCCGTGCATGACAAAGTAAAGGAGGCGCTCGTCTGCGATCGTCCGGAGCCCCTGCGCCGAGTGCTCGAGTTCCTCCCACTGCACGGGCACATAGCCCCAATTGCGATCGAGCGTCACGTTGTAGAGGCTCTGGAGGATGCGCAGTTCCTTCTCGAGATCGTTGACGTCGAAAGGCCGTGTGGTGAAGCCGCCCCTGCTCTGCGCGCGCTCGGCGAGTCGCAGCATGGTCGGGCTCGGCGCCGGCGTCATGTCCATATCCCACGCGTAAAGCTGCCGGATTTCCTGCAATCCGAGCCGGCGGAACGTCTCGACGTAGCGCGGCGGGTTCCATGGCATGAAGACGCACGGAGTGTCCTCGAAGCCCTCGACCAGCAGGCCGCAGGTGTCGTTGATGCTGGGCGAATACGGGCCGCGCGCCGCGGTCAGGCCGCGCTCCCGGAGCCACGCGGTGGCGGTGGCGAAGAGCGCGTCGGCGACATCATCGTCCGCGAAATCGAAGAACCCGAAGAATCCCGTGCGGTCGCCGTGGTATTCGTTGTGCAGGCCGTTGCGGATGGCCGCTATCCGCCCGACGGGGCGGCCGCCGCGCAACGCGAGGAAAGGGGCCAGTTCGCCGCCCGACTTCAGGAAGGGCGAGCCGGGCAGGAAGGTCTCGACGACGGTTCCGGGGATCGGCGGCACGAACTGCGGGGCGTCCCCGAGGACGTCTTCCGCGCAGTTCTCAAACCGCCGCAGTTCGGGCCGGCTCCGGCAGGGGAGAATGGTGATGCCTCTGGGGGATTTCCCGGGCGGCGCGTTGGTAGGCATCGTCTTCGAAAATGTGGAGCTCACGGGCGATGCGCTCGAAGGTCTCCAGCACGTATTCAAGCTGCTGCGCCGTGTGCGTGGCCATGTAGCTGGTGCGGATGATGGCCTGACCGCGCCGCACCGCGGGATAGATGGCCGGGGTCGCAAAGATGCCGTTGTCGAACAGGCGCTGCGCGAAGAAAAACGCCTTTTGCTCGTCACCCACGAGGATCGGGACGATGGGCGTCTCGGTCGTCCCGATGTGGAACCCGAGGGCGCGGAACCCGTCGTGCATGATCCGCGTGTTCTCCCAGAGCTTCTCCACCCGCCACTGCTCCTCGCGCAGGATCTCCAGCGCCTTGAGCACGCCGCCGGCCACGGCAGGGGTCGGGGATGCGGTGAAGATGAAGCAGCGGGCCTTGTGGCGGACGAACTTGATGACGTCCTTCTCCCCCGCGAGGAAGCCGCCCATGCAGCCGAGCGATTTCGAGAACGTGCCCATGACGAGGTCGGCACGGTCGGAGACGCCCATGTGGTGGGCGCTGCCCTTGCCATCCGGCCCCATTACGCCGAGCGCATGCGCTTCATCCACATAAAACTTGGCCCCGAATTCCTCCGCCACATCCATGAGGGCGGGCAGGCGGGCGATGTCGCCGGACATGCTGAACACGCCGTCGATGACGACCATCTTGCCGGCCTCGGCGGGCAGGCGGGAAAGGCGGCGGCGGAGCGACTCGGGGGAATTGTGGGCGAAGGGGATGATCTTGGCCGGCGACATGCGGCAACCGTCGATGATGCTGGCGTGGTTCTCCTTGTCGCAAAGGATGTAATCGCCTTCCTCGAAAAGACAGGTTAGCGCCCCCTGATTGGCGAAATAGCCGGTGGAAAAGAGGAGCGCGGAGTCCTTGCCCATGTATTCGGCCAAGGCTTCCTCAAGCTGCTCGTGGATGATGAGGTTGCCGCTGAGAAAGCGCGAACCGGTGCAGCCGAGCCCGTATTTTCGTGTCGCCTCGACAGCCGCCTCGACCACCCGCGTGTCATTGGCCAGGCCGAGATAATTGTTCGAGCCGACCATGATGACCCTCTTGCCCTCGCAGAGGACCTCCGCGCCGTCCATCTCCTCGATCGGCCGGAAAAACGGATAAATGCCAAGCGCTTGCGCCCGTTCGGGCTCGTCGTAAGCCACGCACTTGGAGAACAGGTCCGGCTCGGTGTGCCATGAATGCCCGTTCAGGGGGGGAGCGACCTCCTCCCCGTTGATGCTGATGATCTTCATCAAATTTGCGCCAAACTCTGGTAACTACCCGCCCGCTCCCGGCAAAGCAACTCTGGAATCAACGCCGCAAGCCACCCCTTGGATGCCATCCGGAACCGAAACAGGGTGCCGGATGTGCTCAGTTTCTCGTGGTCCCGGTGGTGGCCGGGCTCTGGCCCGAGTCCGCAAAGCGGACGTCCGATCGCCGCGCGTTTTTCACGAAATCGTTGTTCTCGCCGTATTTCGCCCATGGTCCGCGGGGGACTTCCCGGAACTCGACGAAACGCCAATCGGCCACATCCTTGCCGCGCATGTCGAGGTAGTCGCGCACGGCCGGGGAGACATCGAGGCCGGCCCCTTGGTTGAGGTTCGGCAGCGGGCGGTGGTTGCCGAAGACGTATTGCCAGTGGTCGGTGCGGAACGGGCCGCAATCCTCCCACTGCGCATAGGCCTCGCGCCCGCGGTGGCGGATCACAACCCAGCGGCTCTTGCAGACACTCAAACCCTGACGGACGAAGGCCTCGCGGAACCATGGGATCACGCGGGGCGCCTCGGGTTTGGTGCGGCCGAGGGTGACGTCGTTGTAAGGCAGGGCGACGTAAAACGGGTTTTGACGGGGGATGAAGCGGGCGGGGATATAGCCGCGGCGGTTGGCCGGGTCGGGATCATCGTAACCTCCGAAGTTGCTCACCCACTGGGTGTCCCAAGAACTCTTGGTGTTCGGCACCGGATTGTTCTGAGTGGGCAACTCGCCGACCCAGAAGACGGTCGTGACGATGTTGTTTTTCCAAGGATAGCGGCGGGAATTGCCGGCGCGGGAGGAGGCGGTGGACCGGGGAAGACGCGGCTCGACGCGGAGGAGCACGCTTTCACGCAACTGGAGCGCGCGTTCCTCGAAGTTGGTCGAGGCACGCACCTCAGCCCCCCCGGCAAGCAAGGCTGCCAGAAGCGCGATGGGGCATAACTTGGAGAAGGTCATGTCGCGACGGGAAACTGCACTATCCCCCGCTCAGCCGGAACGCGCAAGTAAAAGCCGGCCGAAAACGCCCTCCCCACCGCCCGGCGGGGAACCTCCGCCGTTGATCTGCCCGATACTTCTCAGTTCCGGCGCTTCGGACGCCGGTGAATCCAGACGCTCTGCAGAATGCCCAAGCCGAAAAGCACCGCGAGCAGGAAGGAACCGCCGTAACTGATGAGCGGCAGGGGCAGCCCCGTGATCGGAGTCACTCCGATGGTCATCCCGATGTTCATGAACACGTGGGTGAACAGCAGCGTGGTCAGCCCCACCCCCAGCAAACGCCCGAGGTCGTCCTCCGCCTTCAATGAAATGTAGAGGCAAAGGCCGATCAGCAGCACGAACCCGAGGATGAGCAGTCCGCCGCCGATGAAACCGTGCTGCTCGCCGATGACCGAGAAGATGAAGTCATTGTGGACGATCGTGCTGGGCAGGAAGCCGAGCTCGTTGAGGGTGTTGGGGGCCTTGAAACCCTTGCCCTCCCAACCGCCCGAACCGATCGCCGTCAGCGACTGGTTGATCGTCCAACCGGCCCCGCGGGGGTCGAGCTCGGGGTCGAGGAAGGTCACGATGCGCATACGCTGGTAGGGACGCAGACCGAAGTTCACCACCAAGGGCACCACGGCCACCACCAGCAGGATCATGCTCACCAGGTAGCGCGCTGGGATCCGGGCCGCATAGAGCATGGCCAAGGTCACTGGCATCCACACGATGGACGAACCCAGGTCCGGCTGGATCAGGATGAGCACCCAGGGAGCCCCAACGATCACACCGCAAAGCGCGATGCGAAGCGGCGCCGGGACGCTCTCGTAGTCGGAGAGGAACAACGCCATGACCATGATCCCGGCAATGATGGCCAACTGCGACGGCTGGAAGTTGAAGAAGCCGAAGTTGAGCCAGCTCCGCGCCCCGTAGACCTCCTCGCCGAAGAAATGCGTGACCAGCAGCCCGACCAACCCCGCGATGTAGAGCGGCAACGCCCCCACCCGCACCCAGTGGTAGTCGGTCATGGAAACCACGACGAAAATCACCAGACCCACGCCGAGCCAGACGAGCTGGCGGTTCCAGAAATCCGCGTCGCGCATCCACGTCGCGCTGTAGATGGCGAAGATGCCGAACACCCCGAGAAGCAATGCGAGCAGGAGAAGCGGCCACTGGAAGGAGCCGAATTTGCGGGCCAGGGAAGTCATGTCGTGGAAATCAGGCCGCCAGCCGCGGCACAGCCGCCAGCAGCTTGCGCGTGTATTCGTGCTGCGGGTTCTCGTAGATCTCCTCGGCCGGGGCCGACTCGACCACCTTGCCGTGGTGCATCACGATGACGTGGTCGCTCATGTGTTCAACCACCGCAAGATCGTGCGCAATGAATAGATAGGCCACCCCGAGTTGCTCCTGCAGGTCTTGGAGCAGGTTGACGATCTGCGCCTGCACGCTCACGTCGAGCGCGCTCACCGGTTCGTCGCAAACGATGAAACGCGGCTTCACCGCAAGCGCCCGGGCGATGCCGATGCGCTGGCGCTGGCCGCCGCTGAACTCGTGAGGATACCGGCCCATGGCATCCGCCGGCAGGCCCACCAACCGCAGCAACTCGGCCACCCGCTCCCGACGGTCCGCCCGCGTCATCTCCGGAAAATGGATCTCCAGCGGCTCGGCCAGGATCGCCAGCACCGTCATGCGCGGGTTCAATGACCCGAACGGGTCCTGGAAGATCATCTGCAGGTCCTTGCGCAGCGGACGGAACTCGCCCTCCTTCATCGCCAGCAAATCCCGCCGGCCGTAAAGAACCTCGCCCGATGTCGCTGGCGTGAGCTTGAGCAGTGTCCGGCCGACCGTTGTCTTGCCGCTTCCGCTTTCGCCCACCAACCCGACCGTCTTGCCGGCCTCGACGTCAAAGCTCACGCCGTCCACCGCCTTGATCTCGCCCGTGCGCCGGCGCATCACGCCGCCGAACACCGGAAACCAGGTGCAGAGGTCGCGCACGGAAAGCAATGGCATCGCGCGAGCCTGCCCGTCCTCCCCCGCAGCGGCAAGACCCTGTTCCCTCACGTCAGCCATTTCTTGAGGTGCGCAGCGAACTCCTCCGCCGTCGGCACAGAAAGAAGCGCGGCCACGCGCACCCCGTCCGAACACACCCGGGCCAGCGCCCCGACCGCCCGCAGATATTCCTCGGCCATGGCTGCCGGGATGCCGAAGACGAACACCATCGAGGGCACGCCCTCGATGCCGGGCGCGGGCCGGGATGCTGCCAAAACGAGGCCCTTCACCGAGTCGCCGCGCCCGTGGGCCAGGCAGATGCCACGGTCCCCGAGTTCGACCAAGGGACGCCCGGCCACGGCCGCGGTGAAACCGTCCCAGGAGACAATCCGCGGATCCGTGTGCAGCAGATCCACCGCCGCGCGCACGGCTTCGTCCCTCGAAGCCGCAGGCCGGCCGAGCGAGACACGGGAGGGATCGACGATCAGGCGGCTGCTCATACGTTGCTGCCGCTCCACTTGAGCTTGTCCCGCAACACGCCCCCGAACGTCCGGCCCGGCAGCGTGGCCAGTTGCAGTCTCTCGTCGCCACGCGAAACGTGCAGGACGTCCCCCGGGCGGAATTCGCGGATTTCCTGGCCGTCCACGTTGACCGTCACACCAGTGGGGTCTCCCGCGAGGCGCAATTCCAGCCGCGCCGCATCCGCCATCACCGTCGAGCGGTTGGTCAACACATGCGGGCAGATCGGCGTGAGGACCAGGCAATGGCTGTCGGGCAGCAGGAGCGGGCCGCCAGCCGACATGGAGTAAGCAGTCGAGCCCGTGGGCGTCGCCACGATCAGGCCGTCCGCATTGTAAACGCAGAACTCCTCCCCATCGATGCGCACCTCGACCTTGATCAGCTGCGAATGCTGCCCGCGGCTCACCACCACGTCGTTCAACCCGGTGAAGGTCTCGCCGCCGCGCTCGATGCGCACCTTCAACAGCGTGCGCTCGCTCAGCCGGTAGTCGCCCGCCGCGATGCTGTCCACCGCGCGCTGCCACTCGTCGCCCCCCACGCCGGTGAGGAAACCGAGCGAACCGAGGTTGATTCCGAAAATCGGCGGCACTGTTCCGCCCGCGTGGTGGACGAGCCGCAGGATGGTGCCGTCGCCGCCCAGCACCACGATCAACCCGCACCCGGCGGCCAGTTCGCGCTCGGTCACGCCCCGATCCCCGCAACCCGCGAGCCCCGCCGTCCGCCGCTCGAACATCACCGCCACGCCGCGCGCCTCCAAAGCCTCGCGCAGGGACGCGACCAACCCGGCGGCGCTCGGCTTGTCCACCCGCGCGATGATGCCGACCGGTCTCATGGCCGCAGCAGGCAAAGGAATTCCTGGTTGCCGTCGGTGCCGGTGATGGGTGACGCGATGCAACCACCCCATTCCCACCCGCGCTCCGCGGCAAAATCCCGGATTTTTGCGACCGCCCGCTCGCGCGCATCGGCATCACGCACGATGCCGCCGCGCCCGACCTCGCCGCGCGACAACTCGAACTGCGGCTTGATGAGGGCCAGCATCACCCCGCCGTCACTAAGAACCGCCGCCACCGGCGGCAAGACCAAAGTCAGCGAGATGAAGCTCACATCCGCGACGGCCAGCGACGGCCGCTCCGGCAGATCGGCCGGCGCGAGGCGCCGCGCGTTGAAGTGCTCCATCACCACCACCCGCGCGTCCTGCCTGATGCTCCAGGCCATCTGGCCGTGCCCGACATCGAGCGCATAGACCCGCGCGGCGCCGTGCTGCAGCAGGCAATCGGTGAAGCCGCCGGTGGAGGCGCCGACGTCGAGACAGACGCAACCAGCGGGATCGATCCCGAACGCCGCCAGCGCCGCCTCGAGCTTGAGTCCGCCGCGCCCCACGTAGCGCTCGCCGCCGCGCACCTCCAACTCCACGTCCGCGCCTACCGCCTGCGACGCCTTGTCCATCCGCGTGCCGCCGGAAAACACCCGGCCCGCCATGATCAATCGCTGCGCCTTCTCGCGCGATTCACAAAGCCCGCGCCCGACCAGCGCGACATCCAGCCGCTCTTTCGCCATGACGGCCGGCCGCGCCTCAATCGGCGCTCAGCCCGGCGTCGGAAAGACGCCTCTCAAGCTGGCGGATGCGCACGTCGGCCATCTCGAGCTGCTGGCGGCGTTCCACCAGCAGGAGTTCCAGCTCGCGGATGCGCTGCTGCAGATTCTGGCGGATCGTCCGGCGCCCGGGCTCGTGCTGCGCGATGTCCTCCATCGGCGGCGGCACCCCCTGGAAGAAACCGCTCTCGCGCAGCGTCATCTCGGCACCCGTGCAACAATTGATCAGGATGGTGTCCGCGTTGATCTCCCCGAGCCGCAGGAATTCCTGCACAGCCTCCTCGGTTGTCGGACCGTAAAACGAGTCCTCCCCCATCTGGATGAGGTAGTCCATGTGCAACTCCTGCTGCATCGGGGCCTTGACCCAGTTCCGCTGGTCGTCGCTCACCAGATCCACCGGCGCGACCTGCGCCGCGCGCGCCCAGGCCTTCAGCTTGGCAAAATCCACCGGCCCGAAGACCTCTCCATCCTCGTGCTTGCGCAGATACCACTTGGCGGAACTCTCCATGACTATGGCTGCATTCTGCGGCGCGGCCGCGCGGGAGGCCAGCAAATCCTCGGCGCGCCCCGCTTGCGCCACCGATGCTTTTGCGCCATCATGCTGGGTCAATGTTCAAGCTGACCGGGCAGGAGAGGCGATTGGTCGCATTCGTGCTGGCCGCCTTCCTCGCAGGCCTCGGAATCAAGCACTGGCGGGAGGCCCGCGCCGTCGGCGAAGCCACCGCCGAGGTGCTGGGACGCTGAGCGCGGAAATGCAGAAACCTTCCTTCCAAGAAAACCTCGACCAAGTCGTCGCCCGCGACCCCCGCTACAGCAGGGAGGCCTACCTCTTCCTGCGCGAGGCCCTCGAGCACGCGCAGAAGCGCCGCCGCAAACCGCGCGCCGCCTCCGCCCACGTCTCGGCCGCCGAGCTGCTCGACGGCTTCCGCGAGTTCGCCCTTCAACAGTTCGGCCCCATGGCCCTCACGGTCCTCGCCTATTGGGGCATCCGCTCGACCGGAGACGTCGGCCGCATGGTCTTCCTCCTCATCGATGCCGGGATTTTCGGACGCTCGGATGAGGACCGCCTCGAGGACTTCGAGGACTGCTTCAACTTCGAGGAAGCCTTCCTCGCACCCTTCCGCCCGGCCCAGCCGCCCGCGCCGCTTGCCCCGCGTCCCCGCCGCAAGTCGAAGATGGCCCCGAAGGCCGGCTGAGACCGGCACACCGGCGCACCGCCGCCGCCCCGCATGCAGAACTTCCTGTCGTCCCCGGACCCAGCCGCGACCGCCCTCACCCGCGGCCGCACCCTCACGCGCGTCCTCCCCAACGGCTTCACCGTCCTTGTCGAACCCGACCACTCCGCCGCCGTGGCCAGCGTGCAGGTGTGGGTCGAGACGGGCAGCATCCACGAGGACGCATGGCTGGGCGGCGGGCTCTCCCACTTCCTCGAGCACATGATCTTCAAGGGCACCGAGAAACGCGGCCCCAACGAAATCGCCCGCACGGTGCAGGAAGCCGGCGGCTACATCAACGCCTACACGTCGTTCGACCGCACCGTCTACTGGATCGATGTTCCGTCGGACGGCACCGCCACGGCGATTGAACTTTTGGCGGATGCCACCCTGCACTCGACCATGCCGGAGGAGGAGTTCACGAAGGAGCAGGAGGTCATCCGCCGCGAATTCGCCATGGGCTTCGATGACCCCAACCGCATGAGCACCGAACTCATGCTCTCGACGGCCTTCAGCCACAGCCCCTACCGCCACCCCGTCATCGGGCACCTCGACATCTTCAACCGCCTCACCCGCGACGACCTCGCCGCCTACCACCGCGCCCGCTACGTGCCCGACAACATGTTCCTCGTCGTCACCGGCGACGTGGACCCGTCCGCCGTATTCGACCTCGCGGCTGAATGGTTCGGCACCGCCGAGCGCCGCGCCCGCCCTGCCCTCTTCATCCCGCGCGAACCTCCGCAGATCGGACGCCGCGAAGCCCACGAGGAGTTCGAGACCGAGCTCGGCCGCTGCTCGCTCGTCTGGCACATCCCGCCGGTCACGCACCCGGACACCGCCGCGCTCGACGTGCTCGCCACCGTCCTCGGCGGCGGACGCAGCGCCCCGTTGCACCTCGAGATGCGCGAACGCCGCAACCTCGTCCACCACATCTCCGCCTATTCCTACATGGCCGGAGAGATGGGACTCTTCGGCGTGGACTTCCTCTGCGAGCCCGACCAGCGCTCCGACGCCGAGGCGGCCTCGCTGGAAATCATCGCCCGCTACCGCGAAGCCGCGCCCTCCGAGGCCGAGGTCGTCAAGGCCCGCAAGACCATCCTCGCCGAGCAACTCGGCAACCTCGGCACCGCCCGCGGCCGCGCCTCCGACATCGGCGGGAGCTGGCTCCTCGCCCGCAACCCCGACCTCGGCGCCGAATACCTCGGCCAAGTCGCCCGCGTCGAGGCGTCCGACCTCCTCCGCGTCGCCGCCCGTTACCTCACGCCGTCCGGCCTCACCGTCACCTCGCTCAATCCCCGCGGATCCCTCGCGCCGCGCGCCGCCGCCGCGGCGGGCGGGCCTGCACGACAGATCGCCAAAACCGAACTCCCCAACGGCCTCCGCCTCCTCGTCTGCCGCGACGCCCGCCTCCCGCTCGTCAACGCGGTCGCCGTCTTCCGCGGCGGCCAACTCGCCGAGTCGGCGGCAACCAACGGCATCACCGCCCTCGCCGCCCGCACGATCATCAAGGGCACCACCCGGCGCGACGCCGAGACACTTGCCGACGAAATCGAGGCTGTCGGCGGACACATCCGCGCCGACTCCGGAAACAACAGCCTCTGCGTCGCCGTCGAGGTCATGAAGCCCGACCTCGGCCTCGGCCTGGACATCCTCGCCGACGTCCTCACCGGCGCGACCTTCCCGGACGAGGAAATCGCCCGCGAGAAACTCGACCAGATCGCCGCCCTCAAGGCCGAGGACGAGCAGATCACCAGCGTGGCCCGCCACGCCATGCGCCGCGCCATCTTCGCCGGCCACCCCTACGGCCTGCGCGCCAACGGCACCCCGGAATCCGTCGAGGCCCTCAGCCGCGAAGCCCTCCTCGCCTTCCGCGACCAATGCCTCACCGCCCGCAACGGCGTCCTCGCCGTCTTCGGCGATGTGGACCCGGACGAAGTCCGCACCCAAGTGGAAAAACTCTTCGCCGCTCTTCCCGAAGGCCGGCTCCTCATGACCGACCCGCCCGTGGCCGCGCCCCTCGATGCCCCGAGCGAGGTCGTCGCCCACGAACCGAAGCAGCAGGCCGTCCTCATGGCCGGCTTCCTCGGCGCCCACGCCCTCAGCCCCGACCGGGTCGCCCTCGAACTCATCGAGACCGCCAGCAGCGACATGGCCTCCCGCTTCTTCCACCGCATCCGCGAGGAACTCGGCCTCGCCTACTTCGTCGGAGCTTCGCAAATGATGGGCTTCGCCCCGGGACTCTTCACCTTCTACGTCGGCACCGACCCGGCCAAAGTGGATCTCGTTCGGCGCAGCTTCGACGAAGAAATCGCCGCCCTCGCCCGCGACGGCCTCACCACCGCCGAACTCACCCGCGCGAAGAAGAAACTCGCCGGCATGGAGGCCATCCGCAACCAGTCACTCGAAACATTCGCCCACGTCGTCGCTGTGGACGAACTCTACGGCCTCGGCGCCGACCACCACCGCACCCGCACCGCCGAGATCAACGCCGTCACCGAGGATGAAATCCGCGCCGTCGCCCGCCGCTACTTCCTCGAACCCCACCGCGCCACCGTCCTCGTCACCCCGCCCCCCGCGCCTTGACCAAAGTTAGGGCCGGGCCTCCGGACCCGCCGGGACACGCGCTTGGCAGCATTGCCACCACCGCCGCGGACCGCTAGATTCCCCGACCATGGCTGAAGTGCAGC
>CAZSUJ010000036.1:0-17060 GCA_964609925.1 uncultured Chthoniobacter sp. | reverse complement strand
CATTGCCACCACCGCCGCGGACCGCTAGATTCCCCGACCATGGCTGAAGTGCAGCAATCCCCGCAGTCCGGCGAAATGACCCGCCGCTTCATCGAATTCGTCCTCATGCAGGCCCAGCAGATCGCGCTTCTGCTCGGCCAGATCCCGGGCCCCGACGGCAAGCCCATGGAGCCCAACCTTCCCCTGGCCCGCCTCTTCATCGACCAGCTCGAGATGATCCGCGAGAAAACCCGCGGCAACCTCAGCCCCGAGGAATCAAACGTCCTCGGCAAAGTCCTCGCCGACCTCCAACTCGCCTTCGTCGAAGCCGGCACGCCCGGATCCCCCGCTCCCGCGCCGTCCGCCGAAGCCGAACCGCCCGCATCCGCCCCCGCCGAGTCCTCCGAAGAAGCCGACAGCAAAAAGAAATTCACCAAGAGCTACGGCTGAGCCGACGACTCGGCGGTTGATCACACAACAAGCCGGTAACCGATCCCGCTCGCCGTCTCGATGACGGCGGAAGAACCGAGCTTGCGCCGCAACGCCGCGACATAGACGCGCAGATATTGCCGCTGGCACTCGGCTTGCGGTCCCCAGACCTCCCGCAGGATGTGTGCGTGGGTCATGACCCGGCCCGCATGAACCGCGAGCACCCGCAGGAGGGCATATTCCGTCGCGGTCAAAGCCAGCAGTTTGCCGCCGGCCCGCGCCTCGCGGGTGACGAAGTCGATCCGCAGCGTCCCGCACTCGAAAGTGGATTCCTCCGGCCTGCGCTCGCGGCGGCGCAGCAGGGCCCGGCACCGAGCGGCCAACTCGGCGCCGTCGAAAGGCTTCGTCACATAGTCGTCCGCCCCCGCCTCGAGCGCCTCGACCTTGTCGCGCGCGTCGTCGCGCACCGACAGGACCAGCACCGGCACCGCGCTCCACTCGCGCAGCCGCCGCACCACTTCCGCCCCGCCCATGTCCGGCAACCCGAGATCGACCACGACGAGGTCCGGACGCAAAAACGCCGCCTCGCGTAAGCCGGCGGTTCCGTCCTCCGCCTCGCGCACCTCGAAGCCCGCGGCCTCGAGGGTCACGCGGACGAGTTTGCGCAACTGCGGCTCGTCATCGATCACGAGCAGTCGCGCCGGGGGGGACATGACCACGAATCTACTCCGTCACGGGCCCGGCGGGCAAACGGATCGCAAGGATGCTGCCGCCCCCTTCCCTGCCGCGCGCCTCGAGGGTCCCGCCCTGAGCCCCGACGAAGTGGCGGGCGATGGACAACCCGAGGCCGAGCCCGCCCGGCTTGGCTTCCCCTCCCCTCGAAAACCGCTCGAACGCATCGGGCGGCACACCAGGCCCGCGGTCGGCCACGGTGATTTCGACCTGCGCGCCCGTCCGCCCGGCCCGCAGTTCAACCCCGCCGGCGGAGTAGTCGAGGGCGTTGCGGATGAGGTTCACCAGCGCGCCGTGCAGCAACTGGGGGTCCGCGCGGAACGTGAGGCCCTCGGGCGCCTCCACCGCGAGCCGCTCGTCCTTCACCTCGCCGGCCACTTCGTCGAGCAGGTCACGCGCCTCGCACCACTCCATGCGGGGCTCGACCATCCCGGCCTCGACCCGCGACAGCGTGACGAGTTGGGTGGTCACACGGTCGAGGCGGCGGGCCGCGGCGTCCATCTCGTCGATCACCGGCGAAGACGGGTCGTGACGCAGGCGCTCGACGCCCGAGCGCATGACCGCCGCCGGCGTCTTCAACTCGTGCGAGACATTGTCGAGCAGGGCGCGCTGGAGATCGTGCGAGGCCGCCCGCCGGCGACTCGTCTCGGCCTCGTTGCGCTGGAGGAGCACAGCCGCCTGCACAGCGAAGGCATCGAGCAAATCCCGCCGGAGTGGGGACGCGAGCGCGGAGGTCTGCGGACGCACGGCGCACACACCGAGCGTGCGGTCGCCCGCTCTCAACGGAAGGGCCAGCACGGTCGATTCCGGGAGCGTCGCGGTGAATCGCCCGGCCGATTCCCCGCTCTCCGCCGCGACATGGCAAACGGAAAGTTCCTTCGCAGTCAGCTCGACCCCGGCGGCGTGACGCAGTTCGCCGCGTTCGCCCGCGAGGAACAAAGCCGCCTCGCCTTCCGCGATGGTTCCGGCCTGACGCAGCCCGCGCTCCAGTGCCTGCCCCGCATCACCCTCGCCGGTGATCGCGCTGATCAACTCGTAGAGGGTGCGTGCACGCGTGGCGTCCTCGCGGCTGGCCCGCTCACGACGGCGCAACCGCGAAGCCTGGTAGCCGACGATGCCGGCGACGACCACGAAGGTCACGAGGAGAACGATGTCCTCCATCTTCCACATCGAGAAACTCATCCGCGGATAGGTGAAGAGGAAGTTCCAGGCCGCGGCGCTGGTCAGCGCCAGACCGAGCACGGCCCCGGGCCGCAGGAAGAGTCCCGACGATGCGACCAAGAGCAAGTAGAGCAGCGTGACCGAGCGATAGCCGATGGCCGGCTCCAACAAGAGTCCTAAGGCCGACCCCGCCGCCAGCAGCCCGGCGGCGAGCCCGATGTCGCGCCACCAACCGGCTCCCGATGGGTTGCGCGCGGCGGGGCGGTGCCCCGCGGCCGACGCTCCGGGGTGCACGAGCAGGACATCGATCTCGCCGCTGAGGCTGACCAAGCGGTCGGAAAGCCCGCGTTGCCAGAGCTGCCGGTGCAGCGCTTTGCCCGCGATGATCTGAGTCACGTTTTCCCTACGCGCCAGCTCCACCAGCGACTCCGCAGCGTCAGTGCCGCTCACCGAAACCACCTCCGCCCCGAGCGAGCGGGCGAGCGCGAGGTGCGCGGAAAGCCGGTCCCTCGACGCATCGTCGAGCACCGTGCCGGTATCCGCGTGCGCGGCGATCCACGTGGCGTCGAGGCCGTCCGCCAGCCGCCGTCCCAGCCGGATCAGCCGCCCCGCGTGCGGGCTGGGCGCCACGGCCACCAGCAAACGCTCGCGCGACCGCCAGGGCCCCTTGATCGCGTTGTCCTTCATGTGCCGCCGCACCTCGCGGTCGGCATGGTCGGCCACGATGCGCAGGGCCATCTCGCGCAGCGCCTTGAGGTTGCCCTCGCGGAAGAACGCCTCGCCGGCCCGGGCGGCGCGGTCGCCCAGATACACCTTGCCCTCAGCCAGACGCTGCCGCAGTTGCTCCGGGGTCAGGTCCACCAACTCGACCTCGTCGGCGCGGTCGATCACCGAATCGGGCACGGTCTCCCGCACCATCACGCCGGTGATCGCGGCCACCGCGTCGCGCCGGCTCTCGATGTGCTGGATGTTGATGGTGGTGAAGACGTCGATGCCCGCGGCCAGTAATTCGAGCACATCCTGGTATCGCTTGGGATGGCGAGAGCCGGGCGCGTTGGTGTGCGCCAACTCGTCCACCACGGCCACCGACGGGCGCGCGGCGAGGATGGCATCAAGATCCATCTCCTCGAGCTGGACGCCCCGGTGTTCGACCGTCCGCGGAGGCACTCGCTTCAGGCCCGCCGCGACCACCGTGGTCTCGACGCGTCCGTGGGTCTCGATCCAGCCGACGAGCACCGTGCGTCCCTCCTCCTGCCGCTGTTGAGCAGCGAGGAGCATCTCGTAGGTCTTGCCCACCCCGGGGCACATCCCGAGGTAGATGCGCAACCGACCGGGCTTCATGGGGCGGAGGCTAACGCATCGAGCGCGAGGTTCACCTGCAAAACATTGACGCGCGGGCGCGGCGCGAGCGGGTTCGACGCGGCGAGGCGGGTAACGAGGGCCCGCACGTCGGCCTCGGGGAGCCGCCGCTCGGCGGCCACCCGCAGCACCTGGAACAGCGCGGCTTCCAGCGAGATGTCCGGATCAAGGCCGGAGCCGGAGGCCGTGGCAAGGTCGGGCGGCAGAGGGTTGGCGGACGTGGCCCCGTGGAGTTCCGCCATCTTGAGGCCGCGCTCGCGCACCTTTTCGCCGGTCGGCGAGAGGTTGCTGCCGGCGGCCGCGGCTGCGTTGTAGTCGACCGCGGACGGCCGCGGCCAGAAATACCGCGGCGAGGAGAAAACCTGGCCGACCTGGCCGCTGCCGATCACCGTTCCGTCAGGTCCGCGCACGAGACTACCTTCCGCCGTCTCCGGAGAGGCGAAGCGGGCGAAGCCCCACACCGCAAGCGGATAGGCGATGCAGCACACGATGATGGAGAAGACGGCAAGGCGGATGGAAGCGATCAAGGCATTCATGGTTGCGGATGGAACGTTTGCACGGCGACAAGGTGGTCGGCCACCGGTCCGAGCACGGCGGCGGGCAGGAAGGTGAGCGCGCCCAGCAGCACGATGACACCGAGCAGCATGAGCCCGAAGGTCGGCGTGTCCACCGGCAGCGTGCCGGCCGTTTCGGCGACGACGCGCTTCCGCGCCAGCGAGCCCGCGATGGCCAGCGGAAGGACGATCGGGATGTAGCGCGCGAGGAGCATGACCAGACCGGTGGCGACGTTCCACGGCACCGTGTTGTCGCCGAGTCCCTCGAAGCCGGAACCGTTGTTGGCCGCCGCGGAGCTGAACTCGTAGAGGATCTCCGAGAACCCGTGCGGGCCGGGGTTGGCGATGGTGGAAACGCCCCACGAGGTCACCGCGAAGAGCGCCGTGCCGCCGAGAATTAAAAGCGGGTGGGCCAGCAGGGCTCCCGAGGCGAGCAACATCTCCTTCGCCTCGACCCGCTTGCCCATGTATTCGGGCGTCCGGCCGATCATCATGCCGGCCAGGAACACGGCCACGACGATGTAGATGAACATGTTGATCATGCCCACGCCCACGCCGCCGAAGGTCTCGTTGAGCCACATGCCGACCAGCGGCGAGAGTCCGGTCAGCGGATTCAGGCTGTCGTGCATCGCGCCGACCGACCCGTTGCTGGTGCAGGTTGTGAGCACCGCCCACAACGGACCGGTCGCGGCCCCGAGACGCAGTTCCTTGCCCTCGAGGTTGCCGACGGACTGGCTGATCGGGAGCCCGGCGAACGCGGGGGTGGGCGCGCTTTCCGTCCACATCGCCCACGCCAGCTTGCCGCCGATGAGGACGAGCATGGCGGCGAAGAGAATCGCCGCGTGCCGCATGCGGCCGGTCATGCAACCGAACATCCACACGCACGCCATGGGGATCAGGATGATGCCGATCATCGAGACGACGTTCGTCAGCTGCCCGGGGTTCTCCAGCGGATGCGTGGAGTTCGGCCCGAAGAAACCGCCGCCGTTGGTGCCGATCTGCTTGATCGCCACGAAGGCGGCCACCGGCCCGCGGGCGATGGTCTGGACCGCGCCCTCTAGCGTGCGGGCCTCGACCGCGCCGCCAGCGGTCATCGGCATGCCGCCGAGGACGTAGATTCCGGCCAAGACGAGGGCCAACGGGAGGAGGACGCGGAAGGTCGCACGCTGCACGTCCGTGAGGAAGTTGCCCACGGTCGGTGCTCCGGCCAGGGCCCGCGCCATCGCAGCCAGGCAGGCCAAACCCGTCCCGGCCGAGACGAACTGCAGCCACATCAAGGCGAAGACCTGCGAGAAGTGGCTCATGGAAACCTCGCCCGAGTAGTGCTGGAGATTGGTGTTGGTGACGAAGGATGCCGTCGTGTTGAAGATCAGGTCCCAAGTGAGGGCGCCTTTGCCGTCAGGGTTCCAAGGCAGCCATTGCTGGGTGGCCAGCACGGCGGCGGCGAACACGAACATGACCAAGTTGAAAATGCCCATCACCACGAGATAGCGCTTCCAATCCTGCTCCTCTCGGGCCAGCGGACCGGCGACCGCATAGAACAAACCGTCAAGCCCGCGCCCCGGAGCAGCGGGCTGCATGACTCCCGCGAGGTAGCGGCCGAGCGGCCACGAAAGCACTGCGGGCAGAGCGAGGCAGAGGAGGATGGCAAGCAAGGTGGTCATGGCTTCAGGCGAGGTGGAGCGCGGTGAGCGCGAGGTCGATGATCTTGATCCCGGCGAACGGGGCGATGACGCCGCCCACGCCGTAAATGAGGATGTTGCGGCGCAGCATCGCGCTGGCCGGCATCGGCGGATGGGCCACCCCACGGAGGGCGAGCGGGACGAGTGCGATAATAACGAGCGCGTTGAAAATGACGGCGGAAAGGATGGCCGACTCGGGAGAGTGCAACCGCAGCACGTCGAGCGCCGCCAGCGGGCCGGCCTCGGCGCCGGTCGCGGCGTAGAGCGAGACGAAGAGCGCCGGCAGAATGGCGAAATACTTCGCCACGTCGTTGGCCAGACTGAACGTGGTCAACGCCCCGCGGGTGACCAGCATCTGCTTCCCGATCTCCACAACGTCGATGAGCTTGGTCGGGTTGCTGTCGAGGTCCACCATGTTGCCGGCCTCGCGGGCGGCTTGCGTTCCGGTGTTCATGGCCACGCCCACGTCGGCCTGGGCCAAGGCCGGCGCATCGTTGGTCCCGTCGCCCGTCATGGCCACGAGGTGCCCGGCTTGCTGCTCCGCCGCGATGCGCGCCAGCTTGTCCTCGGGCGTGGCTTCGGCAAGGAAGTCGTCCACTCCGGCCTCGGCCGCGATCGCCGCCGCCGTGCGCGGATTGTCGCCTGTGATCATGACCGTGCGGATGCCCATGCGCCGCAGCTGGGCGAAGCGCTCGCGGATACCGCCCTTCACGATGTCCTTGAGGTGGACCACGCCGAGCGCCACGGCGTCCTCGGCAACGAGAAGCGGCGTGCCGCCTTCCTTCGCCACGTTCTCGGCGGTGCGCAGCGCCTCGTCCGGGACGCTGCTGCCCTGGCTGCGCACCCAGGCGGCCACGGAGTCGGTCGCGCCCTTGCGGATGCTCCGGGCCGGAGAGGAGAAGTCCACGCCGCTCATGCGGGTCTGCGCGGTGAAGGGGACGAAGCGCGCCTCGTGGCCGGTCGCCTCGGGTGCGCGCAAACCGTGCTGCTGCTTGGCCAGCACGACGACCGAGCGCCCCTCCGGCGTCTCATCGGCCAAGGATGCGAGTTGCGCCGCTTCCGCCAGACGGCGCGCGTCGATCCCCGGCGCGGGGAGGAACTCCACCGCCTCGCGGTTGCCCAACGTGATCGTGCCCGTCTTGTCCAGCAGGAGGACATCGATGTCGCCCGCCGCCTCGACCGCGCGGCCGCTGGTGGCCATGACGTTGCGGCGCGTCAAACGGTCGATGCCGCTGATGCCGATGGCGCTGAGGAGCGCACCGATCGTTGTGGGGATCAGGCAAACGAGCAGGGCGATGAGCACCGGCACCGGGATGACGGCGTCGCCGCCGCCCTGACTCCGCGCGTAGGCCACGAAGGCGGGGAGCGTGCAGACGACCACAAGGAAGACGGCCGTGAGCGCGAGCAGGAGCACGGTCAGCGCCTTCTCGTTCGGGGTCGCCTGGCGCTTGGCCGACTCGACCATCCCGATCATGCGGTCGAGGAAGCTGTCGCCCGGCTCGCTGGTTACTTCGACGACAATACGGTCACTCAGCACCCTGGTGCCGCCGGTCACCGCGCTCCGGTCGCCCCCGCTCTCACGCACCACCGGGGCCGATTCGCCGGTGATGGCGGATTCGTCCACCGTCGCGATGCCTTCGATCACGTCGCCGTCCGAGGGGATGACGTCGCCCGACTCGCACACGACTCGGTCGCCCCGCCGCAACTCCGCCGCCGCCACCGAGTCCTCGCGTCCGTCGCGATCGAGCCGCCGCGCCAGCGTCGAGGTGCGCAGCCTGCGCAGCGAGGCCGACTGCGCCTTCCCTCGCCCCTCAGCCAGCGCCTCGGCGAAGTTGGCGAATAGCACGGTGAACCACAACCAGGCCGCAAGTTGGATATGAAAGGAGGACGGCTGGATCACGGCGAACCCAGTCGTGACAGCCGAGCCGAGCCAGACGATGAGGAGCACGGGATTGCGCAGTTGGTGGCGCGGATCCAGCTTCGCCAGAGCCCCGGCCGCCGCCTGGCGGAGAAGCTGCGGTTCGAAGAGCGGCTGCGGGTTGACCGGTTGATGCATGAAGCAACTCTGCCCGGGCAACGCGCAGGGCGTTAATCAAGCGGCGCCCCCGAGGCATCAAAAAATCATCAAGATCTCCCCGGCGGCATCGGGCACTTCGCCCTTGCCTCGCGGCGGCACTTCACCAACCGTAGTTCCCATGACCGCACGCTTCGTCCTCGCTGCCCTCCTACTCGCCCTGCTCGTCAGCACCCGCGTCTGCGCCCAGCAACTCGGGCCGGACGTCGTCGTCATGGACATCAAGGTCGGCAAGGACCCCGAACTCAAACGTGTCGTCCTCGGCCTCTACGACGAAGCCGCCCCGCTCCACACCGAGAACATGAAGGCGCTCGTGCGGCAGAGATTCTACAAGGGCATGCAGTTCCACCGCGCCTTCCCCGGCACCCTCGTGCAGACCGGAGACCCCTACAGCAAGCGCGGCCCCAACGACCGCACCGGCACCGGCGGCCCGGGTTGGACCATCCCCGCCGAAATCCGCCTGCCCCACCTGAAAGGCTCCATCGCCATGGCCCGCCTCGACAACACGGTCAACCCCGCCCGCGTCTCCAACGGCAGCCAGTTCTACGTCACCCTCAAGCCCATGCCCGCGCTCAACGGCCAATACACCGTCTTCGGCCGCGTCCTCGAGGGACTCGAGCATCTCGAGTTCATCAGCCGCCAGCGCACCGACCGCAACAACTTTCCCTTGGAAAAAGTCGTCATCAAACGCATAGTCCTCGAACCGCGGACTGCGGGCTGACCGCCCGCCGCCGCGGCAATCTTTCGGGCAGGTTCCGGAGTGGCCAAACGGGGCAGACTGTAAATCTGCTGGCTCTTGCCTTCAGTGGTTCGAATCCACTCCTGCCCATTCCTCCACAATCAATGACTTGTGAAGGATTCGATCGAAGCTGCCGAACCCCACGGAGCGGAGGACTTCGGGCAGGGACGCAGTTTGGTCAATCCCGGGTTCGCAGGGAGAGGAGTTCGGCGAAGACGTGGCCGATGAAGACGCCGACTTCGACGCGGAGGGGGAGCCGGATTTCATCGTTACTGACCCAGACGGTGCCGCTGCGGAACTTGCGGTGCGGCTGCAGGGTGTGGTCGCGTTTGATCGAGTCGATGCGAAGGGAGAGCCGGATGACCGCGCGGTCGTCGCCCTGCCAGCGGATGGTCTCGCGGCCCTCGACGCGGACGCGCACGAG
The DNA here is from genome assembly GCA_964609925.1 of uncultured Chthoniobacter sp. Taxonomy (GTDB): domain Bacteria; phylum Verrucomicrobiota; class Verrucomicrobiia; order Chthoniobacterales; family JACTMZ01; genus JACTMZ01. The sequence goes on along the minus strand of CAZSUJ010000036.1, from coordinate 7,927 downwards.
ATACATCCCCTCGCCCGGGAAGACGGCGAGCGACAACTCATCGCCGTCGGCCAACGGTTGGCTGCGCGCGAGCAGCAGTGCGCCGGCCATGTCGCGCAGGGCCGGGGCCCGGTAATCCTGCCATTCCGCGGGGCCGGCGCCCGGTTTGTCCGTGACCCGCCGTGACCGCACGCCGCCGGGAGGGAAGGTCATGGTCTCGACGGCGCGGAAGAACAGGTAGGTCTCGCCGAGCACCGCGCCGAGGGAATGCCAACCCGTCTCGAGCACGCGGGCCTCGTAGTCGGCGTCCATTTTCCACAACGCACGCGCCGCGCCGGTGGTGCCGCCGGTGACGCGCGCCGTCCACACGCCATCACGTCCGCGACGCAGGTCCACATCCGCCTCCGCCGCCTCGATCCCGCTCCACCCGAAGGAATAGCGCGCCCGGAGTTCCGCGGGTGGCGGCGGAAAGGGACCGGCGCGCAGGCCGGCGGCTTCTTCCTTCCATCCACCGTGAACCGCCGCGACGCCGAGCAACAACGCCATGGCGGCCCGGGCCGTCACGGGGCCTCGGGCAGAGCGCCGGGGAAGACGGGTTCGAGCGCGGAGCTGCGAACCCAGCCGTCGACCCCGATGGGCAGACGCACGAGAGACCAGTCGTCACGCGCCGCGACCACGCGCACGGGGGTTCCGGCGGGGAGGTCGGTCAGTTTCTTGGCGTTGTCGGCAGGACTGCTCAGCGCCTCGACGCCGTCGCCCGTGACCATGCTGGTCTGGGCGAGGGCGACGCGCGAATCGCCGGCCCAGGAAACGGCCACGGCCGTCGAGCCGAGGATTGAGATGAAGATGCCGGCGGCAACAAGACCGGGACGGCGTTTCGCACCGAAGACGGCATAGACCACGAGGAGGATGCCGGCCCAGAAAAGGAGGCTGCCAGCGAGGACGAGGAGGTCGAAGGAGACATATTGTCCGATAATCTCGGGCGCGCCGAGGCCGGGCGCGGGCACGCCGAGTTTGGCCATGACATGCTCGAGGCTGGAGCGCGCGGCGGAGTTGGCCGGGTCGAGCATGAGCGCGCGGCGGTAGTTGATGGCCGCGGGAACCTCGCGTCCGAGCCGGAACTCGGCGTGGCCGAGGTTGAGATAGACGGCGGAATTGACCGAGCCGGCCTTGACGAGTTGCTCGTAAAGATCCTGCGCCTTCCCGTAGTCGCCCTCGGCGTAGGCGCGGTTGCCCTCCTCGAAGACGGTGGCTTCGTCCGCGGGTTGCGCGCCGAGCGGCATCACACCGCAGGCGGCGAGGAGGATCAGGAGGGCGAAAAGTTTGTCACGCATGGTTGGAGGCGAATTTCTCGAGCAGTTCGACGATCTGGCGGCGCTCGATCGGGTCAATGGCCCCGCCGCCGCCACCACCGTATTTCAACTCGTCGCGCCGGGCCAACACCGACTGCAACCCGCGCCGCTCGAGCAGGTCGGTGACCCGGCGTCCGAGCGCCTCGTCGGTCTCGACCAACGCAACCGGCCGGTCATCGAGCAAGGCGAGCCTCGCCTTGAGGAAATCGGCCGCGGCACCGTAGAACTCGGCGCGATCGGAAGCCGCCTGCCAGCGCGCCTTGGACGAACGGACCAGAGCCTCCGCCTCGGCGGTGCGCGCGCTCTTTCCGGCGCGACGTGCCACCCAGATGAGCCACGGGATGGAGAGGATCACGGCGATGAGGGCGGCAATCTGGAGGGCTCGGAAGGTCCGATCGACCACGAGCGGACGGAACGACGACGCGCGCGGGGAGAGGGCGGTGGCGAGCGGGCCGACGTCCTCGGCCGGTTCTGCAGCCGGGGAGGTCGCCGCGGGAGTAGCACCGGGCGACGCGGCTGTGGAAGGCGCGGAAGGTTTGTCCGCCCCGGCCCCGCCGCCCGACGCCTGCACGGTGATGGGCTCTGCCTTGAGGGTGAGGTATTCCTTCTTCAGCGGGTCGAAATAGGAGAACTCGGCGCCCGGAGTGGCGGTCTGGTCGCGGCGCGCCACCATGTTGATCTCGAAAGTCTTCTTCCCGCCGTAGCCGATGGCGTCGTCGGCGGTGAAGGTTTCCTTCGGCGCGTAAGTGCGCCAGCCGTCTGCGCCGGTGAGCACGGGCGGGGTGATGGCGTCGAAATTCCCTCGTCCTTCCACCGCCAAGCTCAACGCAACGGGCTCGCCGGGCCCCGCGGTGCGCGGGCTGGCCGTGGCGTCGAGGGTGAATTGTCCGATCGCTCCGCCAAAGCTGTCCGGCCGTCCTTCCTTGGGCAGCGGCTGCACGGAAAGTTTGCGCGCCTCGGTGCGAGCCTGGATCGGCTGCGGACGGCCGAAGCCGGGCATGGGCATGTTCTGGAAGAACTGGTCGAAGAAGGGATCAATGCCCGACGGACCGCCGCGCACAACCATCTGACCGTCCATGATGGCGGGGGGAATCTCGATCTCGCCCGTCTTCACCGGCGTGATCGCACTGCGGAAGGTGACGACATTGTAGGGAACGTTGTCGAGGATCTGCTCGGTCTGCTCGGGTTCGCTCAGCGGCGAGGCGGTGAAACCGTCGCCCGCGAAGCCCGGACGCTGCAGGTTGTCGAACTGGATGTCCGAGCGGAAGTAGTAGCGCAACTCGACCGGGACAACCTCGCCGACGTAGGCCGACTTCGCACCCATGACGAGTTCGCCGAAAAACTCGGCCGGCTGTCCGGCGTCGTTGCGGCGCGGTTGGCTCCCGGACGAACCGGGCCGACGCTGCGCGGCGGGCGGGGCCCCGGGTGCGACCTGACGTCCGCCCGGCGCGGGTTGCGCCACCGCCCCGCCACCGCCAACCTGAAGGTCGATCGAGTCGGTGCGGATCTGCTGTCCGCCCGCCTGCACGGCGAAGCCCGGGATGGTGAAGTTCCCGGGGCGCTCGGGGACGACGGTGTAGGCGTAGATCATCGTGGAGGACGTGCGGAAGTTGACCATCTCCACGCGACGCGATGTGCCGGTGAGCCGGATCTCCAGACCATCCACCATGATCGAGCGCGGCATATCGCTCGGGTCGGGCGTGTTGACGAACTGGTATTGCAGCTGGAGCGGCACGCCGACCTGGCCGACTTGCGAACTGAGCGAGGTGACCACCTCGGCCCGCGACGGGTTGGCAGCCGCGCAGAACAACGCCGCCGCGAAGAGAATGAGCCCCCTGTGCATCGCCGTCCTCATGCTACCAATCCCGTGAGACATCCTGAATGTTCCTCCGTTCGAGCAGGTTCACCTGCTCCTCCTCGTTTTGCAATGAGCGGAGCAAGGCGCGCGCCTGCGTGGCGCTCATCTTGCCGTCTTCCTCCGCCTCGGCTTCGGCCATGGCTTCGGCTGCACCCTGCTGGTCCTGCCCGCCTTCCTGGGCCGCCCCGGCAGCCCGCAGTTCGCCTTCCTTCTTCTCGCCGGAACTCTGCGGCACCGGCGCCGGCTTGTCGCCGGAACCGTCGAGCGGACGCGAGGAACCGGTCTGCGGCTGGCTGCCCTCGCCATCCGGGCCCTCCTCTTGTCCCTGCTCACCCTGCGGTCCTTTTTGATCCTGCGGCGGTTGGTTGCCGCCGCCTTGCGGGGATTTTTGCTGGTCGGACTCCTTCTCGCCGCGCTCGCCTTTCTCATCGCGCTCGCTGCCGGAAGGTGACTGCTCCTTCTTCTCGCCCTCGCCCTGCTGCTGCTCCTTCTGGTCGCCGCCTCCGCCCTGCTGGTCTTTTTTCTCGTTGCCGCCCTGCTGATCCTTCTGCTTCTGGCCCTGACCGCCTTGTTGGTCCTTCTTTTGATCGCCGCCGTCGGCGGATTGCTGGTCCTTGTCCTTTCCGCCCTGCTGCTGGTCTTTCTGCTGGTCGCCTTGACCCTGTTGTTGGTCCTGCTTCTGGTCGCCGCCTTGCTGCTGTTGATCCTTCTGCTGGCCTCCGCCCTGCTGCTGCTCGTCCTTCTTCCCCTCGCCGCCCTGTTGCTGCTGGTCCTTTTGCTGGTCGCCGCCGGACTGGTCCTTCTGGTCATTCTTTTGATCGCCGCCGGACTGTTGTTGGTCCTGCTTCTGATCACCCCCTTGCTGCTGATCCTGCTTCTGCTGGTCTTTCTGATCCTGCTTCTGGTCCTTCTTCTGGTCCTGCTTTTGCTGGTCCTTGTTCTGCTCTTTTTCCTTTTTCTCTTCCTCCTCGAGTTGCTGGAGCAGTTTTTCCACCTGTTCCTTGTTCTCCTTCGCCTCCGTGTAGTCGGGGCGGGTCTTGAGCGCGGCGTCGTATTTCGCGATGGCGTCCTTCCAATCGGTCTTCTTTTTGTCGCGCTCCTCCTGGCCTTGGCCGAGGCGGAAGAGCGTGTTGGCAAGGTTGAACTCCGCTGCCGAGCGCAGGGCCGGGTCTTCCGAGAGCATGGCGCGGGAGAAATACTCGGCGGCCTTGGCGTAGTCCTTGAGGCGGTAGGCGGCGGCGCCGGCGTTCATCTGAAGGTTCGGCGCGTCGGGCTCGCTGCGCAGGCGCTTCTCGAACACCTTGCGCGCCTGCTCGTAATCGCCCTGCTCGTAGGCGGCCACGCCGGAAGGCACGGCCCATGCGGCCGGCGAGAGGGAGGCCCACAGAACGAAGGCGAGTGCGGCGACGGGGCGGCGACGGCGCTCTCCCACGAGCGTCTGCAACATGAGCAGCGCGATGGCGGCGCCGAGGGGCCATTGGTAGCGCTCGATCGGACGGCGCGAGGTGTTCGCGGAAAACTCCGCCTCGGCCAACTTGCCCACTCCGTCCACCGCGAGCCGGCGCGCCGCCCCTTCATCGAGCGGCGTGTAGAATCCGCCGGTGGCCTCGGCGATCTGCTTCATACGGCCCTCGTCGAGCCGCGAACGCACGACCTTGCCGGCGGGATCACGGACGAAATCGCCGCTATCGAGCTGGATCTCGGAGCCCTCGGCCGACCCGACACCGACCGTGAAAATGCGGATGCCGGCCGCGGCCGCCTGCTTGGCGGCTGCCACCCCGTCGGCGTCGAGTTCCTCGCCGTCCGAGATGATGATGAGCGCCCGGGAGAAGCCCTCGGCCTTGCCGAAAGCTTCCTCGGCCATGCGGATGGCGGCGGCGATGTTCGAACCGCCCTTGGGAATCACCGTCGTGTCCATCTCGTCGAGCGCGGCGAGCACCGCCCCGTGGTCCAGCGTGAGCGGCGCCTGCAGGAAGGCCGACCCGGCGAACGCGATGAGGCCCACGCGGTCGGAGCTGAGTTCGTCGATGAGGTCCTCGGCGAGGAGCTTGGAACGATCGAGGCGGTTGGGCGCGACGTCCGTGGCCAGCATCGAGCGTGAGACGTCCATCGCGATGATGACGTCGCGTCCGCGGTGCGGAACCTCCAGCGTGTCGTAACCGAGGCGCGGACCGGCCATCGTGATGATGAGGAAGCCGAGGGCACCGAGCACGCAGGCCATGCGGAACCAGCGGCGCAACGGGCTCGTGTTCCCGGCCAGGAGCGCGCGGAGCTTGGGCGCGACGATGCGGCCGATGAGCGCCCTGCGCCTCGTCTCCGCCCACCAGAAGAGGGCGACGACCAGCGGCAGGAGCCACAGGAAGTGCAGCAGCGCGGGGCGCGCGAAGGTCAGGGCAGCCGTCTCCATATTGTTTGTCCGAGGAAGGTCTCCGCCGCCAGCAGCACCGTGCCAACGAGCACGAACCACGGGAAGAGGTCGCGGTATTGGACCACCTGCTGGACCTCGACCTTCGATTTCTCCAGCTCGTCGATCTCCGCGAAGATGCGCTGCAACGACTGCGTGTCGGTCGCACGGAAGTAGATGCCGCCGGTCATGTCCGCGATCTCGCGCAGACTGTCCTCGTTGAACTCGACGGGGATCTGCCGGTAAACCGTGCGTCCGAAGGGATCGACGAACGGGAACGGCGCGTTCCCGCGGGTGCCCGAGCCGATGGTGTAAACCTTGATCCCGAGGGCCTTCGCGGCCTCGGCTGCGGTGAGCGGGGTGACGCGGCCGGCGTTGTTGTCGCCGTCGGTCAACAGCACGACGAGCTTCGTCTTGGCCTCCTTGTCCTTGAGCCGGTTCGAGGCCGCGGCGAGCGCCGAGCCGATGGCCGTGCCGTCCTCGACGAGGCCGATGCGCGTGCGGTCGAGGTTCTGGCGCAGCCAGTCGTGGTCGAGGGTGAGCGGGCTCACGAGGTAGGGACGACCGGCGAAGGCAACGATGCCGATACGGTCGTTCGGACGGGCCGCGATGAACTGCTCGGTGACGCGCTTGACCGCCTCGAGGCGGTTGGCCCGCTGTCCGCCGATGGTGAAGTCCTCGGCCAGCATCGAGCGCGAGACGTCCATCACGAGCATGATGTCCACGCCGCTGGCCTGCGTGCGCGTCACCGTCTTGCCGAGCTGCGGGCGGGCCAGCCCGAGGATGAGGCAGGCGAGGGCGAGGAAGAGGAGGCCGGTGAGGAAGTCGCCCGCGCGCGAGCGCCGGCGACCGCCGATCTTGGCTACGGTCCGGGTGGTCGAGAACAGCACGCCGGGCGTGCCGCCGATCTTGCCCTTGAGCCAGGCCAGGACGGGAATCAGCAGCAGCAACCAGAGGAACTGGGGCTGCGCGAACGAGAGCCCGGAAAAGTCAGGCAGCCACGACATCGGGCTTCCCTCCTTTCACCAGGTCCTCCGCCAAGTCGGCCAGTTCACCGTTGTCCGCCGCCGTCGCGTCGGCCCGCGCGAACTTGATCATGTCCGCCTTGTCGAGGAACCGCGTGAGCCGTCCGATCCGGTCCTCGTCGAACATCCCGCTCCCCCGCGCCGTCTGCAGGAACTCGTAGGAAGTCTGCGTGGTCGCGGGCAGCCGGTGCTCGGCCGTGAGGTAGGAGCGCAGGATGTCGCACACCTCGATACTGAACTCGTAGGGCGGACGCTCGGCCGCGGCCGCCCGGGCGCGCCCGATCTCGGCCAGCGCCCGCTGCAGCGGCGTGAGCGGGCGGCGCGCCACGCGCCGCCGCCACGCGACAAAGGCCCAGATCGCGAGTCCGAGGAGAACGGCGAGCAGCACTCCGGCGGCGATCATCACCGGCAAGGGGAACGGCAGATACCAGACCGGTCCGGCGATTTCGTGCGGCAGGTCAGCCGCGGTGGCGTCGGCGGGTGTCATGACTCAGGCGCTCAGTTGCCGTTGTTCGCGGCGGTCGAAAAACGCGCGCAGCACGTGGAGATAGTCCTCGTTGGTGTGCAGCGGGATCATGTCGATGCCCAGCTTGCGGAATTCCTGTTCGACGCCTTTCTTGCGCTGTTCTTCCAGCGCGAGGTAGGCCCCGCGCAGCGCGCGGCTCGAGGTATTCACATCGATCTGCTCCCCCGTCTCGGGGTCTTCCAGCGTGACCAGACCGACGTCCGGCAGATCCTCCTCACCCGGATCCACGACGGGGATGGCGACGAGGTCGTGCCGGCGGGCCGCGACGGCGAGCGGGCGGCTGTAACCCTCGGCGAGGAAGTCGGAGATGAGGAAAACGACCGCGCGGCGGGTCACGACCTTGTTCAGATACTCCAACGCGGCGGCGAGGTTCGTGCCGCGGCGGCGGGGACGGAAGTAAAGCATCTCGCGGATGAGGCGCAGCGTGTGCATGCGGCCCTTCTTCGGGTGGATGAAGAGCTCCACCTCGTCGGTGAAGAGCAGGAGCCCGACCTTGTCGTTGTTCTGGATGGCGCTGAAGGCGAGGATCGAGGCGACCTCCGCCGCCAGCTCGCGCTTACTCGAAGCGACGCTGCCGAAGTCTCCCGACGCGCTCACGTCCACGACCAGCATGACGGTGAGCTCGCGCTCCTCCGTGAACTTCTTGACGAAGGGCGCGTTCATGCGCGCGGTCACGTTCCAGTCGATCGAGCGGATTTCGTCTCCCGGTGTGTATTCGCGCACCTCGTCGAAGTTCATCCCCCGCCCCTTGAACACGCTGTGGTAGGACCCGGCGAACATCGA
>CAZSUJ010000035.1:0-33392 GCA_964609925.1 uncultured Chthoniobacter sp. | reverse complement strand
GCACGGTCAACACCGGCACCAATTCCGCGACCTCGCTCACCGTGAATTCCGGCAATTTCTCCGGCAACATCGCGGGCAGCGGCGCGCTGGTGAAGGAATCGGCCGGCACCCTGACCCTCTCGGGCCAGAACGCCTTCATCGGCGGCACCACGGTCAATGCGGGCGCGCTTGTGGTGGACGGAGATTTGTCCTTCGGCCTTGGCGAGGTGACGGTCAACAGCGGCGGCACGCTCGGAGGCAGCGGCATCGTGGGCACGATCACCCTCAACGGCGGGTCCGTCGCACCGGGCTCGTCCCCGGGGACGCTGACCGCACAGAATCTTTTCTGGCAGGACGGTCTGCTCGTCTTCGAGTTGGGGCCGACCACGGACCTCCTCGACGTGACAGGCGCCCTGCAGGGATTCGGGACGAACTACGGCTTCAGTTTTCTCGACGCGGGCTGGAGCGAAGGTGCGACCTATACCTTGATCAACTTCTTCACCAACACCATCGCGGTGGACGACTTCTACTTCGTCAACAGCGGAGGCTTCGCCGGAACGTTCACGACCAACAGCACCAGCTTGCAATTCACCGTCACCACCGTGCCGGAACCAAGCACTTGGGCCCTCCTCGCCTGCGCGGCCGCGGCCGGGTTGCTTATTCGCATGCTGAAGGTTCGGCGGACGCGCCCCAACTCCCCCTGACGCATTCCTTCCCGGTTGGATCAGGCTGCCGGGCCGGCGGCTCGGCTATGACACACGCTCACCTTCCCGGCTCAGGCAAAGGCACGGCATGATGCCCGGCATGCCTACCAATGCACCCAGCCCGGCCATGACCCTGCAGGAGTTCGCCGAACTCGTCTCCGGCCCGGCCCCGGTCGTGCTGCTCGAAGGCCGGCGTGCCATCGGTCCGGCGGATGCCGCTGCGGCCCGCGCCTTCGCCGCACGGCTGGCCCGCGAGTTCCCGCAATTGCGTTTCCGATCGGGCAATGCCGAGGGCAGCGACGAATCCTTCGCCGCCGGTGTGGCCGACGAGGACCCCTCGCGCTTGCAGGTCGTGGCGCCCTACCCGACCCACCGCACGAAGGTCCGGTTCGCCGACGCGACGTATGCCTCACCCGAGTCGGCAGGCAAGATCCAGGAGGAGAAGATCGTCGAGGCCACCATCGCCGCCACGCCGCGCAACGCCGGGGTCGTTTACCGGCGGGCCAAGTCCCCGCGACTCGCCGCCAAGGCGTCCTACCTCATCCGCGACACGATGAAGGTGCTCGGACATTCCGACGAATTTCCCCCATCCGTCTGCGGCCTCTTCTACGTGGATCTCACCGACCCCGAGGCCGGCGGCACCGGGCACACCATCCGCGTGTGCCGCCAACATGGCGTCCCGGTCGCCTTCCAGGATTCGTGGATGGCCTGGTTCGGCCGCTAGAGCATTTTCGGAAAAGTCATAGCCACGGATAGCAGAGGATTGAGGAGGATGTTTTGCGCCGGCACACCGGCGCAAAAAGGGCTTCCTGACGGCGAGCCAAGCGCCATATCGCAAGAATAGCTCATCTGATCGTGCGTTGATGGCTCCCTCAGAGGACTCGAAGTTGTGCCGGGGTCAGCCGACACAACTTTCCTCTGCTTATCCTCTCCGATCTTCCCCAATCCGTGGCTACATGCTTTCTGAAACCGCTGTAGGAAGACGCGGGACGAGCTACAACGAAGTTGCTCAGGAAGTGGGGCGGACGAGGACGCGGATGAAGAGGCGGTCGGCGGATGCGGAGACGGGGATCATGACGCGCTTCTTGACGTAGGTTCCCATGTCAACGCCCCCGGCGGCCACCGCGTTCGAGGCGACGGACCAAGTCTTCATGTCGGTCGAGGTGAGGATCACGAATTCGACGCGCTTCACATTGGTCGCCTGACGGTAGGAAAAGAGCGCGAACTTCTGGCCGCCGGAGTTTTCTATTTCGATCTCGGTGACCGATGAACTCGCCGCGGATCTGCCCTCGAGGGCAAAGGAATATTCTTGGAAGTTGGTCAGGCCATCGCGTTCCGGGTCGGCCCCGGGAAGCCTGTCGGCGGGAGGGAGGCTGCTTTTCACCGAATCGATGAAGCCCTCGTAGGAAGTGACGCGGAAGCGCGCGGCGTAGTCGGCGGATTGGATGATGTTGAAGATGTGGTCGATGAGGACGGTTTCGCCGCCCTGATCCACCGGAAAGAGGTAGCCGTTGAAGAAATCCGGGTAGGTCAACTGCTGCCGCAGAAGCCCGGCGAGCACGATCGAGACGAGCACGGCGTTGTTGTTCGTCACGGTCAGGTCGAAGGGCGTCATGCCGGAGGCCGGCGGCGGGTTGAAACTCTGCGTGGAGATCCTCCCGAGCATGAGGTTGCGCCGGGCGGTGAGCTCGGCCGGCGTGCTGGAGGCCAACAGCGGAAGCCAGTAGTCGAGATCCGCCTGGGTCGCCGCGGACGAAAGGTTCGCCGGCGAAAAGTCGGTCGAGGACTTGGTCACGGCGGCAAGGTAAACGGTTTGGATGAACAGCGTGTTGTCCGTGGCGAAGCCGGGGAGCTTGTCGTTGAAGACCTCGAGCAGGTTCTGGTTGAAGGCCGTGCTGACCGTGGAGCGGGCTTCGTCGGTGTTCGCCGCTTCGAGGTAGAGGTGGATGCCGTTCTGCAGGTCCGCGAAGCTCGGCGGGATGGCGCGGTTTTCGGCCACGGCGGTGAAGGACAGGATGAACGGCGCGTAGATCTGCACCACGGGAAAGACCGGTTCCGCGGCGTAGTTCGAGACCAACAGCTGGTAGATCCACTTGGCCCGGGCCAGCGGGCGGTCGGAGGCACCGATGGCGGTCCTGGCCGCCGTCAACTCCGCCGGCGTGGGCTCGACCTGGAAGAGGTCGCGGAAGGTCTGGACTATGAAGAGGTCCTGATTCGTCAGCGGCGTGTCGACCGTGTTGACCAGGATCACCGAGGCGAAGTTGAAGAAGCCGAGGGTGCCCGGGTTGGGCGCGGTGAGGGTGATGGAGAAGATGAGCGATTCCCACGGCACGACACCCGGACCGAAGGCCGGCGGCGGATAGATCGTGATCGGGATCGTCTTTTCCCTCTCGTTGGCGGCGAAATGGAGAGTGCCGGAGGACGCGGCATAATTGACCCCCGCGAGGGCCGTCCCGTCCACGGTGGCGAAGTTCACCGAGATGGGTTGGCTCGCATCGCCCAGGCGCGTGACGGGGATCTGCACCGTCCCGGCGGCGGCATTGACGGGAAACTCGCGTCCGCCGAACTCCACCTGCGGAGCGCCGGTCTGCGGGTTCGCGTAGATGGTCTTCACATCCCGCAGGACGCCGTCGAGGTCGAAGAAGAGGAAGTTGATCGAATTGTCGTCCGCCGTGACGAGCTGCGCGCCGTATTCGGAGACACGCATCTTGCTGCCGTCGATGACAAAGGATGGATCGAAGCCCTGCTCCGGGATGAACCCGCCGGCACCGTTGACGAAATACGGGATCGTCGGCTGCCCGTAAACCGGCTGCCCATTGGCATCCGCGTCAGGCATTTCCAGGCGCTCGTAGTTGTGCACGTGCCCGCTGATGACCGCCGTCGCGCCCCAGGCCTGGAAGGGCCAGCGCATGTAGGCGTATTGATAGACGGCGTTTTCGGCGCCGGCGGCGGAGTTGTAGGGCGGATCGTGGAAGATGACGATTTTCCAGCGCGCCGTGCTCGCCGCGAGTCGCTGCTGCAGCCATGCGCCCTGCGTCGCGATCTCGGTGTAGGGACTGCCCGAGCCGTTGCGGTTGGGCACGGGGCGGTTCTGATAGAACTGCCCGTAGGGTGTGGTGGGATTGCTGTCGAAGACGAAAAGATGCACCGAACTCGGTCCGGAAGCCGTCCCCAGCCTCACGTCGAAGAACCGCAGGTTCTGCGCCTCGCTGAACGGTGCGTAATCCTCCACGTCTCCCGTGAAGAGGTTGTGTTTGTAGGTCTGCCCCACCGCATTGTCCGCGAACGCCACCGTGGTGTTGGGCGCCGCGGGCAACCCCTCGCGCAGGGCCCGGCGGAAATAGTCGAGGTAGGGCTGGCTCAGCGCCACGTTGTCCGGAGTGGGGATGTGCGTGTTCTGGACGTCTCCGTAGTCGTGGTTGCCTAGGCACGGGATGAACCGGTTGTAGGGCGGCGCGCCGGGCGGGTAAGGGTATTCGACCGGGATCTCCGTGGTCTTGGGATACACAAAGGCCGTGAAATTCTTCCCGATGTTCACGTCTGCCGTCGCGGCCAGGCCGAGTTGGTAGTTGTTGTCTCCGACCGAAACCACAAAGTCCGGATTCCAGCTCCGAATCATCGCTGCCACATGGTCGAGCGGAAATGTCTGGTTCGCGAATGTCTGGCCGAAGTCCCCTACCACGGCAAACCGGATCGCGCCGGGGCCGGTTGGCAAAGTTTGCGCGAAAACCTTTGTCCGCCCGAGCGCCAAGGCGGCTGCCGTTCCCCCGGCCAAGCGGAGAAAATCCCGGCGGTTCATCCGGATATCCGAGTCGCGCTTCCCTTGCATGGTCCGCAATCTATGGCACCTCGACAATGGCGTCCAGTGGGAGGACCGTGGCCGCCCGGATCGTTCAGCGGCAACTCGCCCCCGCACCCGTCACCGAGGACTCCCGCCGAGCCGCCGAGTCTCTGAGATGTGGAACAAAGTCCCGGCCCACACGAAGGATGTCAGTTGCCGACTTCATGTTGTCGCCGCCTCCGCGCCCCTGCGCCTCTGCGCGAGATCACTCCAACCTCCTCCGCCCCATCCGCTATCTGTCATTTTCCATCAGACTGCCCGCCGAATGCGGGCGAGGCAGGTTTGCGGGGACCTTTTCAAGGCGTGCTGCCAAATTCGAATCACCCTCCAGCCGCAGGCGCGGAGTTGGCGGGAGACGCGGCGGTCGCGAGCCATGTTGTCCTCGCGCTTCTTGTCCCAGAAGGCGCGATTGGTCTTGGGGCGGGTGTAGCACTTCGGGCAGCCGTGCCAGAAACAGCCGTCCACGAAAACTGCGACCTTCTGCTTAGGGAAGGCGAAGTCGGGCTTGCCGGGCAAGGGCAGATGCCGACGCCAGCCGGTGATTCTTTCTGAACGAAGCAAGCTCAGCAGGGCTTGCTCCGTGTCCTTGTTGCCTTTGCCCCGAATCAGGGACATGACCTCAGAACGCTTACTTCGGCTAAAAACGTCGGCCATTGCCACGATGGCGGTTCGGATGGCGTAATCCAGCAGCCGGAGAAACTACCGCGCCCTCCAAGAAAGCTGCCGCCAGATCGCCGAGCAACTCTGACCAACGGGAGCAATGAAAGGCCATGCCTACAGCGCCGATAGGTTCTCGGCATCGAGCGGCCGAAACTCAGCTCGCGGAATCCTCACTACGGCACTCGCCCCCCCAGACATGCTCGTGCCTCCTGCTCGCTGCACCCACGAGGCGAATCGAGCAAGTTGATCGAATGTAATGAACCACCACTGCACCAATTCCCTGTCATCCGTGTTGTTTATCTCTCGAACGATGAAGAGCGACTGAAGATTGCCACGCTTCGCGGCGTAATACGCCAACTTTACAAAAGGCCCTACATCAAGCCCGAAGTAGGGACCAAGCCGGTTATCGTTGGCTGCAGTCTTCTCTTTGACCTCAAGCGGGTAGGTGAACTGCTGGCCCCAGAAGATTCCGTCCACGTCAGACACCTCCGCAAGGTAAGCAGTCTGAAACGCTACGCGCATATGCTCCTTAGAAAATTCATCAGGGACAGCCAGTTCCGGAATTTGCCCCGTGTCAGCGTTATACCGCAGGAAATTGTATCGCGAGGAGCGACCACGAAATAGAGAGGCTACACACTGCGGAAAATCTTGAAAGTGTTGCTGCGTCGGGAGTCCGAGCTGAATCGCGTGCCATCGCAACGAACCTGCTTCATTCTTTTCGCTGACGGTGGCTGCACAAAAGAAGGCTTCGATACCAGTCTGGTGAAATGTTGCGCAAATTGTATGTAAGCCGTGATCGGGCGACGGCATTGAACGACTCTCCGGATAATCCACATCAGGGCGTAAAACCTCGGGAAAAAAGACCGCCGTTCGATGTCCAAACTCTCCTATCCCTTCGCGACGCGCGATCCACCCTCCCCGCGACACACGCTCACCAAAGCCGAGGTGTGTCAGATGGCGGCGAAGATCCACCTCAGCAAGCAGGCCGTTGAGCTTGTTGCGATTGAGGCTCGAAATGCTTCGGCTCAGATAGGCCCGCATGGTGGTGAGCGAGAGAGTTGCCATAGCTTACGATGAGCGCGAACTTCCTTTCGGATAGGTGATGCGAGTTCGGGGAGGAAGGATCGCCGAGGACTTTGGCTTCTCTGCCGCTGTGAGCACAAAGTTGGGAGGGGAACCAACAGGCTGCTGTAGACTGCGCACAACGGACGAGGCGATGCGTTCGACCACCGGAACTACGACAGAGTTTCCAAACTGACGATATGCTTGGGTATCAGAGACGAGGATCTTGAACGAGTCCGGATAACCCATGAGTCGAGCGCACTCGCGAGGCGTAAGGCGGCGGGGATTCTTGCCCTTCTGCGCGATCAGAATCTCCGACCCGTCCTTGTGGTAGCGGGCACTGAGTGTGCGAGAGGTATCGCGCTCGGTGACAAGTCCGAAACCAAAGCCGTTGCCGGCAGCACGGTGCTTGGCAGCATAATTCTGGAGATAAGTCCAGAGATGGTCAGTTAGTGTGTATTTCGGACTTGGCGACCGCTCCAAGATTTCACCGAGTTTTGGCCCGACAGCAGGAAACCGAGGAAATTCAAAATCGCGCCACTCGCGAAATCCCACCAAAAAAATGCGCTCGCGGTGCTGGGGCACTACGCCCTTTGCGTCGATGATTTTGTGATAAACCGTATAGCCAAGAGCCTCAGTAAGTGTGCGGTGGATGATTTCAAAGGTCTTTCCACCATCATGTCCCTTTAGGTTCTTAACGTTCTCCAAGACGAACGCGGCAGGACGATGGAAGTCGAGGATGTCAGCTATGGAGAAAAAAAGATTACCCTGCTTGACGTCCTCGAAGCCGTGCTTCCGACCGAGGCTGAGCTTTTTTGACACCCCCGCGATGCTGAATGGCTGACAAGGGAATCCAGCACACAGGATGTCATGTGCCGGGATATCAGCGACAGCAACAGAATGGATATCGCCATGCGGGCGATCACCAAAGTTTGCCTCGTATGTCTGCTGGCTGAATCGGTCGTAGTCGGAGGAGAAAACGCATCGCGCGCCCGCTCGCTCGAAAGCCACGCGAAAACCACCGATCCCGCAGAACAGATCAATGAACCTAGGCTGAGTCTGGGCTCCATAGCCCGAGTCCGCATGGTCTGCTACTCTCGCCGTTGCCTTGCTTGACTTGCGCTTGGGGCGGACTGAATCGGTGGGCCTCGAGCGCTTTCGGCCTGTTAGCGCGGGACTCAAGCGTCCACCCCCTCGCAGAGGTGCTCAACTCCGACGTTCAGGGCTCCTGCCAAACGGAGCACCGTGCGGATACCCGGATTGCGCACTCCGCGCTCGATCCCGCTCAGATAGGTCCGATCGATATCCGCTTTCTCGGCCAGTTTGTCTTGGGAAAAGCCTCGCGCCTCGCGGGCGCGGGCAACATTGAGGCCGAACTGTCGGAGGGTCCGGTCTTTCGTGAGCATGGTGCGCATGATGCGCACCAGGATGTAGCCTCGTCTGTGGACGATCGGCTACAACGTCAGCCTATGACACGTTTTGCTGGGTTCTACTCACGAAGCCCCCTCACGCCTCTACATCCCGGCATCTCTGCTCCAACAGGGCCTTGATGGCTTGGACGGTGGCGGGGTCGATGCGTTGGTTCGATTCCTCGCCGGCGAAGAGTGTGGGGATTTCCGCGCTACTCACCACGCGGAGGTCGCTCGCGCCCCGTCGATGAACCATCCAACCCGGAAAAGCCAGCACCGGGATGGCATTCAAGGGTGTGGACAACTGCCCGGACAACCATGATCCCAGATGCTGCGCACGTTCGCGCGCATTCTTGATCCCCCAATCCTCCGCACCCCACGGAAAGTGCAAGGTGCGGCCGTCGAAGGTCACTTCGTGTCCGCCAGATTCCGTGCGCTTCCGCCGCGCCTTGGTCTCGATGGCGAAGAGTCCGCCCACTCCGACGACAACATGATCGACATTGAACCCTTTGGCCGAAGGATTGTCCTCGAAGGGGACATCGTGGAACACGCTCCAGCCCTTCGCCAAGAGCTGGTTCAACTCCTCGCCCACGGCCCGCTCCCCGAGGAAGCCGAGATAATAGTCCCGGCGCTTGTTGGCATGCTTCTCAAAGCGGATGGCCCACCAGATCAAACCAGCAACCGCGAGGCCTACCGAGACCCCACCAGCAACCCACGAATGTGTAAGGCACTGATACACGGCGAAGCCGAGAAACAAGGTCAGGCCCAACAGCCATGGCAACCCGTCGAGCAACCTGTCATCAAACTCATCCAACTTCCTTCGCAAGGATTCCCCCGGCGGGCGCAGGTAGCGCTTGGTGAAGGGGAGTTTGGCATTCCGATACTTCTGCCGCCTCCGCCATTCCAGTATCCAGAGCAGCAGGAACATCGCCACCGCGGCAAAGCCAAAAGCCAGAGCAATATCCTGTATTTTCATGGTTTCGACATTCGATCGTTCATGGGACCCAACGAACCGATCTCAACCAGTGGAGACAAGGCCGGCCTGCGGCGGAAAGTTGGCGGTGTTCAGTCGTCAGTTGGCAGTGGGCGGGGGCCGACGGATCAGCCGGCATCGCTGCGCGGGTGGAAGTAGCCGACGATGCGGCGGGGATTTCTCACGCAGATCTGGATGTGGTCGAGGTCGCGCAAGCCGGCATTTGCATACAATGGCTGGCCCTCCACGAAGAAGGCCCGCACGGTGTCGAACGCCGGAGTTTCTTCGCGCTCGCGGAGCCGGTGCAGGGTTTCAAACACGGCACGGTCAAGGTAGCGCTGGCGAAAGTCGCGTCCCTTGTTTTCAGCCGGCGGGGATTCTGAGGCCCGGCATAAATCGAGATACGCCGCGTGGGCGGCCCTGACCAGGCTGAGGTGGTCGGAGTCGATGAGGTTGAGACAATTACCCAAGTCGATGACAGCGCCAAGCACCGCAGGTTTGGTCACGCGGCTGCCCGATTTGCGGGATTCCTCCCGAGCCCACCGGTGGGCGCGATCGTAGCTGTCCTCCCAGAAGTAGGAGCCCTCTCCAAGCCAATCGTAATCGTTGCGGCTGGCGCGGAGCTCAACGCGACCCGAGACAACGTCATCGGCAACTTTCTGGTCGCAGCCGTGGTAGCCCAGGACCAGCGACTTCCAAGGCATCAGCGGAAGGCGGGCTTCAGCTTGCCGTCCGCGGTGTAAAGGCCGGTGGAAGCCAGAAAGTCGCGGGCCTGCTCCTTCGAAGACGCAACCTCACGGGCAGACTTCTGCAACGACTTCACATCCTGCTTCACCGTGCTGGCCTTGATGGACTGTTTGATCGTGGTCATGTCTGGCTCCTCTGTGCCAAAAAGTATTCTCGATGCGTTGAAGCACTAAAGCAAATTCACCCGCTCCTCGGCGACCCGCCCGGCGTAGGAGATGATGGCATTGGGGGACATGGGAGAGTCGGGGGACGGGAGTCAGGGGACAGGGGTCAGGGAGCAGTTGGCAGGCCGGCAGTCGGCGGTTCAGCCGAGTGACCAATGACCAGTGACGAGGGACCAGCGACCAGTGACAAATGACCAATGACCAACGCACCCCACCCGTTTACGGAACCACCCCGCGCAATGCGAGCACGTTCGCAGGGCGAAGTGTGTCATACGCCGCCTGCGGCGGCAGTGTTAAGTGTTCAGTTTTAAGTTTTAAGTCTGGGGTGATTGGGGAATGAATGGCGCGTATGCTCGGAGAGCGCGGAGGACGGCGTTGACGGCGGGCGGGCCGAGGCGTAGGGGTTGAAGAATGTTCGATTGGTCCGACTGCCCCGAAGTGACCGCTTCGCCAGATGTGCTGGGTGGTGCTTTCGTGTTCCGCGGGAGCCGGGTGCCCGTGAAGGCCCTGTTTGAGAACCTGGAGGACGGCGCCACGGTGGGTGAGTTCCTCGAGTGGTTCCCTGGGGTGAAGCAGGAGCAGGTGGACACGGTGCTGGAGTTTGCAGCCAACAGCCTGGAACCCGCGGCTGCGGGATGAGGGTCCTTTTCGATCAGGGAACGCCCGTGCCACTGCGGCGGCATTTGGCGGGACACGAGGTGACGACAGCCACCGAGAGGAACTGGTCGCAATTGACCAACGGCGAGTTGCTAGCCGCGGCAACCGGAGACGGCTTCGAAGTGCTCGTGACCACGGACCAGAACCTGCGCTACCAGCAGAACCTGAAGGACCGAACCATCAGCATTGTGGTCCTGATGACGACCTCTTGGCCGCGTATTGCGAAGCAGACCGGCCGGATCGTGAACGCCATCGAGGCGAGCAAACCCGGCAGCTACGTCGAAGTTGAGGTCTGAACCACCGCCTGCGGCCGGCGGTGTTGGCTAAGGCCTGTTTGGTCGCGGTGGCGACCTTTCTGCGCTGCCGCTCCGAATCGCGGACTCGGCTCAGTCGTCAGTGGGTGGGAGGCAGGGGACAGGGGACGGGGGACAGTTGGCGGTGGGCGGCGTTGGCGATGGACGAATACCAGCGGCGCGCCGGGGTCAGTCCCGCTCGAACGTGATCGACACCCCGAAGTGATCGGAGAGGGGTGCCCGATCCGGTCAAAATGGTTGCAGCCGGTTGATGCGATGTTCGAACTCGCTCGCGGCGCTCATGATTTCACCGAACTCAGGAACATCGCCGAAGAACATGGGGCCGCGCATGGCATCATAGTCGGCCCTCCAGTGAGGCAGATGGTCGGCGGGAGGAACGAGCCGGAAAGTGCCGGGCTTGTGCGTGGAGTAATCGACCCAAGCGTGGCGGAAGAAGATTTTCCGGTGCTCGGCCACTCGTGCAAAGAGTGCCATGTCCGCCAAGGCGGATTCCCCGATGCCGCCCCGGAGCAGGCACCAGAGGTCGTAGTAGTGACGGGCCATGCGGAGCTTTCGGGGTTTGCCGGCAGGGCGAAAGGTTTCTTCGTGGAGCAGGCAGGCCTTCTCCCAGAATGTGCGCTCGGCGGAGAGGACACGCACGGCGGCGGAAGCGTTGGCATCAAGGGCGGGGAACAGGGCAATGACGTAGGGCTCGACGGGCTTGACCTGGTGGGGCCAGTCGTCGGAACGGGCACCGAGCTCGATCTTCACACGTGGCGGGACATAGCCAGCCGCGTCCGGCGGGAAAACCGATGGGTAGCGAAAAAGCAGGCACTGGCCATCCGGCATGTCGGGATCAACTTCAAGCGTCCAGCCATCGGGCCCGAGCGTCGCGGCGATCCGTGCGGCGAGCGACGGCTGCAAGCTGTCCTGCACCCAAGCGCGACACGCGGTCATGAGGGCGGCAATGCGGGTTTTGCGCTGCTTGTTGCCCGCAACCCGATCTGGTCCGGCATCGCCACCGAAGCCAAGCACTTCCTTGTCCACGACGAGATCGATGTCTTCGGAGAATCGCTCGATGAGCTTCCATGCCTTCGAGAGCGAGGTCCCTCCCTTGAAGGTGAGATGCTCGCCGATGCCGGGCAGCGCGAAGAGCTCGCGCAGCGTCCAGCAGACCCAGAAGTCCTTCTCGACGCTGAAAGCCTGCAAACCCATCTCCGCATCCACCTGCCGGAAGGCCAGGCGACGTCGGTCTGCCGGAAGGCGGAGGAAGGAGTTCATCGCGCCTGCTTCGGTTCGGTGAGGGAGCGAAGCAGGTCGGCAATCCAAGCCGGTGCGTAGCGCAGGTCTTTGCGGATGACGGGCCGGTCATGATCCGTGATCTGGCGGCGCAGCGTGGCGAGCGCTTGGTTGTCCATCCGCTCCTGACCGAGATGGCGCAGCGCCTGGATGAAGGTGCCGCTTATCCTGCCTGCCGTGGCCATGTTTCGCGGCGTGGTGTGCTGGAGGATGATCTCGCGCCTGCCAATCTTCACTTTGCGGGCGGGACCGTCGGTGAGGAAGACAACACGGGAAGGCACCTGCTGGGAGAGGCCGAGCTTGTGGGCGGCGTAGGCACCGGAGGGCTGGAGGCGGATGGCATCCCGCACGACCAAGGCACGGGCGACGGCGTCGGCGGGAGGCGTGACGGCGCCGAGCACGGGGTCATGGGCCGGGTAATCATAGAGTCCGCGGGTGAGTTGCCGGATGGCACCGGCTGCCCTCAGGCGGCGCAGCGCCGAATCGACGGCCGGGCCGCTGCCAAGGTCCTGAAAATGCTTCGGGGTGAATACCCAACCCTTTCCGTGGCCAAATATTCGGCTTCGCACTTGACCATCAATGGATTGTATGGCTTTTTCCATCGCTATTGTGACGAAAATAATGGCTTTTTTTTCCGTCAGAACAAGCTTCAATTCGCAGCGGAAGTGAAGGCGTCCCGTGAACCCGCTTTGGATCTGGCCGCGGGGCAAGAACTGCGTTCATCCCAGCCAACCACAGCGAGGTTTGGGCGACGATGGACGAATACCAGCGGCGCGGCGGGGACTTGGGCTGGGCCACGTTCCATGCGGCCGAAGTCAACAAGGGCACTGCGGATCACGGTGAACGATCCACCGGCCCCGCCTCAGCCCAAAATCGTGGGAGGCGAGCCCTTGGAGGCACCGCGAAACCGCCCGGCCCATTGGCCGCTCGACACACGGCAACCCGCGCCCCTAGCCTGCGGCCATCCCAGCGATGTTAAGGGTTATTGCAGAATCCGGCGGGCAGGTGCTCTTCCGCGGATCGCTCGAACCCGGCGAGTATGTGATCGGCCGGGAACCCGACGCCGACATCGTCCTTGAGGATGCGACCGTCTCGCGGCACCACGCGAAGCTCTCGGTGACCAGGGAGTCGGTGGTGATCGAGGATCTGGGCAGCGAGAACGGGACGTGGATCGACGGCCAGCCCGTCGACGGGTCCTCCTGGCTCTACACGCGCCAGACGGTGCAGATCGGTTCGGTCGAACTGAACGCCAAGCTCGATCCCCTCGGCGGGGTGGCCGACGCCGCCGATCCCTACACGGTAGGGGGAATGATCCGCAGCGGGGGCATGGGGGCCGTGCTGGAGGCCCGCCAGACGACGCTCGGCCGCAAGGTGGCGATGAAGGTCATGCTGCAGCCCGAGGACGAGGCGGCGGTGCGGCGGTTTGTCGACGAGGCCCGCATCACCGGGGTGCTGGAGCATCCGAACATCGTCCCGGTGCACGACCTCGGCGTGCGCAAGGACGGGCAGTTGTTCTACACGATGAAGTTCGTGCGGGGCCGCACCCTGGCCGAGGTGATCGTCGCGCTGCGCGCCGGCGGACCCGAGGCGGACGCCCCGGCCCTCGGCCCGCTTCTGACCACGTTCCAGAAGGTGTGCGACGCGGTCGCCTTCGCCCACAGCCAGGGAGTGTTCCACCGCGACCTCAAACCCGACAACATCATGATCGGCGACTACGGCGAGGTGCTGGTCATGGATTGGGGGCTGGCCCGCGAGCAGGAGGCGGGCTCGGCAACCGCGGAGCCCGGGCAGCGGATCGAACCGGGCCAGACGATGGCCGGCAGCATTCTGGGCACGCCCGAATACATGTCGCCCGAGCAGGCCCGCGGGGAGAACAGCCAGGTCAACCATCTCGCGGACATCTATTCGCTCGGGGCGATCCTGCATGAACTCCTGCATCTGCGCCCGCCGATCACGGGCCGCAATCCGCTGGAAGTGATCGACAAGGTGGCCCGCGGGGAGCGCGACCCGGTCGAGGCCGGGCGGTATCCGCACCTGCCGGGCCAGCGCGTGCCGGGCGCCTTGGCCGCGGTCGCGCGGAAGGCCACCGCCCTCGTGCCGGACGAGCGCTACCAAAGCGTCAAGGAACTCCAGCGCGACGTGGAGTCTTACCAGAATGGGTTTGCCACCACCGCCCAAGAGGCCGGGCTTCTCACCATCCTGACCCTTTTCCTGCGGCGGCACCGCGGGGCCTCGATCGCCGCCGTGGCGGGGTTGGTCGCGCTGCTCGGCGCGTGGGGATTTTTCACCACCAAGGTTGTCCATGAACGCAACCGGGCGGTTGCGGCGGAAGACCAAGCGACCCAGGAGCGCGACCGTGCGGTGGAAGCCGAGAAGCGGGCCGAAGAAAACCTCGCCGAGGCCACCGCCGCGAAGGAGGTGGCCGTCTCCGCCAACGAGGAAGCCGAACGCAGGCGCACCGAGGCCGAAGCCGAGCGCAAGGTGGCCCAGGATGAACGCGACAAGGCCGAGACGGAACGGGCGCGCAGTGAAACCCTTCTCCAAAATGCCCGCGAGGCCCTCGGGGAAGCCGACCGTGTCGTGGAGATCCTCAACCGGCTCTCAGACGAATACCTCGAGTCGGGCCGGATCCAGGACGGCATCGCGAGCCTGGACCGGGCCTTGGCCCTGGTGCCGAAGAACCAAGACCTGATGCTGCGCCGGGCCAACCTGCTCCAGGCCTCGGGCCGGTTTCAGGAAGCCATCCCCGCTTACCGCGAGGTGCTGGAACTCGGTTCATCCCCGGCTGCGCAGGAGAACCTCTCGCTGACCGAACGCCTGCAGAACGCCAAGGATTCCGCCACGGGCATGACCGATGAGATCAAGAAAGAGCTGCGCAGCGCGCTCGAGGCCCAAGGCCGGGCGCGGGAAATCCTCGCCTTGGAGGCCGTGCCTTTGGGGCCCGACGCCTCGCAGGGAGCACCGGCGACGGCGCAAGCAGCGACAGACGCTGATGTGATCGCGGCGATCAAGCGTCTGGACTCCTGCACGAAGCTGCCCGGTTGGCGCAACGACCGGATCCGCAAGCTGCCGGACGGAACGCTGGCCATTGATCTTTCCAACCTCGGCCTAAAGGCCGTGCCCGACCTGCGCGGCTTGCCCGTGTCGGAGTTCAGCGTGAGCGGCAATCCGGTCCCCGATCTCTCCTCCCTGCGCGGACTGCAGCTTCGCCTCGTGGATTTTTTGCATACCGACGTGGTGGACCTGAAGCCTCTCATCGGAATGCCGCTGGAGCATGTCGACGCCAGCCCGCGCGTGACCGACCTGCGCCCCCTGGCCGGCATGCCCCTGCGATTCCTCAGGCTGTGGGGTGCCCGGGTCGATGACCTCTCGCCGCTCAAGGGCATGCCCTTGCAGTTCGTGGATGTGGGTTTCTCGGGCGCCAAGGACCTTTCGGTCTTGCAAGGCAAGCCCCTGCGGGAGCTCTGGGCGGACCGGGCGCAGATCAAGGATTTGACGGTTGTCGGCTCGCTGACCTCGCTGGAGGCGCTGGGTTTGCCCCCCGAAGCAACCGGCATCGATCTCTCCGGGCTCACGAGTTTGCGGGAGGCGTTCTGCCCCCGCTTCAGCCCGGACCGGATCCCCGGAACCCAGTTCCGCGAAATGTTCGCCCAGGCCGAGGCGGCGTGGAAGAAGTGGTCGGGGCAGCTGCTCAAACTCAACGGCCGGAACATCGGCCCGCAGTGCATCTCGGTCAGCAGCCCCGACGGATTCGAGCTGGCGCTTGATGGAACGGGGGTTTCGGACCTCGCGCCGCTGGCCGGGGTGCCGATGCAGGCATTGCGTCTTGACCGGCAACCCACTCCGATCGACCTCGAGCCGCTGCGCAACCACCCCACCCTGCGGCGAATCGTGCTGACCGATGCCAATGTGCCGCACATCAAGCCGCTGATGGACGTGAAGCTGGACGCCCTCGTGGGCACGGAGTCGACCCGGGACATCGCGCTCCTCGCCAGCCACCCCACGCTCCAATACCTCGGCTACAGGCCGGACCGCAGGCGATGGTCGACCAAGATGACCCGCGAGGAGTTCTTCGGCCCGCGCAATCCGCCCAGCGATCTTCCCCCGAACGCGTTGGACCGGTCGGAGTTCGACGACCCGGCCGAGGCCACCGAGGGATGGCAGAGCATGTCCGGCAACTTCCCCTCCCCGGCCGCATGGATCGCCGACCTGGCCGCCGAGCGCGGGCGCGGCGGAGGGGCGATCCGCCCTGCCGTGGATTTGCCGGGCAAGGAAGCCATCTCACTCGCCGCCCCCGAGGCGCTGCTGAAAGCCTTGCCGATGGCCAGGGGCGGAGCGTTGATCTTCGACCAGCGCCTTGTGCCTCCACAACGTTACAGCCAACCGGTCGAAGTGGTCCTCCGCACAGACTCCCGGCGTCTGGTCAGGCAACTCCCCAACCTGCCCCTGCGGACGTGGAAGCGCCAGGTGGTTCCCCTGGCCGCCGATGGCGGATGGCGTCTCGACAGCGCCGAGGGCCGCGAGGTCAGCCCGGGCGAGTTCGATGCGGTGCTGGCCAAGCCCAAGGCCCTGCTCTTGCAGATGAGCGGGGGCGAGGGCGCCGCCCCGCCGGCAGCCGTGGACGACATTGCCCTCCTGCGCCCCGACGATGCAGCCGATTATCTGCAGAAGCTCACGGATGATCAGCGAGACCTCGAAGGCATCGGGAAGTGGTTGTCCGAGGTGAAGATCGCGAGTTCGAAGAGCGAGATCGATCACGCGGTCGACATTGCCGATCGCGAAGGCCTCGATCTTGCCATGGTCGGCAACCATTACTTCCTCCGGGGCTTGAAGGAGCGCGGCCCTGTCCTCTGGCTCCACCCGGTCAACCCGCACACGCCCGCCACGATCGAGATTCCCCTGCAGAAGACCAAGCCCACGGATGTCCTGCGCTTTGCGGCCAAGGGCATGGAACCGCTGCCGGGGGTGCGCATCGAGGTTCGCCACGGAAAGTCCACCTTGCTGACCAAGGCCGTCGAGGCCGAGTGGACCGAGATTTCCCTCCCCTTGGGCAAACTCGCGCGGACGAGGGATCCTCTCGTGGTCGAGATTTGGCCGGAAGGCTGGAACACCGAGGATTGCCTGATCGAACCGATCCGGATCGAGGACTCGGCGGGGAAGGAGACCGCTCCATGAGCAAGCCGGGCGAAGAGTCCCCGCTCCTTGAACTGCCCGACGGCTCATCGGTGCCGCTGGGCGACGCGCTGCGGATCGGGCGGACCTCTTCCAATCAGCTGGTCCTCGACGACGGGCTGGTCTCGCGGCACCACGCGAGCATCCAGCGCATCGGCGACTCCTTCTGGGTCATCGACCTGGGGAGCAGCAATGGCACGTTCCTCAACGGCCAGCAGATCATCCAACCCGGCCGGCTCGGCGACAAAGACACCATCCGCATCGGCAGCATCAGCCTGGTCTTCCGGCAGCCCGCCGCGTCGTTGCTGGCACGCTCATTTGCTCCCTCCACGATGCTCAGCGTGCGCGTGGTCGAGCAGTGGCTGCTCGTGGCCGACATCAAGGGCTTCACCAACCTTTCCCGCTCCCTCCCCTCGACCGAGGTGTCGGGCCTCGTCGGCCGGTGGTTCCAAGCCACCTCGGCGGCGGTGGAGAGCGGCGGTGGCAAGATCCACAAATACCTGGGGGACGGCTGGCTCGGAGGATGGGCGGCGGAGGGCCTCGACTTGGGCCAGATTGTCCGCGCCATGGCGGCCCTGCAGGCGGCGCGGGAAGGCTTGAGCCTGGAATTCCGGGTGGCCCTGCACGTCGGCAATGTCACCTCGGCCGCGGCGCCGACCGGCGTTCACGATCTGGTCGGGGCCGACGTGAACTACGTGTTCAGGATGGAAAAGATCGCCGGCGCGCTCGATGCGACATGGCTGCTGAGTGCCGAAGCCGCACGAAGACTGGAAGGGTTGATCGGACTTTCTTCCGCGGGTCGGCACGCCGTGGCCGGGTTCGACACGGCTGACGAATTCTTCGTTCCCGCCTTTGCGCAACCCGCGAGTTAGCGCCGCAGCGTCAGACCGCAGTGCTGGCATCGCTGGTGGACTTCAGCCACTCCTGCGCACTCCCTCCTATGACACACGGCTGGCTTGCGGCACCAAGGTGCGAGAACTAAAGCCCACCTGATGAAACTTCTGGCCCTCACTCTCCTTGTCGCGTTGGCCCCGGCCGCATGGGCGCAAGCCGACGAGGAAGAGTCCACGGACGCCGAGCTGCTGCGCGTGTTGCGGCCCGAACCCGTGTCGGTGCTCCGCGCCCTCGCTGATGAGGATCCCGTGGAAGAGCCCGTGGTGCGCATTCCCGTGCTCTTTGAGCAAGGCGAGGCCGAAGAAGAACCCGAGGACCCCTCCCCTGTGCAGATTCGACGTGCGTTGCGCGTCGAACCCGAGGCCGAGCCACAGGACGAGGACGAGTTCCTCGGGCGCCTGAGCGCCAATCCCTACGCGGCCGATTCGACCTCGAACCACTTCAGCCCTGCCGGCAGTCCGTATTCGGCCCGCAGCGTCAACAATCCCTACGGCCAATACGGCAGTCCGTATTCTCCTACCAGCGCCCGCAACCCCTACGCGACCGAGGCACCGAGGATCGTGGCGCAGGACGGCCAATATCTCGGCCGGCTGAGCGAGAACCCCTACGACCCCGATTCGACGGCCAACCCCTACGGCCGCTACGGCAGCCCGTATTCGCCGACCTCGATCAACAATCCCTACTCGAAGTATGGCAGCCCCTACTCGCCGCAGAGCCCCAACAATCCCTACAGCACGGTGGCGCCGCTCCTCTTCGGGGAGTGAGCGGGCGGAGAGAAAACGGGCGGACGGCTATGACACACGGCCGGCTCGACCGGAGGACCGGAAGAGCGGTCCAATGGGGCCATGAGCTCCCACGATCCCGAGTCCCCGCAGGCTGAATTCGGCACGCCCTACCGGGCGCTGCTGGACCACTGCCAACTCCACGAGATTCATCACACCGCGTTTCCCGAGGAGAAGGCGGTGCGGTTCTCCGTCCGCGGCGAAACGGCGATCTATGTCTGCACGCTGCGGGTGTCCCACAGTGACGAAGTGCTGCAGGTCCGCGTGGAATACGCCGTGGTGGCCGGCAATCCCACTCTGCTCGCGCAGGCCGCCGAGTTCGTGGCTCGCGCCAACTGCGGGATGGTCATCGGACGGCTCGACCTCGACATGGATGGCGGGGCGCTCGCCGTCCACATCGGCCATGTCATCGGCGCCGAGGGCGTGACCGAAGAGATCCTCAGTCCTTTCATCGGGGCGGCGATCAGCACGGCCGAGCGCTACTACCCCGGCCTCATGCGCATGATGTTCGGCGGCCACACCCCGGCAGATGCGATCTATCTGTGCGAACTCGACAACGAGAGCGTCGCAACAACCGCGGAATCTGAGAGCACAGACCAGCCGGGCAAGGCTCCGGCGAAGAAGCGCAAACCCCGCGCCCGCAAGGCAACCAAGCCGGAGCAGCAAGCCCCTCATCCCGCCGACGACCGATCGGAGGCCGGCGGTGAGGGCACAAAGGCGGCCTGAAGATCCTCCTACGAGCCTTCGCGACGACCCTCCGTTCGAGGCGGCCTTACCGGTCGAGTTGGTCCGGGACGTCCCCAGCCTCTCGAGCGTGCCTTCTCCGCTCCTCGGCATCCGGGTCGTTGCGCCAGGCGAGCAGGTATTCTTCTTCGCTCTGAATGCCCAGTTCGAAGAGCTCGCCGAAAAATCCGCACTCCTTCCGGAGACGCTGCCCCTCGGCCAGCGCCTCTTCGCGTGTGCCGCAGGCGCAAACCAAGCGCAGGACCTCGAGGCGGTAGTCGTGCTTGCGTGCAACGTGCCGTTCACCGGCCCGCAGTTCGGCGAGGGCCGCGGCGGCCGAATCCACCTTCTCCACATGGGCGGCCAGAGCCAGCCACTGATCGACCCAGCATGGTTCGAGATGAGCCAGAGCCCGCAGCGCCTCGGTCTGCCCGGCCACGTCACCCGCATCCTCACAGGCCTTGAGCCGCTCGGAGATCGCCCGGCCCTTGATCCGCAACTCCTCCCCGGCCGCCAACACGCTGTTGAGCGCCACCAACCGGCCCTCGTCGTCTTCCGTCAGGCCGAGCCTGCCGGCGATTCCATCGAGGAGCCCCCCCACTCCCTGAATCTCGGGCGTGGCGAGCAGAGCCCGCAGAAACTCCTCGCGGCTCCACTCCGGTTGCCGGTGAAGGATTGTGAAGTAGACGGCCTGAAGGATCTCCCTCGCATCCACCGGGAACTCGGCATCGTCGGGATTCCAGAGAGGCAGAGGATGTTCGAGGTTCATGGGAGAGGACACCGGACGCCGTATCGTTGCCGCCCAAGTCACCTATCGTCCTTCGCCACGCTTGTCAGGCGGCGGGACGTGGTAGGTGCGGAGATTCGGGCCGATGATGGCGAATTCTTCCCATGTGCCATCGTTCTTCTCCCGTTGGATGACGAACCTTTTGCGATTGGTGGCGAAGTCTTCCCAAACGAGGTCGTAGCTACCGTCGGGGTTCTTTGTGGCAACCAGGTTGCGCGGAGCGTCGCTAGGAAAGGGATATTCCGGTGCCTGGTCCACGACATTGGGATCCGTGCCGTGAAGAAATTCGGTCTCGTCGTCGCGCCCGTCCCCGTCGGTATCCTGAGTCCTCGGGCTGTAGGGATTCAGATCATGCTGGATCCACCAGCCGTCGGCGACCCCGTTGGTCCCGCTCGAAAACTCGCCCGGGTCGGTGCCCGCGATGAACTCGCGCAGCTTGGTGAGTCCGTCATCATCGGAATCGGTGAAGGCGTCTGTCCGCCAAAGCGCAACGGACAGGCCAGCCAGAACCAAGGCGGCAAAGAGTGCGTAGATCAACCTCCTCTTCATCGGTTTGTTGGAGCTATCGGCGGCCCGGGGCTATTGCGGCATGCGCCGCTCATGGCAGGGGCGAATCCACCTCCCTTGGAACGACGCGCTTCACGCACGAGAAAGCCCCTCCGCCGGAAAAATCTGTGCCGGGAACATTCAACATGCCCGGCCAGCATGCCTGCGGCTTCTTCGGATGCCCGAAGCCCGCGGATTGAGTATTCATGCGGGTTGAGTGGAGCCGACGACGGGACTCGAACCCGTGACCTGCTGATTACGAATCAGCTGCTCTACCAGCTGAGCTACGTCGGCGCAGCGGTGTAAATTACTGGGCGGCGGCGGCCATTGGCAAGTCCGGCATCTTGCCACAGACCCCCGCGCCCCGCATAATGCCCGGCTCGCCATGGAAACCCTTCTCCGGTTGCTGCAACAGGACTCGAACACGCCGCGCGAGGAACTCGCCCGGCAGTTGAACCTCACCCTCGAGGAGGTCAACCGCCGCATCGCCGTCCTGGAGCAGGAAGGCGTCATCCGCGGCTACCAGGCCATCGTGGACAAGGAGCGCCTGGACAAGAACACGGTGACCGCGATGATCGAGGTGCGCATCACCCCGGAGCGCGGCGGCGGATTCGACCGCATCGCCGAGCGCATCGCCAAGTTCGACCAGGTCGTGAGTTGCTACCTGATGAGCGGCGGCTACGACCTCATGGTCGGTGTCCAAGGGGGCAGCCTGCGCGAGGTCGCCAGCTTCGTCTCGGAGAAGCTCAGCACCCTCGAGCCGGTCATCTCGACCGCCACCCACTTCCGCCTCAAGACCTACAAGGAAAACGGCGCCCTGCTCGTGGAAGACACGCCGGACGACCGCCTGCCGGTCAGCCCCTGATTCCCGCCGCCATGGAAGAGAAGATCGCCGCGCACGTGCGCGACATTCCGCGCTCCGGCATCCGCGACTTCTTCGAGGTCGTGCAGTCGATGCGCGATGTCATTTCGCTGGGCATCGGCGAACCGGACTTCGCCACCCCTTGGCACATCCGCGAGGCCGCCCTTTTCTCGCTCGAGAAAGGCCGCACCGGCTACACCTCCAACCTCGGACTGCCCCGTCTGCGCGAGGCCATCTCGTCCTACGTCGCGCGCAACTTCGGGGTCGAATACCATGCGCCGTCCGAAATCCTCGTCGCCGTCGGTGTCTCGGAGGCGATCGACATCGCCCTGCGCGCGCTGCTGAATCCGGGCGACGAGGTCCTCTACCACGAACCGTGCTACGTGAGCTACGCGCCGAGCGTCACCCTCGCCCACGGCGTGCCGGTGGCCGTGCCGGTGCATGAAAAGGACGGCTTCCGCCTCCGCGCCGACGAATTGGAGAAGCGTGTCACGCCGCGTTCGAAAGTCCTCCTGCTCAACTTCCCGACGAACCCCACCGGCGGCACGATGGACCGCGCAGACCTCGAGGCCATCGCCGACGTCTGCCGCCGCCACGATCTCATCGTGCTCTCGGACGAAATCTACGCCGAGCTCACCTACGACGGCGGGGAGCATGTCTCCATCGCCTCGCTCCCGGGCATGCGCGAGCGCACGGTCTTCCTCCACGGCCTTTCCAAGGGTTGGGCCATGACGGGGTTCCGCATCGGCTACGCCTGCGCGCCGCGTGTCCTCATCGAGGCCATGATGAAGATCCACCAATACGCCATCCTTTGCGCGTCCATCACCGCGCAGGACGCGGCGGTCGAGGCGCTCGAGCACGGCGATCCGGCCGTGAAGCACATGCGCGAGCAATACCAGCTGCGCCGCAACTACATCACCGCCGCGCTCGGCGGCATGGGTCTGCGTTGCCCGGTGCCGCGCGGCGCGTTCTACGTCTTCCCCGAGATCCGCACAACCGGCCTGACCAGCCGCGAGTTCTCGTTGCGCCTGCTCGAGGAGAAGAAAGTCGCGGTCGTCCCCGGCACGGCGTTCGGTCCGTCCGGCGAGGGCTTCGTGCGCTGCAGCTACGCCACGTCGCTCGAGCAGATCAAGATCGCCATGCAACGCATGGCCGAGTTCACCGCCGGCCTCGGCCAGCGCGCGGCCTGAACCGGCCGACCGTCGTGGACGGCGCATTCAACCGGGCCAAAGCGGCAGCCTACCTGCGCCGTGCGCTCGTCCTGCGTTGCCCGGTCTGCGGGATCTCGCCGATCTTCCCGCCGCTGGCCCGCACGCGGAGTTTGCACGACTGGTTCACGCCGCTCGACGGCTGCCCGCGCTGCGGCTACGCCTACGACCGCGAACCGGGGTATTTCCTGCTTTCGATCTGGGCCATCAATTACGGCATGGTCAGCCTGTTCGGCCTCGTCCTTTACGGCCTCTTCGAGTGGTTCTTCGATTGGCCCGTCTGGACGCTCATCGCGGCCGTCGTGGGGCCGGTGGTCGTGCTCAACCTCCTCTTCGCCCGCCACGCCAAGGCCATCTTCATCGCGTGGGACCACTTCTTCGACCCGCATGAGCGCGACGGCGGGGATGACGGCGGCAACCTGCCCCGCCCGGATCCGCCGGCGCCGCGCCGTCCCTCGCGGCGCGAGCGCCGACCGGCCGGAGTGGAGGGCTGACACCGCAAGTTGGTGACAGCAGCCGCGCGCGGGCCTAAATTGAAGGTATGCCGGAGCTGCTCAAAGCTCTGCTGGTCAGCGCATCGCTCGGCGCTTTGCTGGGCCTTGAGCGGCAGTGGAGCGGGGAACGCGCGGGGCAAGAGGACGACACCACAGCCGGGGTCCGCACATTCGCCTTGTGGGCCGTCATCGGCACGCTATGCGCGTGGCTCTCGCGGGAGCAGCACCCGCTCTTCTTCCTCGCGGGATTCGCCGGCCTCGCCGCATTGCTTTCCATGTTCACCCGCGGCCGGCGAGGCGATGATGAGGGCTTGGGACTGACCACCGCGGCGGTGGGCCTCCTCACCTACCTGCTCGGCGGGCTGGTCTTCTTCGGCCAGAGCAAGACAGCCGTGGTGCTCGCCGTCTCGATCTTGATCCTCCTCGCGTCGAAGGAACGCCTGCACCAGCTCGCGCGCAAGCTGTCGCGCAACGACGTCCGCCAGGCCCTGCAGTTCGCCGCCATCACGGGCATCGTCCTGCCGCTCGTCCCCGACCGCCCCCTCGGCCCCTACGGTGCCTTCAATCCCTTCAACCTCTGGCTCATGGTCGTCCTCGTCTCCGGGCTCGGCTTCCTCGGCTACGTGGCCGTGCGGGTTTTCGGCGAGGATCGCGGAGTCGCCTTCACCGGGTTGCTCGGCGGGCTCGCCTCCAGCACCGCCACCACGCTCGCCATGAGCCGCCGCAGCCGCGCTTACCCGGAGAGCGGACACATTTGCGCCCTGGCCGTCGTGCTCGCCTGCACGGTCATGCTCGCCCGCGTGGCGGTCCTCGTCGGCGCGGTCAGCCTGCCCTTGCTGGTGACGGTGGCCCCGTGGCTCGCCCTGCTCGCGGTCCCGGGGCTGGCCTTCGCCCTGCGCAGCTGGGGGCAATTGCGCCACCGCCACCCGCCCGACGCGGGGGCGCAGGAAGTCCGCAACCCGCTCAGCCTGCGCGTGGCCATCCAGTTCGCCATCCTCTACGCCCTCGTCATCCTTTTGGTCCGCTGGGCCAACGACACATTCGGGGGAGCCGGGCTGTATTGGGCCAGCTTTCTTTCCGGCCTGACCGACCTCGACGCCATCGCCATCTCGGTGTCGCAGATGCAGGTTTCGGGCAATGTGGCGACGTCCGAAGCCGCACGTGCCGTGCTCCTCGCCGCCGGGGCCAACTCGGCACTCAAGGCCGGTCTCGCCCTTGCGCTCGGCTCCGCCGGCATGCGCCGCCCGATCACCTATGTCCTCGGCGCCACCTTCCTCCTCGCCCTCGGAGCCGCGTGGCTCCTGTGATCAGCGGATCGCGGCTTGCTGGGTCGGCGTCGGCGACGGCTTGGGCGTCGGCGGAGGCACCGGCTCCTGCAGGGCCAGCAACTGGCTCACCGTGACGAAACCGTAGCCCTTTTCCTTGAGCCGCCTGATCGTCTCGGGCATCGCCTCGATCGTGCCCGGATGGATGTCGTGGGTGAGAAGGATCCCGCCCGGCGTCGCTCCATCGACGAGACGCTGCGCGACCACCGAAGCCCCGGGGCGCTTCCAATCGAGCGGATCGACCGACCACATGATGACATCGAGCCCGTATTGGCCGGTCACAACCCGGCGCACGCGTTCGTTGATCGCGCCGTAGGGCGGACGGAGATTCGTCGGCCGCCGGCCGGTTGCACGCTCGATCGCGTCGGTTGTCTTCTCGATCTCCGAGGCCAGGCGCGAGGCGCTGAGCCCGGTCAGCGCCGGGTGCGTGTAGGAATGGTTCGCGATCTCATGCCCCTCGGCCACGATCCGGCGGGCGATCTCGGGATATTGGTCAACGCTGCGCCCGATCACGTAGAAGGTGGCGCGGACACCCTCCCGGCGCAGGAGATCGAGCAACTTCGGCGTGAGCTCGGGATGCGGGCCGTCATCGAAGGTCAGAGCCAGCACCGGACGCGAGGTGTGCACCGAATTGTAGCTCGCGGCACGGCGCGCGGGGGCGGGTGACGGCGACGGCGAGGGAGCGGCCGCCGTGACGCTGATGGAAGGAGCAGCAGACGAGGCGGGCGGAGCGCCGGAGTCCTGCGCGCACGCGCTGACGAGGAGCGCCGCGGCGGCGGCAAGGCAGGGGACGAAAGGGCGGGCCGGGCTCATCGATGCGGGAGTTAAGCGGCTTCGGCCGTCTTGGCAAGCGCGGGACGGCGGCCGCCGCGCAGCAACTCGAGGAAGCGCCGGAGCGCGAGCGAGCCGGCGCGGTTGCGTCGCGTGATCACGCCGACCGGGCGCCACATGTCGGCCGCCGAGATCGGCACCGCCATCAACGCCCCGGCCCGGCGCTCGTTGGCGAGGGCGGTTTCCGGAAGGATGGACACGGCACCGTCGATCTCGACGGCACGCTTCACCGTCTCGATGTTGTCGAATTCCCGCTCCGGGCGAACCGGGACATGGGCCGAGCGCAGAGCGCGGTCGAGAGCCTTGCGCGTGGGCAGGTCGGCCGCGAACGCGATGAACTTCTCGCCGGCGAGATCCGAAAGCGGGACGCGCGCCCGCCGGGCCAACCGGTGGGACGGACTGCAAACCAGGACGAGCCGGTCCCGCCAAAGCACCTCGGCCTGCAGACCGCGACGCGCCGCGGGGTAAGCCACGAGACCGGCGTCCGCCTGACCGTCGAGCACCGCGGCATAGACCTCGGAAGACCGCAGGTAGTCCGTGTGGATCTTGACCTGCGGATACTGGCGCGCGAACTGACGCGTGTGCGGCGGCAACTCGTGCAGGCCCACGCTGAGCACGGCGGCCAGACGCAGATCTCCGCTCACCACCTCGCGCAATTCGCGGAGCCGGTCCTCGAGTCCATCGACCACGCCCAGCACCTCCCGCGCCGCGCCCAGGAAGACACGGCCTTCGGGCGTGAGCGAAAAATTCTTCTTCCCGCGGTCGATCAGCTTGACCGAGAAGCGCGCCTCCAGCGCCTTGACCTGCTGGCTCACCGCGCTCTGCGTGACGCCGTTGAGGCGGGCGGCTTGCGAAAAACTCGCCGTCTCGGCAAGGTCACGGAATACTTTGAAGAGCGATGTCTGCATGGCGAAGTATCAACCGCACTAATGGCATGACGGGACTTTATAAGCAAATCTAATGACTCAGATCGCCGAGAAACTGGCCCAAGTCCGCCAGCGCATAGACCTGGCCGCCGGGCGGGCCGGACGCGACCCTGCCGCGGTCCGTCTGGTCGCCGTGTCGAAAACCCATCCCGCGGATGCCGTCGTGCAGGCTGCGGCCGCCGGCCAGACCGTCTTCGGCGAAAGCCGTGTGCAGGAAGCGCGCGACAAAATCCCGTCCTGCCCGCCCGGGCTCGAATGGCACTTCATCGGCCACCTGCAGAAGAACAAGGTCCGCCAGGCCCTCCCGCTCTTCCACCTCTTCCACAGCGTCGACACCGAGGCGCTCGCCCGGGCCGTGGACCGCGTTTCGGGGGAGACCGGGACGGAGACCGCGGCGCTGCTGGAGGTCAATGTCTCGGGCGAACCGACCAAGCACGGCTTCACGCCGGACGACCTCCGCACCATCTTCCCGGCCCTGGCCGCCCTGCCCCGCCTGCGCTTGCGCGGCCTGATGACCATGGCGCCCTACAGCGACAATCCGGAGAGCGCCCGCCCGTTCTTCCGCGCCCTGCGCGAACTGCGCGACGAACTCAGAGCCGCCCACGGACTGCCGCTGCCCGAACTCTCGATGGGCATGAGTGGCGATTTCGAACCCGCCGTCGAGGAAGGCGCCACACTCGTGCGCGTCGGCACGTTCATCTTCGGCGAACGCCCGCCGGCACCCGAGAATCCATGACCCCGCAAATCACCAACCTCCAAATCATCGGCAGCGAACTCGCCATCGCGTGGAACGACGGCCACGAGACCTACCTCGCGCTGGACGAACTCCGCAAAGCCTGCCCCTGCGCGGTGTGCAACGGCGAACCCGACGTCCTCGGACGCGGCGACAAGCCCGAGGTCCGGCACACCGAGGCGAGCTTCCGCCTCGAATCCTACGAACTTGTGGGCGGCTACGGCTTCCAGCCCAAGTGGGCCGACGGCCACGCCACGGGGATCTTCTCGGTCGGCTATCTGCGCCGCTTGGATCCGGATGCGCCGCAGGAGGTCTGAACAGAGCCATCTGATGCTCGATCCCCGACCAGCTATTCGCAGCCCGATCACGTCAGCACGGCGACGAGGAGGAATCTTTACGCAAGCACCACCTCCGACGGGGGATTATCGCCCGGAGCAGCAAGATCGCAAATGGCACTTGTCCTGAAGAAAATTACCACGAAAGAGTGATGTCTGTTTTCTTGGTCGCGCCGACGCAGAGGTTAACCAGTGTGGTATGGCCGCACCTGCACTCACTGTTTGCCGAGGCATCAGGCAGAACGTATGTCCAAGTTACACCCGGATAGCCGCTTTCGACGGTGCACCTGCCGGCGGCAGCATAGCCGAGATCGACATCGGGCAGACGGGCTTTGACATCGCTGGGAGCAACGCCGGGCTCGTGGGCAGCGACCTCAAATACATCCACGATTTTCCTTTCCCCGGCGGTGGATCATTCAAAGTGGGGAGGCTCACGTTGCCATGGGTCCAGATGACGGGCTTCGGGCTGGGCAACCTCGTCTGGGCGACCGGCGGCTCTTGCGCCACGCCACGCAACTTTCGTCAGAACTCAACCATTGACGGCACAGCGCGGTTCTCCGCCGGGTTGTGGCCGGCTTTTCTGCATAAATCAGGGTATTGGCGATCCTCATCTTATGTTTCCCCGGACTTCGGCCCGGACAGCTACATGGGTTTCCGCACGTTGAAGGGCAACTATGGGTGGTTAGAAGTGACTTGGACGGCCGCCTTCAACGAATTCAAAATACTCGCCGGGGCCTATGAGGTCCGGCCTGGCGTGCCGATTTTGGCAGGTCGAACAGGCAACGCCGGTAGCGAACCTCGTGCCTAAACAGGCCGAGGGCATGGTCACGACCCACGCCCCCTCAACCTGCAGGATTAATCCGGCCCTTGGGCAGCCTAACTCTCAATCGCCGAATGGAAATGCGAAAGGTTCGCGCTGCAGGGAGAATTCGCTGACCAAAACAACACCACCACGTTCGACAGCGAGCACCAGAACCAGTCCGGATTCCTCGGGGGTGAAGGTGACCACCACCTTGCGCTTCTTGCCTTCCCAAAGCTGCCACGGACCCCACTGCCGCAAGGTCTCCGCACGGCCATCGAGACGCTCCAGACTGCACACTATGGATACCGGATTGCTGCTGCCGGCCTCAGTGCGAATCAGGAACTCCGCACGATACTGGTTGTGACTTTGCAGGCCACCGTCCACCGGCGGGCTCAGAATCGTTTTGGACCACGCTCGATTCCGATGTCGGGCGTCGATGCGGAACACACTTCTTCCGGCCGCGATACTGTCCTTCATGATGAACGTATTGCTGCCGCAGGCCAGGGACCCAACCTCTGCAGTCTGGCCGAACAACAAAGACGGCCCCGCTGAGAGCAGGAACGCGCACACCAGCACCAAAGCTCTGACTTTGGCAGGCCCGTGCGCGGGCGAGGCACTGGCCGTCTTGCAGGGAAGCAGCGAACTTTGGACGCGGCGGGTAGTGCTCATCTCAAGCAGATTCCAAACCGGGAGACTGGGACAGCGGCAAGATGATCGTCGCTGTGGTGGTGATCCTGCGTTCATCCACCGTCACACAACCCCCGAAGGGTTTGAGCAGCGTATTGCACACCTTCAGACCCCGACGTCCTTCACCATCACCGGCAGGTAAGGGGTCCAACACGCTGGAATCGGCAGGCCGAGCATGGCCATCCCGGAGGTTCCGATTGCTCACTTCAATCTTGGTCAGGCCGCTTTTGAGGCAGCGGATGTGTATGTCTGAATCGTCTGGAGAATAGGCTGCTGCGTTGTCCAAAAGTTCGCACATCACCTTGCCTAGGGCCGCCGGGGGAAGGGCCATGGGTGGCAGGGTTCCGCTCAAATGGAAGCATTCCATGGGCCGGCCTCGCGTTTTGGCGGTTTCCGCCAGCGAATGCCGGATGGCCCTGAAGTAATCCTCGGATGAATAGCACCGGCCTGAAGCATGGCGCAGGCTGACGGTCACTGCATGGGCCAGATTGTTGTGGAAGATGAAGTTCCCAACCAACCGCTGCAGATTGAATGCCCCTTGCCGAATCAGGCTGCCAAGTTCTCTCACCTGCGCAGCATCCGTCCCGTCCTCAGCGTCAGCAAGCAGCTCGGAGGGGCCCACGATTGCATTCAATTGGGTCAGCAGTTCGGCCGGAAGATCGGAGAGAATCTCCGCCCGGGCTTTGACCATCGAGTCGTCAACCAAGGACCGGCGTGCTGCAGCCCGGCCAGCCTGACTGCGGACTGCCTGAGTCACCTCCTCGACCCGAAAGGGCTTCGTGATGAAGTCGTCGGCTCCATGTTGCATGGCCGCACGGACTTCGTCTCTTGAGGCCAGGCCGGTGAGGAGCACAAGAGGAATCTCGCGGAGCGTCGGATCCGCGCGGACTTCGGCCAAGAGTTGGCGGCCATCCATCCCGGGCATGGCGATGTCGCTCACGATGACATCGGGGGGCGTCGAGCGCGCGAGCAAGAGGGCGGCACCCCCATCGCGGGCGGTGAGAGGTTCGAAACCCTCGTCGGCGAGCTGGCTGGCGAGGACATCGAGGAGGTCGACATCATCCTCCACCAGCAGAACCCGAAGGCGAGGTGTCGCGGGTTGAGTCATGGCGCGAAGGGACGGGGCTTGGAGTCGGGAGAGACCGGCGGCGCATACAGGCGGGCGGTGAAGGTGCTGCCCCGGCCTTCGGCGGAACTGAAGACGAGCCCTCCGCCGTGCGTGCTGGCGCAAAGCTTGGCAAGGGGAAGCCCCAGGCCTGATCCCGGACGCTCCGCAGTTTTGGCACCGCGGAAGAATGGCTCGAACAACTTCGGCGCATCGTGCGAAGGGATGCCAACTCCGCGGTCTGCGACGCTAACCAACAGGTCGTCACCGTTCGCCACCAAGCGGACGGTGATCAACGAGCCGGACCGCGAATACTTGATCGCATTCTCGAGCAGGTTGATCACGATGGGGCGGAGAAGTTCAGCATCCAGCAATCGTTGCCCGCGTGCAACCGAGTCGGCTTCCACCATCACATCTGCCGTGCGCGGGTGACTGCGGCAAAGCAGGACCTCAGCCACAATCTCGTCGAGCAGGACAGCAGGTAGGCAGGGGCGCGGGTTGAACTGCATGCGACCGGTGAAATGGCGATCCAGCTGCATGAACTTTTCAAGCAGGCATCGGCACTCATCAACCCTCTCGATCAGGGTTGCCCCGAGCTGTTCACGACGCTCCTGAGTGAGGCTGCTCCGGGGGGTGACCAGCGCTTCGGCCGTGAGAGAGATCACGCTGAGGGGAGTCCGCAACTCATGATTGGCGAGGGAAAAAAAGCGCGTCTTGATCTCGACAAGCTCGCGCTCCTTGGCCAGCGTCGCTTCCACTTGCCGCTCGGTATTCACCGTGGCCGAGACATCGCTACCGATGAGGAACATGCGATTCGAGCCCTTCAGCTTAGACGCAATCCAAGCGATGGTCCGACATTCTGCCGAGCCAGTGGTCAGTAAGCTACGGCAGCCGACGGTCGCACCCTCCTCGGCCGTGGCAAGCGCGCGCAGGACAGTGGGCAACTCCTTGCAATCGCAAACCTCGGAGAGTTGGCGCCCTACGGCTTGACTACGGTCCAGTCCGGTAGTCTGCCGGAAACTGGAGTTGCAGTCGACGATCACACCGTCCGTGGAGGTGACAACCGCCAGAGACCCATTTTGTTCGAAGAAGCCCTCCCGCTCACGAGCGAGGCGCTCCTCCTCGGTGATATCCCCGCAAAAGCAAAGAATGCCGCCGCCTTCGAGTTTGTAGAGCCACACCCTCTCTTCGAAGGGGGATCCATCTTTTTTCCGGGCTGTGGAATAGCCTTTCCAGTGGCCGGTTTGGAGAAGGAGCGGGATGTGGTTCGTCTCGTATTTCTCGAGTTCCTCCCCGCTGTAAAAGACAGACCAATGTTGCCCGATCAATTCGTGGCTGCCGCCGTATCCATACATCGTGGTGTGGGACGCGTTGATGTATGTCATGAATCCTCCAGCATCGCAGATGGCCATGCCGATACCCGCGCGGTCGATGGCTTCGAGAAAGGCGGGCCAATCAACGTCTGGAGCGGCCAATGCCGACGGTTCAGTTTCGAGCATCATGGACTCGGCGCTCACGCGGGCCGCGGTGGGATCGGCATGGGGGTGCCCAGCCCCAACTCGAAGGCACGCCGAGCGAGCATCAGTGCGGACTTCACACCCAGCTTGCGCATCATGTTCTTACGGTGCGTTAGCACAGTGTGCGGACTGATCCCGAGTTCTACCGCCGCACTTTGGGTGGTGAATCCCTCCATAAGCAATGCGAGCACCAGCAGTTCCGATCTCGTGAGCGGAGCGGGATGCCCTGAAATGCCTGCCCGCACAGACTCGCCCTGGCGCAGGCGCGGCAGCGAACGACCGGAAAAAAGGAGGAGGAGCGCCCGCTCCAATGAGGCAACTGGTGCAAATTTCTGCACAACGACAGCTTCAGTGAAGCCAGCCGGAACCTCAAAGTCATGCGGAGGAAGCGCTGAAAAGATTAGGACCCGCGGCGCAAAACGGTTCAAAGTCACGAGCCGGAGAAAAGTGAATCCCGAATAGCCCGGAATCGACAAATCAAGCACTAAGTGGAGCGGCCGCCGCCTGCGGAAGACATCCCACGCGGACGGTCCATCGCCCGCCATGAGAAGTTCCATCGTGGGTGCGGAACTGCCGATAAAGTCAACGAGGAGCTGTCTCAGGACCGGCTCATCTTCAACAACCAACGCTGTTTTTGCATCAAGCGACTGCATTGTGAGCGGTGATGGTAACGGTTAGGCGCGTCGCCCGGTTGCATCTGCGGAGTCCTCGTCAGAACTCTGTTGCGCAGCGGTCAAGCGCCCCTCGCTCAGCGAAGCGCCGAAACAGGATGTGGGTGATTCTTCCCCTGTAGAGTGAGCAGATCTCTCGTCTGGCGCTCGATAACTCGCTGCGGGTCGTCGATAATGGGAACGATTGTGCTGACGCAAACCCATGACACGCTTGAACCAGCGCACGATGCGCCGACGCGGCGGCCAGAAAAGCAACCATGCCAGCGCGGTGAGCAAGATGTAGAATACGACTTCGCTCATATTCTGCGGGATGGCCGCGGCACGCTGCTGGAACTGCGGATCTTGCGCCGGATAGACTTCGCGAGAGTTGCAAGGCGGCGACGTTCGAGCCAGATCGCCGCAATCGCGATGGCCAATGCCGCCCAAATAATCCTAGCTTCCGGCACTGGTAAGGGCTCGTTGCTGCCGTTAATCACGAAGAGGCCATCCATGCTCCTGCCTGTGAACCAAATCTCGGCAGCCTGCGATTCAGCAACAGCGTTACCTCCCGCCATGAGGTCAATGCTTGCTCCCTCCGGCCAGGCCGAACTGCCCGCGATTTGATCGGCAAAGCGCGGGACCCAAGTAATCACGGGTTCGGAGATCATCTCCGCACGCCCGAAGGAACTATCGAGCTCAATGGTTGAAGTTGGTGAAGCAGTGACCCCATTTGCGGGCTGGGACGGCCGAATTGCCGTCACGTCCCTCAGAAACGTTCCGCCGGAAAATCGCACTTCCGTGCTACCGGCATCCGCGCGCATGGACCCGGGTCTGTCAATGAAATCTGCCGCTGCTGTGTTTGCATCCACAGCCAGTATGGGCGTGGCCGTCGCAGCACAGAAAGCCATGCCGAGAGCGAAGCGACACCAACTCGCGTGGCAAGTAACCAGTATGGAGGCGTGTTTTAAAACCACAGACGTGAAGCTCGCGGAAACCAATACCCATGCGGACCAATAGGTCCCAAGGGCGGCGGAAAACTCACAGATGTCGGCTATCTGCGGTATCCCCTGTTCATGGTATTTCGAACCACGTGCCCGCGTCGTTGGAGCGATCACCTCGCCCTCCGACTTGCATGGTCACCCAATCCCTCAGCCCGCTGCCCCGCGCCGCCCGCCGACTCGACCCCGCGGCACCCGGGGCGTGAAGCGGGCGGATCAGCGCACGC
>CAZSUJ010000034.1:31345-34494 GCA_964609925.1 uncultured Chthoniobacter sp. | reverse complement strand
GGCTGCATCTCGCCGCGGGCCATGCGGGTCTGGTAGTCGTCCCAGCTCATCTTTTCGCGCCCCGTCTCGATCGGGGTCATGGTGATGCAGTTGTCCACGGGGCAGACGATGGAGCAGAGGTTGCAGCCGACGCAGTCCTCCTCGCGGACCTTGGGCACGGGTTTGCCGGGGACGCGGCCGGGGCCGAGGCCGTAGGGCGCGCTGTCCACGAGGTCGATGCACTGGTGGGCGCCGTCCTCGCAGGCGATGTAGCAAAGGTTGCAGCCGATGCACTTGTCGTAGTCGATGCGGGCGACGCGCTTGTAGTGGAGGTCGAGGTATTTCCAGTCCGAGAGACGCTGGACGGCGGCGCCGGAGAACTCGGCCACGCTCTTGTAGCCCTTGCTGTCGAGGTAGTCGGAGAGGCCCTCGTTCATATCCTCCACGATGCGGAAGCCGTAGTGCATGATGGCGGTGCAGACCTGCAGGCTGAGCGAGCCGAGGGCGATGAACTCGGCGGCGTCGCGCCAGTTGCCGATGCCGCCGATGCCGGAGATGGGCAGGTTGACCTCGGGGTCGGCGGCGCAGCTTTGCACCATGTTGAGGGCGATCGGCTTGACGGCGGGGCCGCAGTAGCCGCCGTGCGAGCTGAGGCCCGCGACGTAGGGTTCGGGCGTGAGGGTGTCGAGGTTGACGTTGGTGATGCTGTTGATCGTGTTGATCAACGAGATGGCGTCGGCCCCGGCGCGCTTGGCCGCGCGGGCGGCGTAGACGACGTTGGTGATGTTCGGGGTCAGCTTGACGATGACAGGGATCTCGGCGGCCTCCATGACCCAGCCGACGATGGTCTCGGCGACGTCGGGGTTTTGTCCCACGGCCGAACCCATACCGCGTTCGCACATGCCGTGCGGGCATCCGAAATTGAGCTCGATTCCGTCGGCCCCGCAATCGGCTGAGCGCTTGACGAATTCATGCCAGCGCTCGCGCGTGTCCACCATGAGCGAGGCGATGACGGCGTGGTTGGGCCAACGGTCCTTGACCTCGCGGATCTCGCGGAAGTTCGTCTCGGGCGAGCGGTCGCTGATGAGTTCGATGTTGTTGAAGCCGGCCATGCGCTGCGGGCCGAGGTTGAGGGCGGAGTAGCGCGAGGAGACGTTGACGATCGGATCGCCGATGGTTTTCCAGACTACGCCGCCCCATCCGGCCTCGAAGGCGCGGTGCGACTGGTAGGCGGTGTTGGCGGGCGGTCCGCTGGCCACCCAGAAGGGATTGGGGGACTTGATCCCGGCGAAGTTGATGGAGAGGTCGGCCATGGTGGGGAAGTGACGGGTGACGGGTGACTAGTGACGAGCTTACTGGCCCATCGCGGCGAGGAGTTCGGGGACGCGGATGGGCTTGTTGAATCCGGAGCCGGTGGCGCCGTCGGCGGTGCCGAGGCGGGATGGTTGGACGGGGCCTGCGAGTTTCTCGGAGGCGAGCAGCGAGTGGATGCCGAGCGCGGCTTTGCGTCCCTCGGCCACGGCGTTGACAACCTCGCGTCCGCCATTGGCGCAATCGCCGCCGACGAAGAGCTTCGGCACGCTGGTCTGCATCGTCTCGGGGTCGTGTTCGACGCGGCCTTTGCGGTCGAGTTTCAGATCGGGGAAGAGGTTGTGGAAAAGGGCGGTCTGCTTCTCCTGGCCCACGGCCTTGAGCACCAGATCGAAGGGTTCGACCCACTCGCTGTCCGGGACGATCGAGGCCTTGCCGTCGCGCATCTCCGTGCGGGCGAGGCGCAGTGCCTTGACGTGGCCGTTCTCGGCGAGGACCTCGGTGGGGATGGTGTGGAAGAGGAACGTGGCGCCGTCGGCCTTGGCCAGATCGTATTCGAAGTGGTAGGCGGGCATGTCGGATTCCCCGCGGCGGTAAATGATGGTGGCGACTTCGGCCCCGAGGCGGCGGGACTGGGTGACGGCGTCGATGGCCGTGTTGCCGCATCCGAGGACGGCGACCCGGCGGCCGATGGGCACTTCGTGGAGCGGTCGTGTGTGGATCCACTCGATGAAGTCGAGGGCGTCCACGACTTCGGGCAGGTCCTCGCCGGGGATGCCGAGGCGGTTGGCCCCGCCAAGTCCGAGGCCCAGGAAGAGTGCGTCGTAGTCGCGTTGGAGTTCCGCGATGGTGATATCGCGGCCGATTTCCACGCCGTAGCGGAAGGTGACGCCGAGGCGTTCGATCATGGCGACTTCCTCGAGGCTGATCTCGGGCGGCATCTTGTAGTAGGCGATGCCGTAGGTGTTGAGGCCGCCGCCGGCCGGTTTCTTGTCGAAGACGGCGACTTCGTAGCCGAGTTGCGCGAGTTCGGCGGCGCAGCCGAGGCCGGCGGGGCCGGCGCCGAGGACGGCGACCTTGCGGCCGTTGCGCTGCGCGGGGGCGTGGAGGACGTCGATCTTGTTCTCGTAAACGTGGTCCGTCGCGTGGCGCTGGAGACGTCCGATCTTGACCGGGTCGCCCTCGAGGTCGAGGACGACGCAGGCGCCCTCGCAGAGGACTTCCGTGGGGCAGACGCGGGCGCAGCTTGCGCCGAGGACGTTCGAGGTGAGGATCGTGCGGGCAGAGCCGGTGAGGTTGCCGTTGGCGATTTTCTTGATGAACGACGGGATGTCGATGCCCGTGGGGCAGGCCATGATGCAGGGGGCGTCGAAGCAGAAGAGGCAACGGTTGGCCTCGATGAGAGCTTCCTGCGGGGTGTAGCGGGGTTTGATCTCCGCCATGTTCTTGGCGGCGGTCCCGGCGTCGATGAGCGGGTGGATTGGCATGGGGGAACTAACGGTTCGAGTGTTCAGTTTTCTGTGGTTCAGTAAAGCATTTGTGAGCAAGCTTTGTGCCATGACGAGTGGTTTGAATCCGCAAAGGACCGTCGCCGAGTTGAAAGAGCTGCGCGCGTTGACGGGTGACGGTGACGGGGCGCAGCGCGTGGCGTTCACCCCGCGCTGGGTGGCGGCGCGGGATTTCCTCCGGGATCGGCTCGCGGGGCTGCCGGTCGAGGTGCACAACGATGCGGCGGGAAATTTCTGGGCGACGCTGCGGGGCGAGAGCGAGCGGGAGTTGCTGATGGGCGGCCACATCGACTCGGTGCCGAACGGCGGCTGGCTCGACGGCTGCCTCAACACGCTCGCGGCTGTCGAGGT
>CAZSUJ010000034.1:0-31245 GCA_964609925.1 uncultured Chthoniobacter sp. | reverse complement strand
TGCCGAACGGCGGCTGGCTCGACGGCTGCCTCAACACGCTCGCG
The DNA here is from genome assembly GCA_964609925.1 of uncultured Chthoniobacter sp. GTDB lineage: Bacteria > Verrucomicrobiota > Verrucomicrobiia > Chthoniobacterales > JACTMZ01 > JACTMZ01. Next base: position 31,201 of record CAZSUJ010000034.1, on the reverse strand, counting down.
GCTGTCGAGGTTCTGCGCGGCATCTGCGAGGAATTCGGCGGCCGTCCGCCGGTCACGGTGCGTGTGGTGGACTGGGCGGACGAGGAGGGCGCGCGCTTCGGCAAGAGCCTGTTCGGCTCGTCCGCTTGCTCCGGCAACCTCGACATGGACGAGGCGAGGGGGTTGGTGGACAAAGAGGGTGTGCGCTTGCCTGACGCGCTGAGCGGCGTGGGGATCGACTTCGAGCGGGTCAAGGACGCGACGGTGGAACTCGCCAACGCGGCGGCCTACCTCGAGCTTCACATCGAACAGGGGCCGGTGTTGCTCGACCTCGACCTGCCGCTGGGGGCGGTGCTGGGAACGTTCGGCGTCGAACGCCACGCGATCACGTTCCGCGGTCAGGCGGCCCATTCCGGAAGCACGCCGATGAACCGTCGCAAGGACGCGTTCCTCGCCGCGGCGAGGCTGAGCCCGGAGATCTACCGCATTGCGGAGCGCAGCGGCATGGGTGTCTGCACCATCGGTTCGTGCACGACCAAGCCGGGCATCGTGACGAGCGTGGTCGAGGAGTGCCGCATCACGCTGGACCAGCGGCATCTCGACGCGGAGGCGCTTGCACTCATGCACGCCGAGGCGCGCGAGGCGGCGGCGCGTTTCGCCGCGGAGGGCGGCGTGGACGTGGCTTGGGAACGCATCTGGCACATCGCGCCGGCGCCGTTCCATCCCGAGCTCGTGGATTTCTGCGACGAAGCAATCCGCGAGACGTGCGGGGTTTCCCACCGCTTGCCCTCCGGGCCGTTGCACGATGCGGCCGAGGTCTGCATGGCGGGTGTGCCGACGGTGATGATGTTCGTGCAGAGTCTGCACGGCATCAGCCACAACAAGATCGAGGACACCCGCGAGGAACACCTCGAGCTGGCGGTCAGGGCGTTCGACCGGTTGGCGGACAAGGCGATGAAATGGATCGGTGCGCGGGCATGAGCGAGCGACTGGAACAACTAAACGCAGCCTCCGCCGACGACTTCGTCAAGATGGTAGGTCCGGTTTACGAGCATTCTCCGCACTTCGCGCAGAGGGTCGCGCCCCTGCGGCCCTTCGCCTCCGGCGACGAATTGCAGCAGGCGCTCAGGGAAGTGGTGGACGGGGCTGCTGACGAGGAGAAGCTGGCGCTCATCCAGGCGCATCCTGACTTGGTCGGCCGCGCCGTGTTGACGGCGGAGTCGCAGGGGGAGCAGGCGGCGGCCGGGTTGACGGACCTCTCGGCGGAAGAGGTCCAAGCTTTCCGCAGCCACAACGCGGCCTACCGCGAGCGCTTCGGGTTTCCATTCATCATCTGCGCGCGGATGAACAAGAAGGACGCGATTCTGGAGGCCTTTCCGCGCCGTCTGGCCAATGGGGTTGAGGCCGAGAAGCGGGCGGCGCTCGAGGAAATCCACAAGATCGCCGCGCTGCGGCTGCACGACATTCTATGGGAAAGCTGAGCACACACGTTCTGGACACCATGCGCGGACGGCCGGCTGCCGGCATGAGCATCGAGTTGCGCCGGATGCCGGGCGGCGAACTGGTGAAGACGCTGGTCACCAACGCGGACGGACGGACCGACGAGTTGGTGCTGGGGCCGGAGGAGATCGCGCCGGGGGAGTATGAGTTGTCCTTCCATGTGGGGGATTACTTCGGCGAGAAGGCCTTTCTTGATGTCGTGCCAGTGCGGTTCCGCGTTGCGGATGCCTCGCAGGGCTATCACGTGCCGCTGCTTTGCACGCCTTGGAGTTACTCGACTTACCGCGGGAGCTGATCAATGACGTCGAAGAAGGATGGCTCGGCAGGACCATCGCGCGCCCAGCGTGGAATCGCGGAGGGCGTCCGTGCCCGACAGTTGCAGGGGTCCGCGGCAAGGGTCATGTCGTGGTGCGAGCAGTTGGGGCGCGTCAGTGATGATCCGGATTGCCTGACCCGCACCTTCAACTCCCCGGCCATGCGGCGGGCCAACCAACTCGTCGGATCATGGATGCGCGGGGCGGGTATGGACGTGCGCGAGGATGCGGCCTTCAACCTGATCGGTCGGCGCACGTCGCGGAAGCGCGCCGCGAAGAGCCTCGTCATCGGCTCCCATCTCGACACGGTCCGGAATGCGGGGCGCTACGACGGGCCGCTGGGCGTGTTGCTCGGGATCGGAGTGGTCGAACGGCTGCGTGGCGTTGAGTTGCCATTCCATCTCGAAGTCGCGGGCTTCTCTGACGAGGAGGGAGTCCGTTACCAGACGACGTATCTCGGCAGCCGCGCGATGTGCGGGATGCTGCAACCCTCCGACCTGCGACGAATCGAGGAAAAGGGATTGACGCGGGCGCGGCGGCCCAAGGGCGAGTTCCTTGCCTATATCGAGGCGCACATAGAGCAGGGGCCAGTGCTGGAGGCGGCCGGACTGCCGTTGGGCGTGGTCACGGCGATCGCCGGTCAGACGCGGATACGCGGCGGATTGACCGGGCGGGCCGGGCACGCGGGCACGACGCCTATGCATCTGCGGCGCGACGCCCTTTGCGGCACGGCGGAGGTTGTGCTCGCGGCGGAGAAACTCGGCGTGCTGGCCACGATCGGCGAGTTCGGGCTGGAGAACGCGGCCAGCAATGTCATTCCCGGCCGGGTGCGGTTCACGGTGGACGTGCGCGACGTGAAGGACGCGAAGCGCCGCTCCGCTTGCACCCGTCTGCGGGGCATCGCTGCCGACGTGGCCCGGCGCCGTGGGCTCACGCTGGAGTGGGAGGTGGTGCAAGAGACACCAACGGTGCCGATGGACGCGGCGCTGACGGCCGTGCTGAAGGGCGCGGCCGGGCGCGGCACGCCGTCCATGCCGAGCGGGGCGGGGCACGACGCGGCGGTGATGGCGCAGGTTTGTCCCGCGGCCATGCTCTTCATCCGCTGCAAGGGCGGTGTCAGTCACCATCCCGACGAGTCGGTGAAGAAGGCCGACGTGGCGTCCGCGCTTGAGGCGCTCACGGCCTCGGTGCTCAAATTGGCGGAGAAGCATGGACAAGATTGATCTCGTCATTCGCGGGGCGGCGGTCTCACGGCCCGGGGGTTTTGACATCCTCGACGTCGGCGTGGACGGCGGCCGCATCGTCGCATTGGGAGGAACGATGACCGGGCGCGCTGAACACGATGCCGCGGGTTGCGTGCTTCTCCCGGGTGCGATCGACGCACATGTGCATTACAACGAACCGGGGCGGACGGATTGGGAGGGTTGGGCCACGGGTTCGCTGGGCTCGGCGGCGGGCGGTGCGACCTGTGTGTTCGAGATGCCGCTGAACGCGCATCCGCCGACGCTCGATGGCGAGAGCTTCCGGTTGAAGCGTGCGGCAGCGGAGGCCTCGTCAGTGGTTGACTTCGCGCTTTGGGGCGGGTTGACGCCGGTGAACCTCGCGACGATGGAGGAATTGGCCGACTGCGGCGTGATCGGGTTCAAGGCCTTCATGTCGAATAGCGGCATGGACGACTTCCGCCGGTCCGACAGGGCGACCTTGCGCGACGGGATGAAGATCGCGGCACGGGTCGGCTTGCCGGTCGCTGTGCATGCGGAGGACGATGCAATGACGGCGGCGCTCGCATCCGCCGCGCGCGGAGAGGGGAGGGCATCCGTGCGTGATTACCTCGACTCGCGTCCGCCCGCGGCCGAGGTGGCCGCCATTCGCGAAGCGTGCGAGATCGCGGGAGAGACCGGATGCCGGCTGCACATCGTGCATGTGAGCTGCGGGGAGGGGCTGATCGAGGTCGCCGCGGCGCAGGGCCGGGGTGTGGATGTGTCGGCGGAGACCTGCCCGCATTACCTGCTTCTCACGGAGTCCGATGTGGAGCGGCTCGGTGCGGTGGCCAAGTGCGCGCCGCCGGTGAGGTCGGAGGAGACGCGCGTGGACATGATCCGGCGGGTCCGGCACGGCGAGGTCCTCACGATCGGCACGGACCACTCGCCATGTCCGCCCGCGATGAAGCAGGGCCAGGATTTCTTCCAAGTCTGGGGCGGGATCATGGGCGCGCAGCAATTCCTGCCGGGGCTGAGAGGCGCCGGTTTGGAGTGGGAGGAAATCGCACGGCTGACCGCGGCGAACGTGGCCCAGCGCTTCGGGTTCGCCGAACGAAAGGGTCGCATCGCGCCGGGGTTCGACGCCGACCTGGTGCTCCTCGACGAACGCGCGCCATGGCTTTGCCGCGAGGAGGATCTCGTGACCCGCCATCGCGTCTCGCCCTATGTCGGCCGCTCCTTCCCCGCGGCGGTGGCAGCGACGTGGGTGAGAGGCCATCTCGCGTGGTCGCGGGACGGCGGACCGGGCGGCGCGAAGGGGCGGATGGTCACGAGATCGTAATGAGCGCACGCGGGCGCTTGCCCGGGGCAGGAGGGAAAGGCGATAAGTTGAGGTCGCATGGCACGCTCCCCCCGAGATCGTCTGCCCGGCCCCGCCCTTCGGTCCGCCCTCGGTAAACTCCTGCGTGATGCTGGGCGTTCGGTCGCGCGGTTCGACGACGACCCGGGCACCGAGGCGCATTTCGTTCGGACCAGGGTGAAGCGTCTGCAGTCCCTGTCCCGCCTCGTTCCCCGTGGTCGCGGTTGGCGCGAATCGTTCCTGCCGTCATGCCGTGAACTCAAGGATCTCTTCGCCGAGACGAGGGATGCGATGATTATCCGCGGTTTGGCCGAGAGATACGCGCCCGGGCAGGCGCACCATCTGCGGGTCGCTGCGCGTCCGGACCTCGCGAAGGCGGCGGTTTTGGTCGCAGCGGCCGGGGAGGCATTGTCCGGCTATCCGCGGTGGCAGACGATGACTTGGGAGGACGGGGCGGACAGGGCGGTGGGAACCTACCGCGCGGCCCGGCGGGCTTGGCGCGAGGCGGCGCGGCGGAACGCACCCGACGCGGCATTCCACGAGTGGCGGCGGCGGGTCAAGCGCCTGCTCTACCAGTGCGAGTATCTGGGCGGGCGGGCGAGGCTGGTGCGGTTCACGCGTCGCGTGGACCGGCTTGGCGAGGTGCTTGGCGGCATCCAGGATGTGTGCCTGGCGGAGGATTGGCTCGGGCGGCATCCGGGGATGAAGACGCCGCCCGACCTGGCCCGCAGCAAGCGTTCGCTGCGCGGCGAGGCTTTGCGAAGGGCGGACGTGTTGCTCGCGCCGAAGCCGCGGGAGTTCCGGCGGATGCTGGGCTGAGCGAGGTTTCTCCTCGTCAGCCGCGGCTGTGGACGGCAAGTTTGCAGGACCAATGATACCAACTCCCGCCGGCACTTCGCGCACCGTGATCCGTCCGCTTTACGCGCTGATCGCGCCGGACAGCCATGTGGCGAGCGTGGAGCCGGGATGGACGAAGACGGCGGCCTTCGTGCTCGTTTCGAGTGGGATGGGGGCGCGGTTGACCCAGACGATTTACGCCATGGAGGCCGGTGCGCGCGGCACGGGCCAGACCGAGGGAGACGAGCATTTCTACCTCGTGCTCGACGGTGCGTGCCGGGTCAACGGGCGCGGGCTGACCGCCGGAGGATTCGCCTTCATTCCCGCGGGCGGAACTTTCCTCATCGAGAGCGACTCGGGGGCTCGGCTGTTGCTTTTCGCGAAGAGATTCGAGCCCCTGGCGGGGATGCGTGTTCCGGAGGCGCTGATGGGCCGGGAGCAGGATGTCGCAGCGGTGCCGTTCCTCGGTGATCCCTCCGCGCGCCTGCAGGCCTTGCTGCCGGACGCCGTCGAGTTCGACATGGCGGTCAACATTTTCACCTACGATCCGGGCGGGACCCTGCCGTTTGTCGAATGCCACATCATGGAGCACGGGATGCTGATCCTCGAGGGGGCGGGGGTTTACAAGCTGGGCGACGACTGGCATCCGGTGCAGACCGGCGACGCGCTCTGGCTGGCGCCCTATTGTCCTCAGTGGTTCGTGGCCATGGGCAAGACTCCCGCGCGCTATGTTTACTACAAAGACGTGAACCGCGCGCCGCGCCTCGGCTGATGACTGCGGTGGTCCCGGAGATTGACGCGGCGCGACTGCAGGCGCGCATTGACGAGCTGGCGCTCATCACCGAGGCGTCCCCGCCCGTGGTGACCCGCGTGCTGTTTTCGGAGGCCGATCTGCGCGGCCGCGCCTACGTGCGGGAGCTCTGCGAGGCGGCCGGACTTGCCGTCCGGGTGGATGCGGCGGGCAACATGTTCGCCCGTTGGCAGGGAAACTCGCCGGACGCACCCGTGGTCGCGACCGGGTCGCACATCGATGCCATACCCAACGCGGGAAGATACGACGGTGTGGTCGGCGTTCTGGGCGGCCTGGCGGCGATCGAGGCATTGCGCGAGGCGGGATTCCGTCCTGAGCGGAGCTTGGAACTCATCGTCTTCACGGCCGAAGAGCCGACGCGCTTCGGCATCGGCTGCCTCGGATCTCGCATGCTGGCCGGGGCGATCCCGCTAACGAAGGTGCAGGGGTTGAGGGACGCTGAAGGGCGGTCGTTCGACGAACTCCGGGCGGCCGCAGGCTTGGACGCGCCGCTCACGGAGGTGGCACTGCGGCCGGGCAGCTACGGGGCATTCGTCGAACTTCACATCGAGCAAGGACCTCTGCTCGAGCAGGAGCACATTCCCATCGGACTGGTGCAGGCCATCGCGGGCCCGAGTGCCTACCGCGTGCGGCTGACAGGCGAGGGGGGGCATGCCGGCGCGGTGCTGATGCCCGGACGAAGGGATGCTTCGCTGGCCGCTTCCGAACTCGCGTTGGCGGTGGAGAGCGCGGCGCTGGATTCCGGGAGTCCGGATACCGTGGCGACTACAGGCAAGTGGGAGATCTTTCCAAATGCCATCAACAGCGTTCCTTGCGAGGCGGTGCTGGAGATCGACCTGCGCGACACGACGCTCGAGACCCGCGACCGCGCGCTGATGCTGATGCGCGAAGCATCGGCCGGGATTTCCGAGAGGCGGCGGGTTGCCATCGCATGGGAGGAGATCAATTCGGATCCGCCGGCCGACGGCGACCCGCGGACCATCGCTTTGGCCGAGGAGGTGGCGATGGGCCTCGGCCTGGCCACGCGCCGCATGGTCAGCCGTGCTTACCACGACTCGCTGTTCATGGCGCGGGTTTGCCCCACCACGATGATCTTCATTCCCTGCCGCCACGGCTACAGCCATCGGCCCGAGGAATTCAGCGACCCCGCCCACATCGCGCAGGGAGCCCGCGTGCTGGCGGGAACTCTGGCCAGACTGTCGAACGAACCACTTTGAAGCCCGGCCGCAGTCTCCGCCGGGAGCGCGCGAAGCCCGGTCGCGGCAACCCCAACCCCTTATGAACCAAACGATCCAGATCAAAGGCCAACCGCAACCCGCCCAAGAGCGCGTGCTCACGCCGGAAGCGGTGGAGTTCGTCGCCGGCCTGCACCGCGAGTTCGACCAGGAGCGCCGCCGGTTGCTCGCGGCACGCGTCGAGCGTCAGCGGCGCATCGATGCGGGTGAAATGCCGGATTTTCTCAGCGAGACGGCGCACATCCGCGCCGACCACACGTGGAAAGTCGCGCCCGTGCCTGCCGACCTGCAGGACCGCCGCACCGAGATCACCGGACCGGTGGATCGGAAAATGGTCATCAACGCCCTCAATTCCGGGGCGAAGGTTTTCATGGCCGATTTCGAGGACGCCACTTCGCCGACTTGGGCCAACCTCATCGCCGGGCAGATCAACCTGCAGGACGCGGTGCGGCGCACCATCTCCTTCGAAGGCGGGGGCAAGAGTTACCGCCTGAATGAAAAGACGGCCACGCTCATGGTGCGCCCGCGCGGTTGGCACCTCGTGGAGAAGCATTTCCTCGTGGACGGCGAGCCGGTGAGCGGTGGCCTGTTCGATTTCGGCCTCTACTTCTTCCACAATGCCAAGGCGGCGCTGGAGCGCGGGACCGGGCCCTATTTCTACCTGCCCAAGATGGAGAGCCACCTCGAGGCACGGCTTTGGAACCGCGTGTTCGAGCACGCGCAGGACGCGCTCGGCATCCCGCGCGGCAGCATCAAGGCCACCGTCCTGATCGAGACGATCCTGGCAGCGTTCGAGACCGAGGAGATCCTCTTCGAGCTCAAGGACCACTCGGCTGGCCTCAACTGCGGCCGTTGGGATTACATCTTCAGCTTCATCAAGAAATTCCGGAACCGTCCGGGCTTCGTCATGCCCGAACGGGCCCAGGTCACCATGACTGTTCCTTTCATGCGCGCCTACTGCCTGCACGTCATCAAGACATGCCACGCGCGTGGGGCCCATGCCATGGGCGGCATGGCCGCGCAGATCCCGATCAAGAGCGACCCGGCTGCCAACGAAGCCGCGCTTGCGAAAGTTCTGGCCGACAAGGAGCGCGAGGCCTCCGACGGGCATGACGGCACTTGGGTCGCGCACCCGGGCCTTGTGCCGGTGGCGCTGCAGGCTTTCGACAAACACATGCCGACGCCCAACCAGGTCTTCCGCCAGCGCGACGACGTCCACGTGACCCCGGCTGAACTGGTCGCCGTCCCGGGTGGCACGATCACCGAGGCCGGCCTGCGGGGGAACATGAGCGTCGGCATCCAGTATCTCGAGGCCTGGCTCGGGGGCAACGGCTGCGTTCCCCTCTACAACCTCATGGAGGACGCCGCCACCGCCGAGATTTCGCGCACCCAACTGTGGCAGTGGATGAAATACGGGGCCAAGCTCGACGACGGCCGCACGATCACGCCCGCGCTCTATGACGAGTTGCTGCCTCAGGTCATGGCCCGCATTGCGGATGAGGTCGGTGCGAGCCGTTTCTCCGCAGGCCGCTACAGCGAGGCTGCGGAGCTTTTCACCCGCATGTCCAAGGCTGCGGATTTCGAGGAGTTTCTCACGCTTCCTGCCTACGACCTGATAGACTGATCGCGTCTCGGCAATAATTCCTCCGGCCCTGCTCATTGCCCGTTGCGGGCGGCGGGAGCCCGTGCTATTGGAGCGCCTGACCCGACACATCTGCGGGGCGGCCCTCCGACGCCATCCGCGCTACCCGCATGAAAACAAGATACCGCCTCGTGTTGGCGGCCGCCCTGTTGGCGGCCGTCGTTTTGCTTCTGCCCCGCCTTACGTCTCCGACTGAACAAGCCGGATCCGCAGCGGCCAATCCACCGGGCGGCAGCCCCTCCCAGTCTGGTCCCGATTCCACTTCCGTCGCATCTGCCACTCGCGGCCTTACCAATCAGTCTTCCACTGCTGACGCCTCCCTTTCCGCCGACCCTTCAACCGCTTCCGGCCGCCGTCCCTCCGGCACGCTGAAGCCCGGTCGTCCTGCGCCGTCAGCATCGCCGGACCTTCCGGACGATGTCGTTTGGACCATTCAAGATGCAGCCTCGTCGCGGAATTTCGTCCTGGCCCTTGATGAAGTTTGGCTGCGGAGCGGGGAAGAGAAAGGCAAAGCCGTGCCGGTGCAGGCGGCCTCGGCAGCGGAGTTGGAATCCTTGGTTCTCTCGATGGGAGGGGAAGTGTTCCCGGTGCTCTACGAAGCCGGCCGTCCGCGCAACGAATACACGCGCCGCGTCGTCACGCCGGCCGTCTCCATCAAGCTCGATGACCCGGCCCAAGCCGCCGCCATCGCCGCGGCCGCAGGGGCGGCATCCTTCGAGGTTCCCGATTACGCCGCCGATCAGGCAATCCTCTCGACCCCGCGCGGCCTCGCTGCGCTTCGTATCGCCGAGAACGTCTCCAACTTGGACGGCGTGGCCTGGGCTGAGCCGCAGCTCGCCCGTCAATATGCCAAACGCCAGTCGTGGCCCCCGAACGACCCGCTCTTCACGAACCAGTGGCACCTGCGCAACACCGGGCAGTCGAACGGCGTGGCCGGCATCGACGTCGGCATCAACGTGACCAATTCCGCCATCATCACCAACGGCCTCACCATCACGAACACGAACAACCCCGTGTGGGCCGCTTACCGCGGGACGAATGTTTACATCGCCATCACCGACGACGGCTTGCAGGTCTCGCACCCCGACCTGACCAACAATGTCGATACCACCATCGATTACGACTTCAACGGCGGGGACACCGACCCCAGTCCCGGCACCGGTGACGACCACGGCACTGCCTGCGCCGGCGTTGCGGCCGCCCGCGGCAACAACGGCATCGGGGTCAGCGGCGTCGCGCCCGAGGCCCGCCTCGTCGGGCTCCGGCTCATCTCGGACGTGGCCACTGCGGCGCAGGAAGCGCAGGCGATGAATTGGAGCAACAGCATCATCCACATCAACAGCAACAGCTGGGGGCCAACGGATGACGGCGACACGCTCGAGGGACCGACCACCACCGCGCTCGGCGGTATCACCAATGCCATAGCCAACGGCCGTGGCGGTCGCGGCACAATCTTCACCTGGGCCGGTGGCAATGGCCTGCAGGAACTCGACGACTCGAATTTCGACGGCTGGGCCAACTCGATCTACACGATCGCCGTCGGCGCCGCCGACATCCGCGGCCAGCAGGCGTGGTATAGCGAGCCGGGAGCCAACCTCGTGGTCTGCGCCCCCTCCTCGGGCGACAACAACGCGGCGGCCGAAGTCGGCATCACCACGACCGACCGCACCGGCTCGGTCGGCTATTCGACCACTGATTACGCGAACGACTTTGGCGGCACATCGTCCGCCACCCCGAAAGTTTCGGGCGTCGTCGCCCTCATGCTGCAGGCCAACCCGAACCTCGGCTGGCGCGACGTGCAGGAAATCCTCATCCGGACCGCGCGGCGCAATCACCCGACCGACACCGGTTGGGCGCAGAACGGTGCCGGCCTGTGGTTCAACCACAAATACGGTGCCGGCCTCGTCAATGCCCGTGCCGCCGTGGACATGGCGCTCGGTTGGAGCAACCTCGGAGCGCAACTGGTGCGCACCGCGACCGGCACCGGCGGTGGCGCGACCATTCCCGACAACAACGCCACCGGCGTGGTCCACCAGTTCACCATCGCCCCCGGCGACAACATCCGCGTGGAGCATGTCCGCGTCTCCGTCAATGTTACGCACCCGCGGCGTCGTGACCTCCGGGTGGAACTGACCTCGCCCTCCGGCACGGTCAGCGTGCTCACCACGCAGGCCAGCGGCGCGGCCTACACCGGCGCCGACCTCGTCTGGACCCTGATGAGCGTCCGCCACTGGGGCGAGGACGCCGCCGGCACGTGGACTCTGCGGGTCGCCGACCGCTTGAGCGGTGCCTCCACCGGCACGCGCGTTTCCGGCACACCCACCTTGGAGGTCCTCGGCACCTCGACTGTTCCGGTCAACCCGCCTCCCGTCGTGACCCTGACCTCCCCCGCTTCCGACGTGGTCGTATCGCCCGGTGTCACGGTCAACCTCGCCGCCACCGCCACCGACCTCGACGTTTCCGGTGCTGCTGGCACCGTCTCCCAAGTCGAGTTCCTCGCCAACGGCTCCGTCATCCACACCGACACCACAGCGCCCTACACCTTCGCCTGGTCGCCTGCCGTCGGAATCTACAGCGTCTCGGCCCGGGCCACGGACAGCGAAGCTGCCAGCGCCACCTCGGGAGCCGTCAGCGTCGAGGTCCGCAACCAGATCCCAGTCATCTCCTCCGCACAGACTTCCCCCTCCGGCAACGCCTTCAGCGACCAGCCCGTCACCGTGACCGGCGTGGTGGCGAGCGATCCCGAAGGTTCTTCCGTCAACATCGCCTATCAGTGGCAGTCCACCCTCAACGGAAGCGTGTGGTCCAACGCGTCCGGCCTGACTTCAGCCACACTCCCGGCCTCTCCGTCGAACTCCTCGCTCCTCTGGCGCCCGCTCCTCACGCCGAATGACGGCGCGCAGAACGGCGCTGTCTTCACCGGCCCGACGGTCAACGTGAACAACCGCCCGGTCACGAATGCCGCCGTCGGCTCCGCCTACAGCCACCAGCCCGGCCTCTACGTGCCTACCATCACCGCATCGTTCACCCGGCCGGTCATCATCAATGAATTCAGCCAGGGCCCGAGCGGAGGCACCGCGGAATGGGTCGAGTTGCTCACTCTCGAGGACACGAGCCTCGCGTTCTACGACATCGCCGACGCCGTGGGCAATTACCTCCTCTTCCTCGATGCTCCCGTCTGGGACAACATCCCGGCCGGCACCACCATCGTGATCTACAACGGGGCCACGACGAAAGATCCGCTCCTGCCTGCGGACGACATCAACCCGAATGACGACAAGCGGATGGTCATCTCCTCGCAGAACGCTGCATACTTCGACCAAGCAACGTCCTGGCCGGGCTTCGGCAACAACGGGGATGCGGTGATTCTGAGCGACGCCGACAACTTGCCGGTCGCCGAGATCAGCTACGGCAACAGCACCGCCGCCACGCCGAACGTCGGCACCGTCAATGGCGGCCGCGCCGTTTACTACACCGGCGACACGGAGGAGGGGATCACCTCCGGCGGCAACTGGCAGACCACCTCCTCGGCCACCGCCCGTTCGGCCCGCAGCACGCGTGCGCTCGGCGACCTGTTCTTCTCCGAATACGTGGAAGGCAGCAGCAACAACAAGGCGCTCGAGATCTACAACCCTTCGGGCTCGGCGGTGAATCTCGGGACTGCTGGTTACTGGGTGCAGATGTATTTCAATGGGACTACCACCAACATCACCTCAATCGCGTTGACTGGCACCGTCGCCGCGGGCGGGGTGCATGTTCTTGTCTCCTCTACTGCCACCAACACCTTGGTCGCCCTAGCCAACCAAACTAACGGAGCCTCTTGGTTCAACGGCGACGACGCCGTCGTTCTGCGCAAAGGCGGCACCAACGGCACGATCGTTGATGCGATCGGCCAGATCGGAGTTGATCCTGGTGCGGCGTGGACTGCTACTGGCATCTCCACCGCCGATCGCACCATCCGCCGCAAGAGCTCTGTCGTGCAAGGTGACACCAACGCGACCAACGCCTTCGATCCGTCCCTCGAGTGGGACAACTTCGCGGCTGATACCTTCAGTGGCCTCGGCACCCACTCGACCAGCAGCGGTCCGTCCCTGAGCGTGGCGGCCTCGCCCGCCAGCTTCGCCGAGAACGCGGGCACCAACGCCTCCACCGGCACCGTGACCATCCCGGCCGTCGTGGCCACCAACGTTCCCGTGACCCTGTCGTCGGGCAACACCAACGCCGCCACCGTGCCGGCCAGCGTGACCATCAACGCGGGTTCGACCAACGCCACGTTCCCGATCGCCGCCGTGGACAACCTCGTCTCCGACGGCAGCAAACTTCTCACGATCTCCGCGTCCGCCTCCGGCTACACCGCCGGTCAGGTCGAGGTCACGGTCACCGACAACGAGGTCTCCCTCGACGGCGTGACCCCGGGCACGGGCAACACCACGGCCAACACCCAGTTCATCACGAACCTCCGCGCAGGCGCCTTCAGCCAGCCACCGCTCTACCGCACCGGGACCGGACATCAGATGCCGCCCGGCCTGACGCTCGATCCGAACACGGGTGTCCTCGGCGGCACCCCAACGACGGCCGGGACCTACAACATCGTCATCGAGCGCTACAACTCGCTCGGCGAGGTTTCCACGCAGAGCTACCAACTCGTGGTCTCTGCCTCCGGTGCTTCCTACGACACATGGGTCGCTGGCTACAACGGGCTCTTGGACACCAACCGCGGAGCCGACCCCGAGCGCGACGGGCTGGCGAACCTGGCCGAGTATTTCATGGGGCTCGACCCCTCGCTCTCCGACTCCGGCACCACGTTCGCGCGCTCCGGAGGCTCGCTCGTCCTTGATTATCGCCGCAGCAAAACCACGACAGGGGTCACCGGAGCCGTCAAATGGCACCCGGATGCCGTCACCGCGACGCCATGGTCCACCAATGGAATCACCGACCAGTTCCTGAGTGACCACGGCAGTTACGAGATGCGCCGGGCCACCTTGCCGCTGGCGCCGGGTGACAACCGCAGGTTCCTCCGCCTTGAGGTGACGCAGCCGTAGGCCGCGGGCGGGGGAATTTGTGGCGAGAGTTATCGCTCTCCCTGTGATTTTGTGCCGGTAATTAATTTCACTTGAGCGCGGCTCGGGCGAGGCGGATAGTCCGCATACCCCCTATGGCCAGAAAGCCCTCCCCGGGCGCGAACCTCGCGTCCATCGCATCGTCCCTCGGACTCTCCGTCTCCACCGCCTCCCGCGCGATCCGCAACGCGGAAGGCATCCATCCGGAAACGCGCCGCCGCGTTCTCGAGAAAGCCGGCGAGCTCGGCTACGTGCTGCCCGGTTTGCAGGGGCCGGACATCCAAGCCCGGCCGCACCAGATCCTCGCCCTCGCCACCGAGGTCGCCCCGGGAACCGACCAGGGATTCCTCACCGGGATGAGCCGCAGTTCCATCGCCATGAACCTGGCCGTGCTTTCCCACCACGTGCAGCCGGACGATTGCATGTCCGTCCTCGACCACGAGCGGCAGCCCGTGGCCATGCGCGCGGGCTTGGTGGACGGCGTGGCGCTCATCCATTACTGGCCCACCGAGGTCGCCGTGCGCATCGCCCAGCGTTTCCCGACCGTCACACTGGTCCACCATTACCCGGAGGCCGCAGCCGACCATGTCGGGGTGGACGACCGCATGAGCGTGGACACGCTGCTCAAGCATTTCGTGGATGGCGGCCACACCAAGGTCGGCTTCTTTGGCTATTGCCCCGAGGTGAGTTGGTCGCGCTCCCGCCTCGCCGCGTTCCACGAGGCATGCATGCACCTCGGCGTCCCGTTCGACCGCCGGGACGTCGTGCAGGTCAGTCTCGAGCAGGCGGTGACGCAGCGGGAGTTCGAGGACGACGGGTGGGGGAGCAGGGTGCTGGCCCGCATCAAGCAGGGCGTGGACGCGTGGGCTTGTCCTTCCGCGGGCACGTCGTTCGGGTTGCTGAGTTTTCTCACGCAGAAGGGCGTGAAGGTGCCGAAGGATGTCGCTCTCGCCAGTTGCAGCGAGCGTTACGAGGACCGTCCGAACCTGCCCCTCATCACCAACATGCACGTCCGCAGCGAGGAGATCGGTGCGGCCGCCCTCCGCCGCCTGGTCAACCGCCTGCAGAACCCCCGCGAGATCTGCCGCTCGGTGCTCCTGCCGCCGGAATTCGTCATGGGCGAGACCACCCGTCCGGTGCGCCCGATTAAGTTGCGGTAAATTGCAAGTATTGCCGGAGTTTGCCGGGAATCGGATTTGCGGCAGCGGGAAACGATGGCAAGTTGAAGATGTCGATTCCCCCCGACAACCCCCTCATCCTCCCATGACCGCACATCGCCACGCCGTCGTCGTTCTGGCTCTCGCCACCTTTGCTCTCGCCGCACCGGCCTCCGCCGGTCCCGTGGCGTCTTGGAATCCCGCGGACGCCAAGGCAACCGGCACCAAGACGGTTGTTACCGACACCGTGGCGAGCGTCAGCATCGAAGGACCGCCGGAGGCCGATGTCATCATCGAGCACTCCTCGGACGGCCCGGACGGCGCTGCCCTGGTTTTCGGCGGCACCCAGACGAAGCCGATGCGCAACATGGCGAGCACGAGCTTCACCCTGGGCAGCGGCACGACCATCACAGCGGATTTCCGGCCCGAACCCGGCGCAGATGACATGACCATCTTCGCCTCCCCGGGCATCGAGTTGCGCTACCTCGCAGCCGACCAGAAACTGGCGTTCATCGTCTATTACGATGTCGAGACGCAGAAGGGCAACTACGTCCAGGTCGTCGTCGAGGCCAAGCCCGGCGAGTGGAACCAGGCCAAGATGTCCGTCACCGACACGGAGTTGGTTGCGGAAGTCAACGGCATGACCTCTCGCAAGCAACTTCTTAACACGGTGCGCAGCATGCCCTCCACCATCATGATCGGTCTCAAGGGTGACGCCCGGCCGTTCAAGGGCAAGATCGGCAAGATCACCATCTCGCAAGACTGAACCTACTTCGTCCCGTGCCCCCCCGACATTCCATGCTCCGCCCGGCCAAGGGAAGCGGAGGCTTCACCCTTGTGGAGATCTTGGTCGTTGTTGCGATCATCGGCGTGCTCGCCGCTCTGGGTGTCGGCGCCTCGGGCACGCTTCTCGACCGCGGTGCGGACGCGCAGGACATGAGCAACCTGCGGCAGATTGGCACGGCCATGTCGCTGTTCGCGTCGGAGAACAACGGACGGCTGCCCAACCGCAATCTCCCAGTTCCCGGCGACACCCAGAACCGCGACAGCTTCATGGAGAGTGTGGACCGCTATATGGAGCGAGACGCCCGGTTCAGCGCCAATTCGATCTACAACTGGAACCGTCGGCCGGTCTGGTATTCCAAGCGCTTTGCCCAGACGCCGCCGGGGAGGAGCTTCAACGCCAACAGCCAATACTACTGGGGCACGGCGTGGGGCATGAACTCGCACCTCTACTACAACTCGGGTTCGCCGAACATGAACAACTTCCAAGGCTACCTGAACCGGGTGCCGAACCTCTCCAAGCTGGTCGTGGTAGGCGAAAAGAACCGCGCCGGCGGTCACGATTTCATCCCGAGCCAAGCCCCCACGTTTGAAAGAAACGTCGAGTCGTCCTTCCGCATCTCCCGCCCGGGCAACCGCGCCTACTACCTGTTCGGCGACTTCCACATCGAGTCGATCACCGGAAACATGTCGAGCAGCGTCCGTCCGGACCTGAACGGCTTCAACCCTACCAATCAGCTCTACTATCGCTGGTGATCCCGTAGCCGGGTTGCCACGGATCGGAGGGCGGCCGGCCTCGGCCGCCGCGGGCTGCGGTGAGATCGGAAGGGGAGTATCGTGCACGGAACGCCGCTTGGCTTCGGCCATCGTCCCCGCGAGTCGCTTGGCCGTAATGGCGCTGCTGGGGCAACCACCGCGGCTGAGGCCAGCCGCCCTCCACGGGGCAGATGCGTGCGGCGCCTGAGAGGCTACGTGGACGGATCACGGACGGCCCGGAGGTCCGTCCCTTGCCTTGGGGACCAGCTGCTGGGGTGGGTGCCGATCAGGAGCGCCGACGGCGGAGGGCGTAGGCGCCGAGGCCGGCGGCTGCTAGGGCGAGGAGGGCCCACGTCGAGGGTTCGGGAACAACCTCAAGGTAAAGGGCGCTGGTGGCGGCATCCACGGTGAAGCCGCCGACGCTCAGGCCGCCGCCGAGATTGGAGCCCGAGAAGTCGGCGTTGGTGAAGCCGGTCGAGCCGGTCCAATCCGCCAACTTGTAGAACCCGATGGCACCGGTGTTCTGGAAGTCGAAGGTGAAGTGGGTGCCGGTGCCCTTGAGGAAATCGCCGGCGATATTGAGCAGGTCGCTCGTGCCGGGGCTGCCGATCGAGATGCCGGCCGCGCCGAGTTCGAACTTCCAAGCGTTGGTCGAGGCGTTCCACGTCAGGTTGTTGCTGACGGTGAGCGTGCCGATGCTGTTGCCCGGGGCGACCGCGCCGCTG
Source organism: uncultured Chthoniobacter sp. (assembly GCA_964609925.1). Lineage (GTDB taxonomy): Bacteria > Verrucomicrobiota > Verrucomicrobiia > Chthoniobacterales > JACTMZ01 > JACTMZ01. The sequence goes on along the minus strand of CAZSUJ010000034.1, from coordinate 13,843 downwards.
ATGGTGGCGGCGCCGCGCACGTAGCCGGTGCCTCCGATGGTGGCATCGGACGAGACGGACAGCGCGCCGATGCCGTTGAGCGATCCGTTGACGATGAGGGCACCCTGGTTGACCGCGGTCGTGCCCGAGTAATTGTTCGAGCCCGAAAGAGTCAGCGAGCCTGCACCTGTCTTGATGACATTGATGGTGCCGTTCTGGTTCGTGCTGATGTTGCCGGCGAAGGTCGTGCTCGTTCCCTTCGCACCGATGCTGATGGTATTGGTCACCCCGGTCGTATTGACAGCGAGGTTGACGTTGGTCGCACTGCCCGAGAGCGAACCGATGTTGTAGGTTGAGTTGGACGAAGCGAGGAAGACGCCGCCGGAGTTGTTGAAGGTGTAGTCGGCATTCGCGCTGAAGCCACCCACGTTGGCGTTGATCCGGCCCGAGTTGGCGATGAGCGCGCCGGTGAAGCCGCTCATGTTGGTCGCGCCGCTGGGGTTGAGGGTAAGCCGGCCGGCGCTGCTGGCCGCCCCGAAGGTGACCGTCCCGCTGCCCGTCCACGAACTGCCTGACGCCCACACGATCTGGCCGTTGGTCGTGTTGGTCATCGTTACGCTGCCGTTGATGACGGCGGAGTAGTTGTTCGTCGGCGTGGTCGTGCTCTGGTTGACGATGTCACCGAGGAGAGTGACCGTGCCGCCAGACAGGGCATAGGAGACGTTGCTCGAGGCGAGCGTGTTGGTGGCGTTGGGCGTGAAGGTGATGCCGGAGTTCGTCCAAGTCGTCCCGTTGGTCAGCGCCGTGACGGAGGAATTGGTGAACGTCCAAGAGCCGCCGTTGCTGAGGGTGCCGGACCAGTTGGCCGGGTTCGTGATCGATCCGCTGCCCGGGGTGGCGAGCCAAGTGGCTTGGGCCCGGGCGCCGCTCACGGTTGTGAGCAGCGCAGCGCAGGCCAAGGTTCCGCAGATCAGTGTGGACTGTCTCATGATTTCGAGGTTCTGGTTTGATCTGCGTGGCGACTACCTCACGGCGCCTGGACGCCTTCGACCTCGTAGAACGTGTTGCCGGAGGCCGGGACGGTGAACTGCTGGCGGCTGTAGTTGGTCAGCAGGACGCCGCTCTGGTCGGGCGAGTTCGAGATGGTGACCGAGGCGTTGGTCCACGGTCCCGTGCGCAGGTTGGTGGTGCCGCGGACCGCGTAGGTCAGGGCATTGGTGTCGGCGATGAACGACATGTTCACGTTCGCCCCGGTCTTGACCGCGCGGAGCAGCGCGGGCGAGCCGATGGTCGGGTTGCCGCCGAAGGCGAACTCCTGCTGGTTGCTGAAGCCGTCGGCATCCGGATCAGCCGCCGGCAGCGCGTTGGTGCCGGTGAGCGAGGGATAGTTCGTGAGCCAGCTGTCGTAGGGGTTGGACGGCGGGGGCGGGACCGAACCCACCGAAAGCACCGAGTTGCTCTGCGCGAAGAGGTAGGTCACGCCGTTCTCACCGCGATACCAGGTGCCGCCGCTGTTCGTGAACCCGGCGACGCTGAATCCGCCGTCGTAGGTCTTGGTCGTGCCGGAAGACACGATGGTCCAGCTGTCCCCGGAGTTGGTCGAGGCGTTGGCGAGGTTGAAGACGAAGGTGCCGCGGAAGAGGGCGATGCCGCCGCCGGTCACCGTGTTGTTCACGCCGGTGTTGCCGATGTTGAACGTGAGCGAGCCGGCGGGCCCGAGCTCGAGCATGCCGTTGTTGATCGTCGTGTTGCCGCCGTAGCTGTTGGCGCCGTTCAGCACCTGGGTGCCCGCACCGGTCTTGGTGAGCGCCATGATGCCATTGGTCGCCGTGGTGCCGATGGAAGCGTTGAGCGAGGAGCCGGTCACGATCTGTCCGCCGAACGTGTTGTAGTCTCCCGCCTCGTTGCTGATGGTGAGGGTCGCCGTGGCATTGGAGGCGAGCGTGGCCAGGGTGGTCACGAAGCCGGCGGATCCGGAGAGCGAGCGGATGGTCTGGCTGTTGACGCCGTTGGTCGTGCCGAGGTTGAAGATGCCCCCCGATTCCACGGTGACGTGGGGAAGAGCACCCGCCGCATTGGTGAAGGCATTGCCGGGGGCGAAGGTGGTGATGATGTTGGTGCCGATCGTGAACCCGCCGCCGCCCGCGAACTGGATGCCGTTCACCCCGAAGTTTACCGAGGCGAAATCGGAGGAACCGCCATCCGGATCACGCACGAAGCGGAAGCTGCCGTTGGTAATGACCGGGATGAAGAACGTGGCATTGCTGATGAAGCGGAGGCTCTCGATGCCGCCCTGCAGCGCGCCGGCGGCATTGGTGTAGGCACCTAGCGCCACCGTCCGGGTGGCCCCACCGAGGTTGATGAGATTCGCCCCCAAGGAGACGCGACCGGTGAGTCCGCCGCGAGGCCCTTTGTTCACGCCAAAATCGGCATTCACGGAGATGTTCGTGGCGTTCAGGGTCTGGCCGCCGCCGCCGAGGAGGCCGCCGCCGTTGATGGTGATGTCGCCGACACCGAGGGGGCCGCCCACGATGTCGCTGCCCGAAAGGACCGTGGACGAGCGCAACTGCACCCAGCCTCCGTTGATCGCAGTCCCGCCGGAGAAGTCGTTGGGCCCGAGCAGGGCCAGCGTTCCCGCCCCCCTCTTGGTGAGCCCACCGGGTCCGGTGAGTTGGGCCAGCGAATTCGTGATGCTGACCGTGATCCCGGATTCAACCTCGAGACCGGCGCCGCCGCTCCCGAGGGTCACGCCGCGGTTGGGATTGAAAGTGATGTTGTTGGTCCCGTTGATGATGAGCTTGCTGCCGTTGGAGATGATGAGGGCGTCCGAGGTGAATGCGCCGGGTGCCGCCCCGAGGCGATTGTCTCCGACACTGATCGAAACCGCCCCCGCCTCGAGGGTCGCTCCTCCCGTGAAAGTGTTGTTCGTATTGAGCGTGAGAGTGCCGGCGCCGGCCTTCACGAGGCGGCCGCTGCCGCTGATGGCATTGGAGGCGAAGGCCACTCCCTGCGTGAGGTCGTCGCTGCGGTTGAAGATGAGCGTGCCGTTGTTGGCGATGGCGCCCGAACCGACATTGCCCGTGGTGCCGCCGCTGCCGACCTGGAGCACGCCGCCACTGATGGTGGTCGTGCCGGTGTAGGAGTTGGAACCGGTCAGAATCTGCGTGCCGGCACCGGCCTTGACCAGCGAGATGGCGACGTTGGTGTTCGAAGTGCCGAGGGTGGAGTTGAGCAGGGTGCCGGTGAGGATGCTGCCGGAGAACGTGGCCGAATCCGAGGCGCTGGCATTGGAAATAGTGAGCGTGCTGGTCACGCTGGAGGTCGAGTTGGCCAAGCTGGTAACCAGACCGTTTCCGGAAAGGGTGCGGACGCGGATGCTGCGCGCGCTGACATCCGTCGACATGTTGAAGATGCCGTTGGTCTCAACGGTGAAGACGGGAGGAGCGTTGGTCTCCCAGGCATCGGAGGTGGCGAAAGTGGTGATGATGTTGCTGCCAATGGTGATGGCTGCGTCTGCAGCGACGATCATGCCCGCGGAGAAGTTGATCGAGGCGTAGTTGGTGGGATCGCCGGTATTGTCACGCACGAAGCGGATGGTGCCGTTGCTCAGCGTGGCGGGAAGAAGGTTGTTGGACAGGAAACGGAAGCTCTCCTGACCTCCGGCCAGACTGCCGAGGGCGTTTGTCCACCTCCCGAGGGTCACGGTGCGGGTGCCGCCTTGGAGATTGATCAGTCCCGCGATGCTCAGCCGGCCGTTGTCGGTCGTGTTGTAGGTGCCGAGATTGACGGCAAAGTTGCTGTTGACCAGGAATGAGGGCTGGTTGAGCGCCCCAGCGCCACCAGGCATGATGCGCCCCCCGTTGATGGTGAGGCTGCCGGTGCCGAAGGAACCTCCTGTGACGGTTCCGGAGACCACGCCGGAGTTCGCTCCCGGACGGACGGTGCCGTCGTTAATCGTGACACCACCTTGGAAGGTGTTCGTCACGCCGAGGTTCAGCGTGCCCGACCCGTTCTTGACGATGCTGCCGGTGCCATTGATCGCGCCGTTGAGGAACAGACGTCCCGGGGCGGTGGAGATCGTGGTGGTGCCGTTGATGGTGAGGGCGGTGCTGATGGTGGCGGTGTTTGAGCCCGCATTGGTGATGCCGCCCGTGAGTGTGAAGGCGTTGCCGGTCAGCGTGTAGGCGCCCGCATTCGTGGCGAAGGAGAGCCCGGCCACGTTCCAGCTGGTGAAACCATTGGTTACCGCGAGAACGCTGCTGTTGGCAAAGGCCCACGCGGTGCCGTCAGCCGGAGCAACTCCACCCTGCCAGTTGGCGTCGTTTGTTGTCTGGCCACTAGCGGGAGTCGTGCTCCAGGTGGTCTGCGCTCCAGACTCGTGCGCGGCGGCAAGGGCGAGGAGGGAAGCGATGGCGAGGGTGCGGATGGGGTGGATGCCGGGTATGGCCGACGACGGGCTACAGGGGGTTTTTTTCATGAGGGAGGGTAGTGCTGAAAAAATAGGAGCGGCCTGCAGTGCGTTCAAATGAAGGCGCGCGCCCGGCCCGAGAGATAATGCAAACTTTGCGGCTTTTTCGGCAAAGTTGCCGAGGCGTTCACCATCCGCGCTTGGTCAACTCGGCGGCAATGACCTCGGCGATGAGCTGCTGGCCTGCGTCGTTGAAGTGGACGTTGTCCGAGCGCAGGCTGCGGGGCGGGATGTCGGCGGCGCGGTCGGTCTGGTCGTTGGCATCGGCCCCGGCGCGGCGGATGAGGGCGGTGCGGACGTCCACGAAGTTGTCGGGAAACTCGAGGCGCAGGAGGTGGTTCAGGTTGACCGTGCCGACGTAGTAGCCGTTGCCGATGGATTCGCCGCCGGTGGAGTTGTCGCCGTTGGTGACCGAGACGATGAGGAAGCGGGGGGCGAGCGGCTTGATCTGGTTGATGGCGGCGCGGAGATCGGCCAGCACCTCGTGAGGGCGCGCGTTGTTGTTGCGTCCCATCCAGAAGATGAAGGTGTCCGCATCGCGGTCCGTGTGCGTCCGGAGGGTGAGCGAAGTGGCTCCGCCGGGGTGGACCCAGTCGAGCACGAAGGGACCCCGGATCATGGTGGGGCCCGCGAAGTCCGCGGCGAGTGACACCGGAGTCAGTCCCGGCTTGCCCATGATGGCGCCGGTGTAGTCGTAGACCATGTTGATCGCCGCCCCGCCGGGCGTGGCGGCGAGGGCGAAGCCGCCGGAATCCGCGTCGCGCACATGGTAGAGGCGTCCGGCGAAGAGTCCCGGCGGGGCGGCCCCGCGACGGAACCACACCATGTCGCCGTCGGCAAAGGGATGTCCGGCCGAGACGAAGCGCGCACTCGGTGTGGTGGTGGAGGCTGTCACGGTGAACCCGACATCCGTCTCGACGAGCGAGAAGCCGCCGGCATCCGCGTCGCGAACGTAGTAGGTCTTGCCGACGACGAGAGGTGCGGGAAGCGGGCCTGCGGGGAAGTGGACGACGTCGCCGTTGGAGAAGGTGTGTCCCGCGGCGAGGAGGCGGGACGCATTGACGGTGCGGTTCGACGTGACGCTGGCGGCGAGGGGGGTGCTCGACTCGCCGATCTTGACGCCGCGGTTGAAGAACTCGACGCGGGTCACGTTGGCGAGAGTGGAGGAGAAGTTCCCCCAGTTGCTCCGATGGCTTGCGCTCATGATCCGCGCATGGGTGGTCCGCGAAGCAACGATACGGACGGGAGTGCCCGCCGGGGTGGAAGCTGACTGCGCGGGATAGGGCGAGGTGATGGTGAGGCCGGCCATGCGTTCGGCGATCTGCATGGACGTGTCGCCGCCGATGCCGCAGTTGCGCACGCTGCGGCCGGGCAGGAGCGCGGGCAGCTTGGTGGCGTAAGTGCCCGGGTTGCCGGTGAGGCTGTCGCCCCAGCAGGTGATGAGCGATGAAGGTGTGGTCGGCACCTGGGGTTGCGCCTTGAGGCGGTAAAGCCTCAGCGGGCCGCCGCGGATGTCCAGAGCCCGGCGGACGCCCGCAGTGTTGGTTGAGGAGAGAGCGGAATCCTGCCAACCAGCGGAGGCTGTCCATTCCTCGAGCCTCGAACCGGCGTCCATGAGCCACGGATTTTCGGGCCAAGCCAACGCGATGCCGCTGCCAGACGGAGCGAGTGCAAGCCCGGTCCGGTCGGACACAAGAGGGTTGCCGCCCAACAGGTATTCCCAAAGGTTGCTTCGTCCGTCCCCGTCGGCGTCGTCACCCGGTCCGCCCGCAGGCCCGCGGAGGCTGCCGGCGAGCCCGGACCAGGCCCTCCACTGCTCGAACGTCGTGAAGGCCGGCGCAGTGGGGTCCGGGGGAAGGGGCACGCCGCGGGCGGGGTTCGGTGTCAGCGAACTGGTGGAATTCTGGAACGCGGTCACGCGGCACTCGTAGGGCTGGCCGGTGGTCAGGCCGGTGATCGTGTGGGATGTGGTGTTGGCGGGCAGGTTGTCGATCGTGGTCCAGGACGTGGCACCTTCGATGCGAAACTGCACACGGTAGCGCGTCTCGGTCTCGAACAGGTCGAGCCAGCGCAGGGTCAGCGATGCGGCGGTGGGCGATTCGATCGTGTGAAGAAAGGGGGCTGTCGTGGCCAAGGTTTCATCCTCCGCGATCGTGATCGTGGCGGACGCTGGAAGACCGACCGTGTAAGCCGGATCCGGTGTGACCGTGGCCACAACCGTCTCGAGTGCGTTGGCCTCCGCCACGGCGTCATTGACCGGAACGAGCACGAGATCGAGGGACGACTGGCCTGCGGGGATGACTGCGGCTGCGGGGAGCGGTTCGTAGTCCGCACGTTCGGTGGCGGTGCCACCAAAGGACAGGCGGACGGTCAGCGGCTCGGAGAGGTTGCCCCCGCTGCGGTCGAGTCGGAAGGTCGCTTCATAGCTCCCTGCCTCGGATGCCGCGGCATCGGGCGCGGTGAGGGACACCGTCTGGGCTGCGCCCCAAGCGACCGACGCCACCAAGAACGATGTGGCGAGCGCGGCGAGAGCAAGAGTGCGGGCCGTGGGGCAGGCGGCAGGCATGGGTGAGACCGGGGGAGTAATCAATCAATCTAGTGCAGAAAGGGGCGTCGGCAAAATCGGCCATCGGCAATTAATGGAGACGGTTGCTGGAGGCTTCGGCAGGAACTGAGGGGAAGTTCGAGCGCAGGACGCAGAACGTGGAAGGTCGAGGGGGACGCGGAGTGGAAAAGCGAAACCCGCGGCCGGCTTGCGCCGACCGCGGGTTCGTTTACCCCAATACGATGAATCAGGACTTCCGGCGCAGGCGGCGGCGCAGGACCGGCCAGCCGAGGAGACCGGTCAGGCCGAGCGCGGCCAAGACGGTCGAGGGCTCCGGCACCGAGGTAATGGTGAAGGTGCTCGATCCGCTGTCCCAGTTGCTGGTGAAGCCGAAGTCCATGCCGTTGATGGCGAAGTAGTCATTGCTGAACGACGTGCCCGAGTAGGAGCCCACGATGAACGAACTCAGGTCGGAGCTGAACTTCAGCGCGTTGTTGAGCCCGAAGTTGTTCAGCGTGAGCTTGGTGAGGGCTGACGGTGTGTAGCTTCCGAACTGCAGGGTTCCGGCATCACCCGTGCCGTAGTCGAGCGCGGAGGCCGCGGTGAGGCTCAGGTTGCCCATGGTCTCGCTGACTCCGCTGCCCTTGGCGATTGTTCCGCCGGACAGCGTGATGGCGGCGGCGTCGTTGACCTGGTCGCTCTTGGCGATCAGGAGGGTGGCTGCGCTGCGGACGGTGATGGCCGTGGTTCCGCCGGCGGCTTCGCCGGAGGTGGCATCCAACCTCAGGGTGCCTCCGGTGACGGCTGTCGCGCCAGTGCGGCCGCTGCCCGCGGTGAGCGTGAGGGTGTTGGCACCGAGTTTCCAGAGCTCCCGGCTGTTTGCAATGCCGGTGCCGTAGCTGAAGCTGCCGGCCGTGGTGTCGATGCCGACGATCGAGCCGACGTTCATCGTGTAACCCGTGGCGGTGTTGCTGATGATGCTGGTGATCGTGGCTTCGTCATAACCGCCCACGCCGCCGACACCGAGGCCGATGACGGCGTTGGACTGGACGGTGACCTGCGAGTTGACCGACTTCGCGTTGGTGTTGGCGAAGGTAAGGACACCAGCGCTAATTGTTGTATTGCCGCCGTAGGTGTTGTTGCCCGAGAGCACTTGCGTGCCAGAGCCAGTTTTTATGAGAGCGAGGTTTGCATTAGTGGCCTGGGTTCCCAAAGCGGCGTTGAGCGTCGATCCCGCGACTATTTGGCCAGCGTAGGCGAAGTTGTCCCCAGCCAGATTGCTTATGGTGAGGGTGGCATTGTTGGAGTTGGTTCCGGACAGATTGGCAAGCGTCGTGACAAAACCAGCCGTGCCCGACAGCGAGCGGATGGTGGGACTGTTCACGCCGTTGCTTGTTCCGAGATTGAAGATGCCGCCATCCTCGGTTCCGACATTTGGAAGGTCTCCGGCGGCGTTGGTGAAGATACCAGCGGAGCCGGTCGTCGTGACTATATTGGTCCCGACGATGAAGCCGCTGCCGCCGGCGAATTGGATGCCGACAACGCCGAAGTTGACCGATGCGTATTGCGACGTTGACCCTGCGGCATCGCGGACGAAGCGGAAGGTGCCGTTGGTTATGACTGGAGTGTAGAAGGTGGCGTTGGTGATGAATTGGAGACTCTCAAGACCGCTCTGCAGCGCGGTCGCCGCGTCGGTGAGGCGGCCGAGGCTGACCGTGCGAGTGCCGCCAGCGAGGTCAATCAGATTCGCGCCGAGGCGAACCCTGCCGTTGAGGCTACTGGTCCCGTCATTGACGGCAAAGTTGCCATTGATCGTGATATTGGTGGCGTTGAGCGTTGCCCCGCCGCTGCCGAGCAGACCGCCGCCGTTGATAGTGATGTTGCCGACACCGAGCGCGCCGGACGTAATGTTGCTGCTGGTGAGAACAGAAGAAGCTTGCAGCCGGACGAAACCTTCGCTGATCACGGTGCCGCCCGAGTAGGTGTTGGCAGCTTGGAGGGCGAGCGTGCCCGCGCCGGTCTTGGTGAGGCTGCCGCTGCCGCTGATGATCTGCGCGGTCGGGTTTTGGAGGTATTGGCTGGCGGTAACCTCGACCCCGCCGCCGCCTGCACCAAGCGTGATGCCGCGAGTGGCGCCGAAGGTGTAACCTGTGGTCGTGATCAGTTTGCCGCCTCCCGAGAGGGTGAGTTGGTCGGCCACAAAGCCGCCGGGTGCCGTGCCGAGGCGGGTGTCGGCATTGACCGAGATGGCCCCTCCGCTGATGGTGGTTTTGCCGGTGTAGTTGTTGACACCGCTCAAGGTAATGGTTCCTGCGCCCGACTTGTTGAGGTTGCCGGCCCCGGAGATCGCCGCAGAAGACGTGATGTTTCCAGCTCCGCCGAAATCAAGAGCGGCACCGCCGTTGCCAATCGTTCCGCCCAAGGTCAACAGGCCGCTGTCCGAGACGATGGAGGAGGCGCTGCTTAAAGTGATACTGCCACCGTAGGAGTTGTCGCCGCTGATGTTGCGGAGTGAGCCGCTCGAGGAGAGACCGGTGCCATTGAGTGTGAGAGCTTCGGCTCCAACGGAGATGCCGCCGATTAGTTCGAGGGCTGCGCCGGAGCGGACGGTGGTGCCGCCCGCAGTGGTCCCCAGGCCCGTGGCGTTGGATACGCGCACGGCACCGTTGGAGATGTCCGTGGTTCCGGTATAGCCGTTGGCGGCATTCAGCGTCAGAGTGCCGCCGCCGAGTTTCACGAGGGTGCCCGCCCCGTTGATGGCGCTTGAGGAGAAGTCGGTTCCTTGGGCGATGTTGTCGCTGCGGTTGAAAGCGAGGGTTGCGCCGCTGCCGACCGAGATTGCGCTCGAAGCCGACAGACTGCCGGTGGTTCCGCTGTTCCCGAGTTGCAGCGTGCCGCCGGTCACAGTTGTCGCGCCAGTGTAGGTGTTTGACCCGCTAAGGGTCTGGGTGCCAGCCCCGTTCTTGGTGAGGGCCACGGTTATGTTGGTTGCGCTGGTTCCGAGGCTAGAGTTCAGCGTGTTGCCGTTGACGATCTGCCCTGAAAAGACGGTGTTGTCTGTGGGCGCATCGTTGGAGATGGTCAGGGTGGATGTTCCGGTGCTCGCCGCGTTGGCGAGACTGGTCACAATCCCGGCGCCGGCGAGTGAGCGGATGACCGGGTTGCGAGCATTGGCGTTATCTGACATGTTGAAGTAGCCGCCGGACTCAACGGTAACGTTCGGCCGGTTGCTGGTGTTGTCGAAAGGATTTCCCGTGGCCATGGTGGTGATCACGTTGCTACCGACTGTTAGGCCGCTTCCCTGACCGAAAACAGTTCCGCTGGCAAAATTTACACTCACAAAATCAGTGCTGCTGGCTGTTGGATCAATCGCGAATCGCACGATGCCATTGGTGACTGTAGCCGCCAGCAGGTTGTTGGAGATAAAGCGAAAACTGCCGTTCGCGGATGCGTTTGACAGCGAGTTCAAAGCGGAGGTCCAGCGGCCTAGAGTGATAGTGCGAGTGCCACCTTGGAGGTTCATTACGCCTGCAAAGGATGCCAGACCGTTGTCGCTGGTGCTGCCAGCGGCACCGGAGTTAACCGCAAAGTTGCTGTTCACCAGCATGGTGGGCACATAGAGGCCGCCGGCTCCACCTGGCATAATGCGTCCGCCGTTTATGGTGAGCGTTCCCCTGCCAAACGAGCCGTTGGTGACGACCCCAGATACCACGGTTGAGTTGGCGCCCATGCGGATCGTGCCGTCGTTCAACGTTACGCCACCGCTGAACGTATTGGTGTTGCCGAGCCATAGGGTGCCTGCGCCGTTCTTGACGATGCTACCGTTGGTCCCGCTGACCACCCCGTTAAGGGTGAAGCGGCCGTTGGACGAGGAACCGCCGAAGTCGGCTGTGTTGCCGTTGAGGAAGATGTTGGTGCTGAAAGTATTGTTGTTCGAGGCGTTCGCGCGGAAGAGCACGGTGGAAGCATCGATGCCTACCTCGACGTTCACCGTCTGGTTGCCCGTGCTGTTGTTGGTGAACCCTTCACCGCTGGTGCGGAAACTCCAACCCCCGCCCGAGGACGAGTTGTAGGTGCGGGATGAGGAGGCGGACCCCTGGATCTCAAGGCTGCCCAGCCAGAAGAACGTCCCGTTGACCGTCATGGTGAGGTTGTTGTTGTGGCCGATCTTGACGAAGTTCGCTGTGTTGACCGGATTGTCCGGGCGGTTCGTGCTGGTGCCAGCGGTGGCGTAGAACCACGGGTAATTGGCCGCATTGTCGTCCCACCAAAGGCCGCTGGTGTTCTCGCTGCGGCTGAAGACGGTCTGCTGGGCGGAGGCGTGCTGCCCGGAGAGCAAGGCGGCGAGGCCGACCAGCGCGGAGAGGGCAAGGTGTCCGCCGGTTCGGAATCCGGGGACGACGGAGGAGGTAGGGTTTTTTTTCATGGTTGGGGATGAGGGAGTGGGGATGGTCGCTTTTGACGCGACACGGGAATGTCGCGAAGGGGGCGTGGTTTACGCAACAGGGGGTTCGGGCAAAGAACGGCAGCGTTTGCAACGGGTTGCCGATTTTTGTGTCCGAAGGGAACGGAAAAGCTTCGGCAGATGGCTGGGCAGCGGCCCGGATGGTGGGGTGCGGAGGCGCGGCAATCGGGGATCTGGAGGACTGTCTTCCGTTGACGAGGCTCCGCCGCGGCGGACAGGCTGTCCGCCCTCCAAAGGACAGGTCAGGGAATGTCCGTCCGGAAGGGGGCGGCAGGGAGGTTCTCCTTGTTGTAGAGATTGACAGAGGGGGAGTCGGCCCAACCGTAGGCGACGGCGGTGGGGGTGGGGACGGTGGGGCTGGAGACGATAATCGTTTCACCTTCGATGATGGCCTCGGCGGCGGACCACTTGCCGTCGGCTCCCGCCAGGGCAAAGCCCACGAGTTTGTCCGTGGGGACCTCGGGCATGGATTTGGCGCGCCACGGGGCTTGCCCGATAATGAGGCCGCCGCCGATGTTGGCGAACTTCACCACGACCTTGCCGTCGCGGATTTCGTGGGAACTGTAGATGGGGCCCGAGGCCACGATGTCTTCGCCGTAGACAACCTTGCGTCCGGCGAGGGCGAGGCGGTGGCCGACGTGGACCTTGTTGTCCGGGTGGGCTTCTTTGGCCTCGCCGATGTCGAGGGTGACGGCCATGCCGGTGGCGGGCAGGGAGAGGACCGAGGCTTGGGCAGACCGCAGGACGGCCATGCCCTTGTCCGCCACGATCGCGGAGTCGGTGCCGCTGGCCGGGAGTTGGACGAAGAGGAAGGGCAGGGTGGGTTGGCGGAAGTCAGCGCGCCATCCCTCGATGAGACGCGGGAAGAGGATGCGGTATTCCGGGCCGCGGCTGCCGTCGGCCTCGCCTTGATACCAAAGGATGCCGCGCAGTCCGTAGGGTGCGAGCGGGGCGATCATGGCGTTGTAGCTGATCGTCGGGACGGATGGGCGCTTCGAAGCCGAGGGCATGGCGATGGGGTTCGGCATGACGGGCTCGGGACGGGACGGCGTGGGCGAGGGCGGAGGCGGCTGGTTGGCGGCCTTGGCCGCGGCGACGGCCTCGGGATGGGCCTTTTTGGCGGCCTTGAAGGCGGGCTCCACGTTGGTTTCCCAATCCTTCATGTCCTTGTAGTAGGCCTCCATGACCTCGGGTTGGTCCTTGAGGGCTTGGTATTTCGCGAAGGCGTCGTCCCATTCCTTGACCGTGGCGGCGACGGGCGGGTCCTTGCGCAGGCTGTCGAGGCTCATCCAGGTCTTGATGGGTGTGCCGCCCCAGGCGGACCGGATGACGCCGACGGGGACCTTCTGGTTCTCACGGACGTCCTTGGCGAAGAAGTAGGCGATGGCGGAGAAGCCCTTGGCGTTCTCCGGGGTGGTCGGCAGCCATTGGCCTTCGACTGAGGTCAGCGGCTCGGCGGCGACGTTCTTCTTCACGGTGAAGAAGCGGAGCAGCGGGTCGTTGGCTGTCGGAAGTGCCTCCGCCGCGGTGCCGGAGCTGAGCGGCGAGTCCATGTTCGATTGCCCGCCGGCGAGGAAGACGTCGCCTACGACTACGTCGTTCACGGTCACGGTGTTCGCTGCCTTGACGGTCAGGCTGCGGGGATCGGACGAGGCTTCGAGATTCTTGAATTCGATCATCCAGCGTCCGTCGGCATCAGCCGTGGCTTCGAGGGTTTGGCCACCGAATTCCACGGCAACCTTTTCGCCCGGCGTCGCGGTGCCCCAGACGGGTGCGACGTTCCCGCGTTGCAGCACCATGTGGTCGGTGAAGAGCGGGTGGAGTTTGACGTCCGCGTGCGCGAGGAACGCGGAGGTCAGAAGGATGAAGGATGAAGTGCGAAGGATGAGGGAGCGGGGCATGGGGGAGGGAGCTTTAAGTGTTCAGTCTTAAGGATTAAGTTTTGAGGGGAGGAGATTTCGCTTTCTGCCCTTCTGCGCTCTGCGTTCTAAACTCTAAACTTCTCCTCACGCCGGCTCTTGTGTGCCGAACTTCTTTTCCTTGTCCTCCTTGTAGGGGGAGAACTCGGGGGCGCGCATGCGTTGGGCTTCGGTGGGAAGGTTGGTGCGGTATCGGTCGATCTGGAGGCCGATCTTTTCAAACGGGATCGGTTCGAAGCCGGGGATCTGCTGCAGAACGGGGTTGTCGGCGGCGAGGGAGTAGTCGAACGCGGCCGGGTTGGCGAAGCCGGGATCGTTGGTCACCGTGACGTTGTCCTTGATGAGGATGATCGCGGGGTTGGTCCGGAATTCCTTGTTGATGCGGAGGTCGGGCGGCGCGGGATTTTTCGACACGATGATGTTGCTGGCGAAGACGGTGCGCCAGGGCAGCTCGGGGCGGTTGGTCA
>CAZSUJ010000033.1:0-34781 GCA_964609925.1 uncultured Chthoniobacter sp. | reverse complement strand
GTTCTCGTCGCCGCCGGTGCCGTGGAGGAGGAGCAGGGCGGGGGAGGAGCCGGGGGTGGAGATGAAGTTCGTCAAAGCCTTAAGTCTTAAGTTTTAAGTGATTCAGTCTGTCGGCTGACGGATCAGTCTTTGGTGAGTTGGCTTGGGGAGCTTCCAGAAATGCTGAAATGCTGAAACGCTGAAAGGCTGAAAGCGGAAAGCTGACAACTGTCCGCTGATCCGTCAACCGACGGACTGAAAACTCCGCCGCGTCAGGCGACTGATGTTGCGCGGGTGGCGGGTTCCGCTGGCAGTTCGGCGCGGATCTTGGCGACGGCGGCGGCGGCGGTCACTCCGTGTTTTTCGCGGAGGATGTGGACGGCGCCGTGTTCGACGAATTCGTCGGGCCAGCCGATGCGGACGACTGGGGTGTGGATGCGGGCCTCGGCGAGGGCTTCCATGACGGCGCAGCCGAAGCCGTTGTGGAGGACGTGGTCCTCGAAGGTGCAGACGACCTCGGCGGCGCGGGCGAAGAATTCGATGGTCTGGCGGTCGAGGGGCTTGATCCAGCGGGCGTTGATGACGGCGGCGTCGATGCCTTGGGCGGCGAGGAGGTCGGCGGTCTGTTCGGCCATTTCGACCATGTTGCCGAGGCCGACGAGGAGGACGCGGCGTCCGTGGCGGAGGACCTCGCTCTGTCCGATCTCGAGGAGCTGGGGCTGGGCCTTCGGCTTGGCGCCGGTGCCGGCACCGCGCGGGTAGCGGATGGCGATGGGGCCGGAGTGGTAATTGGCCATGGTCCAGAGCATGTCGGCGAACTCTTCCTCGTCCTTCGGCTGCATGAAGACGAAGCCGGGGATGTGGCGGAGGTAGCCGATGTCGAAGAGTCCGTGGTGGGTCGGGCCGTCGTCGCCGCTGAGGCCGGCGCGGTCCATGCAGAGGGCGACGTTGAGGTTCTGCAGGGCGACGTCATGGATGAGCATGTCGTAGGCGCGCTGCATGAACGTGCTGTAGATGGTGAGGAAGGGTTTGAAGCCCTGGGTGGCGAGGCCGCAGGCGAAGAGGGCGGCGTGTTCCTCGGCGATGCCGACGTCGTAGTAGCGGCGCGGGTGGCGTTGCTCGTAGATCGAGAGCCCGGTGCCGCCGGCCATGGCGGCGGTGATGGCGACGATGCGGTTGTTGTGGTCGGCGAAGTCGGCCAGCTTCGTGCCGAGGATCTGCGAGTAGGTGGGCGCGGTGGCGGGCTCGGTCTCGCCGGTGTCGGGCTTGAATTTGCCGAGGCCGTGGAACTTGTCCGGCTGCCGCATGGCGGGCGCGTAGCCTTTCCCCTTGGTCGTGAGGATGTGGAGGATGACGGGTTCGTTCTGCGTCTTGAGGAACTCGAAGGTGCGGGTGAGGAGCGCGGTGTCGTGCCCGTCGATCGGCCCGTAGTAGCGGAAGCCGAGGTCCTCGAAGATGACGCTGGGCAGCAGAATGTGCTTCATGCCGCTCTCGACTTTGTGGGCGAGGTGGAGGGCGCCGGCGCCGCCGACCGACTTGATGAACTTGGCGACCTGCTCGTGGAGGTGGGCGTAGGCGGGGTTGGCGCGGATCTGGTTGAGGTAGGTGGCGACGGCGCCGACGTTCTTCGAGATGGACCATTCGTTGTCGTTGAGGACGACGATGAAGCGCTTGGTGTCGTCGGCCACGTTGTTGAGGGCCTCGAAGCTGACGCCGCAGGTGAGGGCGGCGTCGCCGGCGACGACGACGACGTTTTCGTCCGATCCGCGCAGGTCACGGGCCACGGCCATGCCGAGTCCGGCCGAGAGGGCGGTGCCGGCGTGGCCGGCGCCGTAGCAGTCGTGCTCGCTCTCGGTGCGGAGGAGGAAGCCGTTGAGGCCGCCGTGCTGGCGGATGGTGTCGAGGCCGTTGAGACGGCCGGTGAGCATCTTGTGGACGTAGCCCTGATGGCTCACGTCGAAGAGGATCTTGTCCTTCGGCGAATCGAAAGCGCGATGGAGGGCGATGGTCAGTTCGACCACGCCGAGGTTCGGGCCGAGGTGTCCTCCGGTCTGGGAGACGGCGCGGATGAGTTCGGCGCGGATTTCCTCGGCCAGGCGGGGCAGATCCCGCTCGGGCACGGCGCGGACGTCGGACGGCTGGTTGATCCCGGCGAGGATGCTGCGTTCAGTTTTCTGGCTCTTCATCGAAATTCTCCAGCGCCACCGAGCCGTCCTGCTGGCGTGCGATGAGGCGCACCTTCTGCTCGGCGGCCTCCAACTTGCCGGCGCAGAAGCGAGCCAGGGCGACGCCTTCCTCGTAGCGGGCGAGCATCTCCTCGAGCGGGAGGCTGTCCTCTTCGAGCTTGGTGACAATGGCGTCGAGGTCGCGCATGGCGTCCTCGAAGCTGCGCTCGGCGGGGGGCTCGTCCTTCTTGGGCATGGGATGGCTCAGGGGTTGCGGGTCCAGCGGTCGCGGTTCGAGTAGAAGACGCACTCGTTGTCCACGGGGAGCGGGGTGAAGTATTGCAGGGGGAAGCGGCTCAGGTCGGCGGTGCGCATGATGAAGGTGGACCATTCGCGGTATTCGCCCTTGGCGATCTGGGACAGGAAGGGGCGGTTGCCGGAGACGGGGGTAAGATAGATGCCGTTGATGGGGCCGCCGAGATATTTGTAGTCGTGGAGGGTGACGAACTGCTTGACCGTGGCCGGCAGGAGGAGGGTCAGGCGCTCGCCATACCACGCGGTGGCCCAGGGCATGTCCGAGCACAGGATCTCGCCGGGCTCCATCCAGCGGCTGACCGCGTTGATGATCGGCGGAACGTAGGGCGGCCAGTTGACGCGCATGGGCGGAGTGGTGAGGAAATTGATCGCCACGGGAGCGGCGGTGATGAGGAAGATGGCGGAGATGAACGCGATGCGGGCCGGCGGGAAGCGCAGGTCGGCGCGGTTCCACAGCACGAGGAGGAACGCCATGCCGAAGGCGGTGAACAGCGGCAGGAAGAGCATGTGCAGCTGGTTCACCGAGACGGGGCCCTTGGGCGTGAAGAGCGCCATCCCGACGGTGGCGCCGAGCCACATGGCGGCCACGCACCATCGCAGCATGTTCGTGCCGGGCCGGCGGAAGACGTGGAGCATGGCGAAGAAGAACGCGGCGGCGGCCACGCCGAATCCGAGGTAGCTGAACATGTTCTCGAACTGGCTGGTCAGGCCGCCGCGGAGTTTGGTCCGGACGGCTCCGAACCCGCCCATGTCCGGCTCGAGGCTGCTCATGAAGGCGTTCTCCGTGCCGGTGGTGCCGTCGAGGATGCTGTAGAACGAGAGGCCGAGCGGGTTGCCGGTGACGGCGTAGTTGCGCGCCAGCCAGGGCGAAACCACGGCGGCGAAAACGAAAAAGACGAGGAGACCGCTGACCGCGCGGGGCCGGAAGAACGCGAAGACGAAGGCGAGGAACCCGCCGAAGATCCAGGCGGCGACCGGCTGGGCGAGGGTCATGAGCCCGAGCAGGAGGGCCGTGCCCGAGAGACACAGGAGCATGCGGCCGCTGCGCTTCTCCTCGTTCGCATTGAATGCCCAGTGCAGGAGGAGCATGGCCGCGGAGAACAGGAAATACATCAGCATCTGCGGCAGGCCGGAGACGGAGAACCGCCACATCATGTCCGAGAGCAGGACGAGCCCCGCGGTCATCCACGCGATGCGCGAGTCGAAGAGGGCGCGGACGAGGAAGAACCAGACGAGCGTGCCGACGAGGAAGAAGGCGACACCGGCGGCGGCGACGACGCGGTCGCCTATGTAAATGGTGTCCGTCGGCTCCATGGGCCACCAGCGTTTGATCGGGCGGAGGACGACGGCGTTGACCAGCGGGTTGAGCGGGGCGTTGTAGGTGTCGGGGAAAAAGCCCGAGGGGAGCTGGTCGTCGTGGTTGAGCAACTGCCACATCGCCATGGGGCGGATGTAGAGGGTGGAGAAGCCGGCCCCGGCTGCGATCTGCCGACCCACCTGCGCCTGGTCCATCGCCGTCTCGGAGTCGAGGCCGCGGAAGTTGAGGAAGAGATAGATTCCGACCAACCCGGCCACGGCCGCGAAGAAGACGGCCCGCAGGATGATCACGCGCAGGGACCCCGCTTCGAGCTGGTGCACCAACTCTTGGACTTTGACGGATTCTCCCTGCATTTGGTCGGACGGAAGGATTTCTTTAGCGCGGCGGGCGGTGGGCGTCGATGTTGAAGAGGTTCCTCACTGCCAGCGCGGACGGTCGGCGTAGAGCATGGATCCGCCGTCGATGGGCAGGGCGACGCCCGTCCGGAGCATCCAGCGCTGCAGTTCCTCCGGCCCCACTTCCCGGAGCACGAAGCGCGACCACTCGCGGTAGCGGCCGTTGATCACGTCGGCGTAAGTGCGCCGCTCGCCGCTGAACGGTGTGAGGTAGAGCCCGACGAGCGGGCCGCCGAGGAGTTTTTCGCCGTTGATCAGCTCGAACTGCTCGATGCTCTCGGGCAGCAGCAGCGAGATGCGCCCGGCATACCATGCGGTGGCCCACGGGATGTCCGAGGCGATGGCTTCCTGCGGTTCGAACCATTCGGAGAAGCGGGCGATGAGCGGCGGGAGGTAGGGCGGCCAGTTGAAGCGCTTGGATCCCGCTTTGAGCCCGAGGAGGAGGGGCAGGGCGGTCACGATAAAGAGAGCAATGAGGCATGCGGTGCGGAAGAACTCCTGCCGCAGGTTGAGCCGGTCCAGTTGCGCGAGGAGGAAGGCGAGGCCGTAGGCGCCCATGACCGGCACGAAGAGGACGAGCAATTGTCCCGCGGCCACACCTTGTCCTGCGGGAAAAACACACATGCCGGCGATGGCCCCGGCCAGCATGAACAAGATGGCCCAGCGGAACTGCGCGGCCTGCCAGCGGGCGAAAATCTGCGAGAAGATGGCGAGGAGGAACGCGGCCGCGGCGATGTTCCCGCCAAGCGAGGCCGGCAGGCCGGAGAGCAGGTCGAGGGCCTGCGTCCACGTGTTGCGCAGGAAGTCGCCCTCGTGGAACCGCAGGAGCGGCTCGAAGTCCGCGAGCCAGGCCAGTTGGTCCGTCCCGACCGGCCGGTAGAGTTCGAAGAACGGCAGTCCGAGCGGTTGGCGCAGCGCGATCCAGTTGTGCAGCAGCCAGGGAAGAAGGGGCACGGCGAAGGCGGCCGGGGTGGCCGCGGCGGACAGCCAGCGGGGCCGCATCACCAACACCGCGAAAACCCAGAACCCGCCGAAGACCCACACGCCGCGCCCGTCGCCGAGGGTCATCACGCCGAGCAGGGCGGCCGAGGCCAGCAGGAGGACCGAGGCGCGGCGTTGCCGGCCCGCATCCTGCGCGTCCATCGCGGCCGCCAGCGAGAGGAGCGCGCCGCTGAAGAAGAACAGCATGGGCATCTGCGGGAGCCCGGAGAAAGAAAACCTCCAGAACAGGTCGCTCACGATGACGAGGCCGGTTGCGAGCAAGGCGAGGCGGGGATCGAAGAGCCGTCGCAGGAGGAGGAAAATCAGCGGAAGCGAGGCGGCGAAGAACGCGAATCCGGCGAGCACGATCACGCGTTCGCCCGGGCTGTCCATGCCTTCCGGGTTCACGCCCAGCCCCACGCCGGTCGCCCGCATGGCCACGGCCGAGATGACGGGACCGAGCGGTGCCTGGCTGGTGTCCATCATGGGCGAGGGAACGGAGCCCTTCCGCGCGAGCGTGAGGTGGAGGGCGAGGGGACGGGCGTAGAGTGTGGTGTAACCCTGGCCCGTGGCCAGCTGCCGCGCGATCTGCGCCTGGTCCATGGCCTCGGGCTGGCTGAACCCGTTGAAGCGCATGACCAGCCACAGTGCAGCGACCACGACGACGACGGAGCCCAGCAGGATGCGGCGCAGCCAGACGGCGCCCGCGCCCTGCTCGGTCGTGTGCAGCCATTCCTGGACGCGGATTTCTAGGGCCATGCTTGTTCAGACCTCCCCGAGTTCGGGGTGTTCGCGCAGCTTGCGGTGGAGCGTGCGCCGGCTGATGCCGAGTTTGTCCGCGGCGAGCGTCCGGTTGCCGTGCGTTTCCGCCAAGGCGCGGCGGATGAGCGAAAGCTCGGTCTCCCCGAGGTTCAGCGGGAGCGGACCGCGCAGCGCCGGGGCCGCGTCGGCCGCGGCGCGCACGGTGGCCGGCAGGTCGCGGAGCGTGATCTTGGGGCCCCCGGCCATCACGACCCCGTGTTCCACCGCGGCGCGCAACTCGCGCACGTTGCCCGGCCAGTCGTAAGCGGTGAGGCACTTCATGGCGTCCGCCGTCATCTCGCGGAACGGCTTGCCGTTCTCCCGAGCCGCCTCGCGCAGGAAATGCAGGGCTAGGAGCGGGATGTCCTCGCGGCGCTCGCGCAGGGACGGGAGGTGGAGTTGCACGACGTTGAGGCGGAAATAGAGGTCCTCGCGGAACTTCCCCTCGGCCGCCATGGCCGCGAGGTCGCGGTTGGTCGCGGCAACGAGCCGGACGTCGGCCGCGATGGGTTTGTTGCCGCCAACGCGCTCGAACGTGCGCTCGCCGAGGACGCGCAGGATCTTGACCTGCGTGGCCGAGTCGATCTCGCCGATCTCGTCGAGGAAGAGCGTGCCTCCTGCGGCCTGCTCGAAACGCCCCACCCGCCGCTCGCCCGCCCCGGTGAAGGCGCCCTTCTCGTGGCCGAAGAGTTCGCTCTCCAGCAGTTGCGGCGAGAGCGCGGCGCAATGGACGGCCACGAAGGGCCCGCGCCGCCGCGGGCTCAACTGGTGGATCGCGTGGGCCGCGAGTTCCTTGCCCGTGCCGCTCTCGCCGGTGATCAGGATCGTCGCCCGCGAAGGGGCCACCTGGCGGATCACGTCGAGCACGCCGTTCATGGCGGCCGAGTCCCCGACGAAGCTCTCGAGCCCGAAGCGCTTGTCGATCTGCTCGCGCAACTGCACGTTCTCGCGTTCGATTTCCGATCCGTGCAGGGCGCG
Organism: uncultured Chthoniobacter sp.; assembly: GCA_964609925.1. GTDB lineage: Bacteria > Verrucomicrobiota > Verrucomicrobiia > Chthoniobacterales > JACTMZ01 > JACTMZ01. The sequence continues at coordinate 27,849 of CAZSUJ010000033.1, read as the reverse complement.
CTTCACGAGCAGCTCGAGTCGGTCGATGTTCACCGGCTTGGTCACGAAATCATAGGCTCCGCGCTTCATCGCCTCGACGGCGGCGTCCACCGTTCCGTAGGCCGTCATGATGATGACAACGGGCGGGTTCGATTGCCGCAAGGCCCAGGCCATCAGGTCCATCCCGTTCTCCGCCCCGAGCCGCAGATCGGTGAGCAGCAAGTCCACGGCCTCGGCCTCCATCAATGCCTGCGCCCCGGCAATGTCGGCCGCGACCAGCACGTCGTATTCCTCCTCCAACGATCCGCGCAGGCCCTCGCGGGTGTTCTTTTCGTCGTCAACGATGAGGATGGTCTTGGTCACGCGGCCGGGTGTGACATTTTTTCTCTACCGGTGCCGGCCCGGGATGCAATGCACAACTTCAGCGGGGCGGGGATTTCTGCTTGCCATGCGGAGCGTCCAGAATAACCGTCCCCGCATGCAATCCGCCCCGCACGCCCTGCGCCGCACCGCGCTCGTTCTCCTCGCCGCCACCGTTGCCGGACTCACCGGTTGCGAGACCATGCCGAAGTCCGGCAGCAGCTCGTTCGCATTTGATCCGCCGGTCAAGCAGCCCAGCAATCCGGCCAACGTGAAGATGAAGCTCAGCACCGGTGCCCAGCGCCTCTACGTAGTCGAGGGCGACAACGTCCTTCTCGCCACCCCGGTTTCGGTCGGCAAGGCCGGAACGCCCACGCCTCACGGCAACTTCACCATCTACTCGAAGACCCGCGATCGCCGCCGCATCAGCAGCCCGGGGGCCGGCTATCCGATGACCTATTGGATGGAGTTCAAGCCCGCTTACGGCCTGCATTGGGGCTTCATCAAACCCCAGCCCAGCACTCACGGCTGCGTGCGCATGCCTCTCAGGGCCGCCAAGAAGACATTCGATCTGATCCGCACCGGCACTCCGATCAACATCGCCTCGAGCCAACCCTGGGATGCCACCATTGGAAAGTCACTGCCGAGGCTCGACGATTCGCATCTGCCCGATCCCCCGATGTCCTACATGCTGAGCCCGAAAGTCTTCGCCGACATGCACCAGGGCAAGATGTGGAACTTCTAGCGTCCGCCGGACCGACTACAGCGGCCACTTGTCCCGGAACATCTCGACGGTCTGCACCGCGTTGTTGATCAGGTGCAGGGCGATGCAGGGATAGACGCTTCCTGTCTTCCAGCGCAGCATCCCGAGCAGCGCGCCCATCCCGAAGATGTAGGCGAGGCCGATGACGCCGTATTGGATGTGGCAGAGTGCGAAAATCAACGAGGGTAGCAGGATCGCTCCCCAAGGACCGATCTTGCCGATCCAGCCGGAAAACGCGTAGCCGCGGAAGACAAGCTCCTCGAACAACGGCGCTGCGATGATGAGCGCGACGATGAACCAGAATGGCGAATGCACGCCCTCTGCCATGACCTTCAGGGCCTCGCTGGTCCTGTCGTCCATCAGGGGATCAAGGCCCAGACTCAGTCCGGTGATGATGATCGCGATCGCCGCAGTCCAGAGCAGCGTGGGAACGGGGCGGCCGGGGTGCAGGCCGAGTTTGTCCATCCACTCTGCGCGGGTGCCCGGCCCGCAGATGGCAAGCAGCGCGAGCAGGCAGACCCAGGCGCCGGCCACGATCTGGCGGAAGGCTGTTCCATCGCGCATCAACTCGGCCGCCACGCCTTCCACGCCCTGCGTCCCGTTCTTCAAGATCCCCGGGATCATGGAGAGTGCGGACGCGCCGAACTGCAGCACGATCAGCAGAGCCGCAAGAGCGAGCGTCCACAGCAGGACGATCCAGCCCGAGGTCGGCGCAACGCGCGGCGGATGCTCCAGCCGCAGCTTCCGCAGGTAAAGATAGAGCACGCCCGCCGGGATGATGCTGGCCAGGGTGCCGAACGCGGCTCCCAGCGCCGCGCTCGCGAACAGTGCGATCACGCCCGGAATCACCCGCCGCCGCTGGAGGGCGAGCCAAAGCAGGCACAGCCCCGCAAGTGTTCCGCCGATCAGCCCGGACAAAACACGCAGGACCTGCGCGATGATGACCTGCCTTTCCTCCGACACGCGCGGACGCGGCTTCTCCTCCAGCTTGAGGGGATTCTCGCCGCCCTCGTAGGCGAAACGCCGGGCCTGCTCGAATTCCTCCGTGTTCTCCCAATTGTTCGGATAATATCGTCCGCCGGTTATCTCGAACTGAGCACGTGCCGTTTCGCGGTCGTCGGCGATGAGCGCGAGTCGCGTGAATTGGAAGCGCACGTTGAGGTTGTCCGGGTCCGAGGCCAGCCATTGCTCGAATCCGCGTTTCGTCCGCTCCCAGTCGAGCCGCCCGGGGCCGAAGACGATCTCGCCATCCACCGGCATGCGGTCCGCCATCCAGACGAGCCGCGCATACTGACGGTCGAGCATGTCGGCGGGCGCCCGGTCCGCCAGTTCCTCGATCCAGCGTTCGAAATCACCGGTTTCCCCGTGCCAGCGCGGCAACAGCCAATAGCAGGCGTTCGTGTAGTAGTTGCCGTAGGTCGGCTCGAGGGCGATGGCCTCGTTCACGAGATCGAAATACTCTTCCCTCGGCCACCCTTGCCCGAGCGCGACCCCCTGCGCGATCTGGAACCAGCCGGGACATTTTTCTTCCAACTTTTTCGCCCGCTCCAGGACGCGCCATGCGCGGATCAGACGCTGCTGCATCAGCCTCCATCCTTCGGAGGTGACCGAACTGGCCCGTCCGCTGCCGCGCGCGTTCCAAGCGTGTCTCACCAAGGCGCCGGCGTAGCAAACCTGGGCGGTGATGTTGTTGGGGCGGCTCCTCGCCCAGTCCTCGTAGAACTCCATGGCCTCGGACGCCGCCCGTCGTTCTTTCGGGACCTGGACCGCCGTGCGGTAGAAGTGCGTGAGCAGCCAAGTCCCGCCGTCCAGCGTATCCTTGCTCGTTCGCAATTCCTGCGCCAGCGCCTCGAGCCCGGCGGTGTCCCGCGCCTCGAGCATTTGCCGGGCGCGTTCCTTCATGGCTTCAAGCCTGTCCACCGCGGGCGAGATCGAGGTGACTGGCTCGGCCGGCGGATAGTCCGCCGCGAGTGCCGAGACGCCCATCAGGAGCACGATGGCCAAGACGGTGCTGCAGCTGGCGAAGCGGCTCATGAGGTCGGGCAAAACTATGGAATCAGCCCCCGCCCGTAAAGCGCGGCAACCCCTAGTCCTGCAACAACGCCGGTGTGAGATGGTAAAGAGTCCCCGCGGGGCCGGAGGCGGCACGCGGGGCGGCGGACTCCCAGCCGCGTTGCGACGCGGGCCAGAGCGCCTCCTCGCGCCGTCCCCAGAAAAGGTAGCGCACGCCGAGTTCGCGGGCCGCGTCCTTCCATCCTTCGCCGCCCAGCATGAGGCGGTCGAGTTGCGTCCGCACGGGAGCGTAGTCGAGGCCTTGGCTGAAGAGATGGCCTTCGTAGCCGATGGCCACGGGCTGGCCGTGCAGCATCAGCGGGTGGTCCCATCCAGGCGCCGTGGCGACGCGCACGTTGGGCGGAAGACGCCGCACCATGCCCTCGGCGGCCGCCCACTCGGATCGGTCGGCCAGCTTGTAGCCGTGACGCGTGTCGAGCCCCGCGCCGAGCGACAGGGCGCCCGAGAAGAAGAGCAGAACCGTCGCAGCCACCTGCGCCCAAGCGGGCCACGCCCGGATCAAGTGCGTCCAGAGCATCGGCGCCAGCACGAGGTAACCCCAGAGGATCAGCTTCGTGTTGTCCCACTCCCACGGCGCGATGAGGAAGAGGAAGCTGAAGCAAAGCGTGACCGCGCCCACCGCGTAGAACGCGCACGCGGCCGCGTCCTTGCGTTCCTCGCGGAACAGGGCGATCCCGAGCCACGCGACGAGCGGGAGGAAGACGCCGAAATTCATCAGCCAGAAAACGATTCCATCATCACCCTGCATCCATCCGGGCGCGAACCGCACGGCCGAGCCCGCGCTGAAGCCCACCGTGACCATGTGCACGAGCCAGCTCGCGGGAATGATGCTGACCACGCCGGTGACGAGGAACGGTTTGGCGCGTCCCGCGGGCCATGCCGCGGCCGCGCAGACGGCGAGTGCGAGGCTGAGGAAGAGGAACGCGGGCGCGTTGAAGAACGGCATTACGGCGTAGAGCGCGACCTGCGCGAGCAGCGGCAGCGACGGGCCGTCCGTTTCGCCGCGCAACTGCGCGCGCCACACCGTGAGCAGCACCAGCCCGGCCGGCAAGGCGTAGAGCAACCCGCGCTGCGTCACGAACATCGAGAGGAAGACATTCTTCCACGCCGTGCCGGTCTCGGTCCCGTCCAGCGGGACACCTTGAAAGAACGCGATGCCGAAGAGTCCGCCGGCGAAAAGGAAGGCGGCCAGCGCGAAGCTCCCGCCCCAGCGCCAGAGCGCCGCACCCGCGGCCGCCGCGCCGAGCAAGCCCGCCCAGCGCAGGCCCTCGACCACGGGGACACCCGCGAGCGCGAGCATGGAGTTCCAGAAATCCATCCCCGGGTGGTAGGCGAAGGGCGCGCCGGAAAGGAACGGGTTCTCCGGCCAGAACGCGCCCCCGCGCGTCCACCGGTGGATGAGGTTCAAGTGCAGCGCCATGTCGCCCAAGTTGTGGGGCGAGAGGACGAGCACTTCCGCGCCCTTCGGGTAGATGACCCAGAGGAACGCGCGCAACGATGCCAGCGCGAGGACAGCGAAGAGGATCGCGGCGGTCGCCGTCACTTTCTGCGGCGGCGCCCCCGCGCGGAGTGCGGCGAGCGCCCCCGCGACCGCGCCAAGCAGAAGCGCGATGTCGGCCGTCACCGGCGTGAGCCGCCCGGCGAGGGTGGCCAGCCCCGCTCCCGCGGCGGTCGCGACCGCGACGGCAACGAGTCCTCCGCAAAGCACGCGCCAGCCGATCATGGCGCGCCTCCGGTCTCCTGCGGCTTGTCTGCGAGGAAGGGGGCGAAGAGCGGTGAGAAAAACACCACGCACTCGCCCATCCCGGAGCGCAGGTTGAACTTCACCTCCGTGAAGCCCGCGCCGAGGCGGCTCCGCAACTCGTCGGCCTTCGCGACCTCGATGACGTGGAACTCGGCCGGCGCAAGTTCATCGGGGATTTTTCCCTCGTGATAGTCGAGCTCTGTGAAGTCGCCGAGGATCCAGGGCAGCGGGTAATAGCTGTCCAGATAGAGCGCCCCGGGCACGGCGAACTTCGTCGGGTCCGACGCGACGAGATCGAAGAGCGGGTCGGTGAGCTTGTCCATCGACCGGAACGTCTGGACGTAAACGTAAGGCTCCCTGTCATCCTCGTAGTCGCGGAAATTGAGTTTGAGCGTCATGCCCAGCGAAACGACGACGAGGATCACCCCGGCCACGCGCCGCCAAAGGCCGCCGCCCGTCACGAAGGCGCCGAAGAACAGCAGGAACGGCCACATGATGGCGATGAGGCACCAAGGGGTTTTGTAGGGGACGAGGCTGTAGGCGAGCAGGATGCCGCCGCCCATTATGGCGAGGAGGCGCGGCGCCGCCGGCGACGGCCAGGCGAAGCGGACCGACCAGGCGAGCCCGGCCAGCGCGGGCCATTCGTAGCGCGCGAGCAGGGCGAGCCAGTAGTAGTTCACGAAGGGCAGCAGTTCGTGCGTCGTCTTCTCGTGGCCATTGCCCGCCGCGCCGGTCTTGGTCCACTCCAGCATCGCCTGGAACGGGCCGAGCAAACCCGCGGGATGGAAGAAATTCCCGGAGTAGAAAAAGACGAGCAGCGCCACCGCGATGAGGCCCGCGATCTCGGCATCGCGCTGCGTCCAGCCGCGGAGGATCGGCCGTTGCACGGCCGGAACCACCGGGGAGACCCGGCCCCAGAAATGGAAAACGACACCGGCCAGTGCGAGCGAGCCCGCGTGGATGATGTAGGTCTCCTTGTTGAGCAGCATTCCGGTGAAGCCGAGCACCGCCGCCCACAGGCCCGCGCGGTCCCGGTCCAGCCAGAGGGCGATGACTCCCCACGTGAAGAGCATGGTGAAGAGCACGAACCACGGCTCGTGGATCGAATACCGGCCGTAGAAGACGAGCGCCGGCGAGACCGCGAAGGCCAGCGCCGCCCAGCGCACGGCGGCGCGTCCGAACCATCGGGCGAAGAGGAAAATGACCGGGATGGTCAGCAGACCCGCCACCACGACCGGCAAACGCAGCGCCCAGACGTTGCGTCCGAGCAGGCTCTGGGCGAGAAAGACGGAGTAAAAATGCCAAGGACCGTGGAAATTGTCGGGATGGTAGGTGAACGTGCCCGTTTCGCGCAGACGGTCGGCGAACCAGCCGTTCACCCCCTCGTCGAAATGCGGCGCCTTGACGTCGAGCATGACCAGACGCAGTGCGGCCGCGAGCAGGAGGATCGAAATCATGTCCCAAGGCAGGCGGCGGAGGGAATCGACCCGGGACATAGGCGAGCGGAGATATGACAGAAACCGCACGCGGGAAAGTGTCAATTGTCGTCCCCGCCTACGCCGAGGAGCGCCGCATCGGCCCTGCGGTCGTCGCGCTCAAGGCTTTTGCGGCGGAGTTTCCAAGGCTCACGGAGGTGCTGGTGGTGGTCGAGCCCTCGGGCGACCGCACGGCCGACGTGGCCCGCGACGCGGCGGGTGCCGGGCGGCTGTTCACCATCATCGAGAACGACGTCCATCGCGGCAAGGGCCATGCCGTCCGCACGGGAATGATGCGCGCTGCGGGCGACATCATCATCTTCATGGATACGGACCTCAGCGTCCCGCTCGAATACGTCCGGGCCTTCGTCGCCCACCTCGACGCCCACATCGAGACCGACATCGCGATCGGCAATCGCCGCCACCCGTCCAGCAACATCGCCCGCCGCCAGCACCCTCTGCGCGAGAATGCCGGCTGCCTCTTCAACCGCGTGGCCCGCGGTCTCGGTCTCACGGCGAGCGATGACACGCAATGCGGCTTCAAGGCCTTCCGGCGCAAGGCGGCGCGCGAGGTCTTCCGGCGGGCGCGGTTGGACGGCTTCTCCTTCGACGTCGAGGTCCTGCTCATCGCGCGCATCCTCGGCTTCCGCGTGGATGAACTGCCGGTCGAGTGGTTGAACGACGAGGACACGAAGTTCCGTCCATTCCGCGACGGTTGGCGCAGCCTGTTCGAATTGCTGCGCCTGCGCGCCTCGGCCCGCAAGGCGGCCCGTTCCTGACCGCCCCGCCTTCCCCTGCGCGGGGAGTTCTGCTTTGCTCGCCGCATGTCTGGAACGGTTTGGCACACGATCAAGGAATACACCGACCTCAAGTTCGAGCGGACGGAGGACGGCATCGCGAAGATCACCATCAACCGCCCGGAGGTCCGCAACGCGTTCCGACCGCTCACGGTCGAGGAGATGCGCGACGCCTTCGAGCGCTGCCGCGACGACGCCTCCATCGGCGTGGTCATCCTCACGGGGGAGGGCGACAAGGCGTTCTGCTCCGGCGGCGACCAGAAGGTGCGCGGCGACGGCGGCTACGTCGGCGCGGATGGCGTTCCGCGCCTCAATATCCTCGACGTGCAGAAGCAGATCCGCGCGTTGCCCAAACCGGTCGTGGCCATGGTTGCCGGTTACGCCATCGGCGGCGGCCACGTGCTCCACGTGGTTTGCGACCTAACCATTGCGGCCGAAAACGCCCGCTTCGGCCAGACCGGGCCGCGCGTGGGTTCGTTCGACGGCGGACTCGGGTCGAGCTACCTCTCGCGCATCGTCGGGCAGAAGAAGGCGCGCGAGATCTGGTTCCTGTGCCGGCAATACGACGCTCAGCAGGCGTTGGACATGGGCTTGGTCAACACCGTCGTCCCGCTGGCCGACCTCGAGGCCGAGACGCTGAAGTGGTGCCGCGAGATGCTGGAGCTTTCGCCCATGGCCCTGCGCTGCCTCAAGGCCGCGCTCAACGCCGACTGCGACGGCCAACTCGGCTTGCTCGATCTCGCGGGCAACGCCACCCTGCTCTACTACCTGAGCGAGGAGGCCAAGGAGGGCAAGCAGGCCTTCGTGGAGAAGCGGAAACCCGACTTCTCCAAGTATCCTCGCTTCCCCTGACCGCGTTCCTATAATCGAGGGTTCCATGTCGAGCGTCTCCGGCCAGCTTTTTCGCATCGCCACGTGGGGGGAATCCCACGGCGGCGGCGTGGGCGTCGTCATTGACGGTTGCCTCCCGCAACTTCCGCTCGCCGAGGCCGACATCCAGCGCGAACTCGACCGCCGCCGCCCCGGCCAGAGCGACATCGTCACGCCGCGCAAGGAGGCCGACCGCTGCGAGATTCTTTCCGGCGTTTTCCAGGGCCGCACGCTCGGCACGCCCATCGCCATTCTCGTCCGCAACGAGGACGCTCGCCCCGAGGCCTACCGCGAGATGGAAACGATGTTCCGTCCCTCGCACGCCGACTTCACCTACCAGGCGAAATACGGCATCCGCAACTGGCAGGGCGGCGGCCGCGCCTCGGCGCGCGAAACCATCGGCCGTGTCGCCGCGGGTGTCGTCGCCGGCAAGGTCCTCGACGCCCTCCACCCCGGCATCTCGGTGCTCGCTTGGGTCAGCCGCATCCACACGATCGAGTCGGAGGTGAACCCCGAGCTCGTGACAGCCGAGGCCATCGAGGCCAATGCCGTCCGCTGCCCCGATGCCGCTGCGGCGGAGAAGATGATCACCCGCATCAAGCAGGCGCGGTCGGACGGTGATTCCGTCGGGGGCGTCATCGAATGCGTGGTCCGCGGATGTCCCGCGGGTCTGGGCGAGCCGGCCTTCGACAAGTTGGAGGCGGATCTGGCCAAGGCCATGCTTAGCCTGCCCGCGACCAAGGGTTTCGAGATCGGATCCGGCTTCGAGGGGACCAAGTTGACGGGACGCGAGCACAACGACGCGTTCGAGATGCGGGAGGGGCGTCCGCGCACCTTGACCAATCGCTCGGGCGGCATCCAGGGCGGCATCAGCAACGGCGAGGACATCGTCTTCCGCGTGGCCTTCAAGCCCACCGCCACCATCACCAGCGCCCAGCAAACCGTGACCGCCTCCGGCGAGAATGCGGAACTCGCCGCCCGCGGCCGCCACGACCCCTGTGTGCTCCCCCGCGCCGTGCCCATCGTCGAGGCCATGGTCCGCCTCGTGCTCTGCGACCACGCATTGCGCCAGCGGGCGCAGGCCGTGGCGTCCTGAGCGTTTCCCCGGCCATGAACTGGCTCCTCCTCGCGGCCGCCGCCTACCTGCTCTTCGAGATCTGGCGCGGCTGGCGTCGCGGCGTGGTGCGTCACGGCATCAGCGTGACGGCCCTGCTCATTGCTGGAGGGATCGGATGGATCTTCGCCTGGATGACCGGATTCATTTCCGACCGCGTCATCCCGCTCCCGCCGCCGACCGGCCGTGTCATCTTCGGCTTGGCGGCCGGACTCGCGTTCTACGTGGCGGCTGTGGTGCTTTCGTCGCTCCTCTTCAAGAAGACCTCCCAACAAAGCTCCGGCGTCGTGCGATTGGTTTACGGGGCCGGAGGGGCGTTCTTCGGGTTGATCTTCGGCGTGGTCGTGCTCTGGGGCGGCATCACCCTCCTCCGTGCCGTCGGAGCCATCGCGGAAGGACAAGAGGCGGCGGCGCAGCACGGCGGACGGCCCGTGCTGGCGCTCGACGGAAGGCTCGCCGCCCTCAAGGAATCCCTCGAGGCCGGCTCCACCGGTCAAGTCGTCGAGCGCGTGGACGTCCTGCCCTCCGATGCCTATGGCCTGCTCTCGAGATTCATCCAGGTCTCGCAGTCGCCCGACGCGGCCATGCGCCTGCTGGCCTACCCCGGGATGCAGCAACTTCTCGCCCAGCCGAAACTGGCCGCGGTTTTCGAGGATCCCGCCATCCTTGAAGCATCCCACCAAGGCAACGTTCTGGCCGTCCTGACCAGTCCGAAACTGGCCGCGGCTGTCTCCGATCCGGAGGTCCAGAGGTCGTTTGCCGAGTTCGACTGGCAAAAAGCACTCGACTACGCGCTCAACGCTTCGCCACCTTCACCGACCCATGAGTAGCGAATACACGGCCACGATCGGCCTCGAGGTCCACGTGCAGCTCAAGACGCGCAGCAAAATGTTCTGCGCCTGCCCGGTCGAATACGGCGCGACGCCGAACACCCACACCTGTCCGGTCTGCCTCGGCCTCCCAGGCGCCCTGCCCGTGATGAACGAGGAAGCCCTGCGGCTCACCATCCTCACCGGCCTCATGCTGGGCTGCCGCATCGCGGACGTCTGCAAGTTCGACCGCAAGAGCTACTACTACCCGGACATGCCGAAGAACTACCAGATCTCGCAATACGACATGCCCCTCTGCCTCGGTGGCGGAGTGCCCCTGCACGATCTGGCCTACCCGAAGGACGCGCAGAAGAGCATCGCCACCCCGGGCAAGGTCGTCCGCCTCACCCGCATCCACCTCGAGGAAGACGTGGCCAAGAGCTTCCACCTCGAGAATTCGTCCGGTATCGATTTCAACCGCGCCGGCACGCCGCTCATGGAGATCGTGTCCGAGGCCGACATCGCCGGCCCCGAGGAGGCGTTCGCTTACCTCACCTCGCTCAAGCAGCACCTCATCTACGCGGATGTCAGCGACGCCGACATGGAGAAGGGACAGATGCGCTGCGACGTCAACGTCTCGGTGCGCCCCGTGGGCACGGAGAAATTCGGCACCAAGATCGAGCTGAAGAACCTCAACACCGTCAGCGGCGTCCGCCGCGCCCTCGCCTACGAGATCGAGCGCCAGATCGAGGTGCTCCGCGGAGGCGGCACGCTGCGTCAGGAAACCCGCCGCTGGGACGATGACCTCGGCGAGACCCAGCTCATGCGCGTCAAGGAATCCGCCCACGACTACCGCTATTTCCCTGACCCCGACCTCATGCCCGTCCGGACCGAGAAACTCCTCGAGTCCGCCCGCGCTGCCCTGCCCGAGACGCCCGCGCAGAAGCGCGCCCGTTACGAGGCGGACTTCGGTGTCAGCGCCTACGACGCCGCCGTGCTGGCCGACAACCTCGAACTCGGCTCCTATTTCGAGCAAGCCGCCGCCGGCTCGCCCCGCGGCAAGCAGATCGCCAACTGGATCCTCAACGACTTGCAGAGCGCTCTCGGCGCGACGGACAAACCGCTCGCCGATTGCCCGGTCAAGCCCGCGCAACTCGACGCCCTCGTCGCCCTTGTGGCCGGCGGACAGATCAACGGCAAGCAGGCCAAGGAAGTCTTCGCCGACATGTTCGCCACCGGACGCGACCCCGCCGCCATCGTGGAAGAGAAGGGACTCAAGCAGGAGAGCGACGCCGGCGCCATCGGCGGGCTCTGCGACGAAGTCATCGTCGCGAATCCGCAGTCCGTCGCCGACTACAAAGCCGGCAAAGCCGCCGCCCTCAACTTCCTCAAGGGCCAAGTGATGAAGCTTTCCAAAGGCAAAGCCAACCCCGCAATGGTCGGCGACCTGCTCGCGCAGAAGCTGGGGTAGGCATCGTTGGTTGCCGCTGTTGACAGCGTGCGTTGGTCGCGGCAGATCTAGCTTCCACCGAGTTCGCTAACCTGTAGTAGGCGTCAGTTTATCCCGACTGGAGTGAAACCTTTGACCGCTTTGTCAGCCTGCCGCGCTCTGGCAATTGTGGTGACGACCGCAGCTTTCTGTCTGCTGCTCCACGCGCAGATGTTCCTGCTTCCAAAACTGCCCTCGCCTGCTTCTCCGATTGCGCATCAGGAGATGTGTGAGCGCTTGCAACTCGACTCCCGCCAGACGCTTTTTGTCGACGGTCTGCACCACGAAGCCCGGGCTCTTCGCTCAGCATTAGACGCCCTGGCCAAGCCTCTGCTGCTGCTTACCGGTCTGGCCCTCGTGCTGCAGTTGATGTCTCTCACGCGAGCGCAAGTCAGCCCGACTGCTGCGAAGTTGGACGAGAAATGAATGTCCAAGCTTTCATCAGTATTGCGCTACTTGCTCTGTTGCCGATCGGATGTGCTCCGTGCCCGCAGTTGAAATCTGAGTCATCTCGCGAGCGAAGCATCACTGCAGCCGTGGCTGTGGAACTCGCCGAGAAAGCCATCGAGAGCAAGTATGGAACGGATACGATGCTCTTCCAACGCCCCTACAAATCCGTGCTGCGTAATGATGAGTGGGTCGTCTTCGGAACATTGCCGCAGCCAAAAGATGGGGGCGTTATGATCGGTGGCGTTGCAAAAGCGAGAGTCTCGGCGAGCACGGGGCGTGTATTGAAACTCACGCATGGAGAGTAGCGGCGACTTCGCGGAGACTAAACGAGCCAGATAAATCGCTCATGGGCTGTTGCAATGCCAGAGGCTTGCCGGTGCCTCGGCCAATGTTGGCTGTGATGACGGGAACGCAGGAAGGTGGCGTGGACGACACGACTCTGGTTCTGGCGGCGGAGCTGTTTGGAGGGTTGTCACGAACGTTCAACCATCGATCAAGCGCTCGTATTCATCATGAGGGCCGATCCAGAACCAGATGAAATCAGCACTGTTCCTCGCCGCAACGGCCCGGTGCCTGATTCCGACGCGGACCGACCATGTATTGGGACCGACCGACTTGAAGTGCAGGCCCGGGTGTTTCGGATTCTCCCGCAACAAACGATAGTTCTTGCGGGCCAACATGCGGACAGCGGCCGGAAGCTTGTGATAGTGCTTCCAGAAATCCTCCGTGGTGGAGTGCCTCACGGCAAAGGCTTGCAACGACCTTCTCGGAACTCGGCGATGGCTTCGCGAGCCAGCTTGTCGAGCGGACCTCCGGCACGTGCGTCCTGTTCGATCTGGGTGTCCCAGTCCTCCTCGCAGCGCCGATCCAGCCGGGCTTTCAACTGCCAGAGTTCGTGACGCGGCAACTTCTCGATCGCGGATTCGATCTCTTGCACTGTGCTCATGCTGGAAAACTATCCCCGCAAGATTGCGTTTTCAACGGCCAACCGTTTCTGGAAAACGGGTAAGGACGCGGCTCAGCTTGCAGCTTTGCGCGGAGCAGCGCCTGACGCCTCCTGCGCGGCGCTCAGCGGGAGTTCGCGCCGGTGGCGTTGCGTTGGATTTCCTGCAACGCGGCGCGGAACTGCGAGGACCAGAGGCGGGCCATGGGCGCTTCGCGCTCGAAGCCTGCGCGGCCGGGGTTGGTCACGCGGTGGACGGACGGCATGACGCGGATGTCGCGGGTGCCGGGAATCGGGGCCATTTCGAGCCGCACACGGATCGCCACCTCGGTGAAGGGGCTGCCGAATGCCGCAGTGCCGGTGCGTCCGGCTGGACGCTGGAAGGTGATCCAGCGCGGGAAGCCGGACGGTCCGGGCGTGTAGCCGTAGCGGGCGAAGGCGCGCACGGCGGCTGCGCGGATCGCGGCGGGGTTGGTGTTCGAGATGGTGACGGAGCCGGGGCCGCCGCTGCGCTCGACGGGTGTGGCGAGGCAACCGGAGAGTGCGAGGGCGGCGGCGACAAGGAGGGTGCGGTGGAGGTGGTGCATGGCTGGTGAGAGAATGGATTGCATCTATGCTGCCGAAGGATCCATTCGAGGATAAGCACGAAGCGACCGGAAAATCATCAACATCGGGCAAACGGAAAACGGGGGCGGTGTGCAGCTTCCTCTTGGCGAACCAGATTCATCGTCAGAAGAGGCATCGTTCGTCAGCTTGTGCCAGCGCCGGACGACGAAACTCTCGAAAGGCCAGGGCCATCGTGCCATGATTATTGACCTGCTCGCGCAGATAACGGATTGATTCTATGAAACGCATCCTCCTCCCGATCGTTGCCGGCGTCCTCTCGGCCGGCGTGTGCTTCGCAGCTCCTGTCCGCATTGGCGCCGTCTATGCCAATTCCGGTTCTCTCGTCCCGCTGGATGAACCATCGTGGCGCGGAGCCAAAGCCGCCGCCGCCCTGGCCAACCGCTCGGGGCAGGCCGTGGATCTCGTCCGCATTCCCTACGACAGCACTCCCACCGGGGCTGCCGCCGCGGTGAAGGCGGCGCTTGCGCGCGATCCGTCCATCGCCGCGTTCGTCGGCATCTCGGACAGCAACGCGGCGCTTGCGGCCGGACGCGAGGCTGCGCGCGCCAAGCGCGTCTTCGTGACCTCGGGGGCCACTTCACCGTTGCTCCCCAGCCAAGTGGGGCGCGGCTTCTTCCTCGCCTGCTTCGGCGACAACGTGCAGGCCGCGGCCGCGGCCGAGTGGCTGCGGCGCGAGCGCGGGGCGAAGAAAGTGTGCGTGGTTTACAACTCCAGCCGCATCTACACCCGTTTGCTCCACCGGTATTTTGAAGAGGCCTTCACCGCGGCGGGCGGCAAGGTCCTCGGCGCATCCTCCTATCCCGAAGGCGAACCTGCCGCCCTTCCCGACGGGCTCTCCGAGGCGGACGCCGTGTTCCTCTCCTCGGAAACTGCGGCCGGCGCAGGCGCCGTGGTCCGCAAGCTCCGCGCCGCCGGATTCCGCGGTCCGGTGGTTGGTGGCGATGGCTATGACAGCCCCTCGTATTGGTCGGCCAACTCCGATCTCGCCCGGGACGTCTTCTACACGACGCATTCATTCCCCGCCCGCGAGGCCGGCTCCGCGTCGCCTGCCACGCTCGCGTCGTTCCGCGGGGCCTACGGCGGCACGCCCGATTCCTTCAGCGGTCTCGGGTTCGATGCCGTGCGGCTCGTCCTTGCCGGGTTGGCCGGCGGCACGGAAGGCCTCGCGCCGCGCATCCAGTCCGGACCGCCCCTGGCCGGAGTGACCGGGCGGATCGCGTTCACCCGTTCGAGTCGTGTGCCCGTGAAGCCGGTCGCCATCGTCGCCGCGTCCAGCCCGCGCCGCCAACTCGCCCAGATCACCCCGGCCAGCGTGCCCAAGCCGTGACCCGAATCTCTCTGCACCCATGAAATTCCCCGGTCGCTGGTTCATCGGTTTCGGCGTCTTCCTCATTCTCTGCGGGGTGGCCGGTTTCCTTTCCAATCCGACTGCCGCCAAGACCGCCCTCATCTCCGGCGGCACCTTCGGTCTCCTCTCCGCGATCTGGGGAGTGCTCATGCTGCGCGGTTTCGAGTGGGCGCGCGCCGCTGCGCTCGGAACCACCTCCCTGCTTGCCGTTGTCTTCACGTGGCGCTCTGCCGCCGGATGGATGGCTTGGTCCGCCGGCGAACCGAAACTCTTCGCTGCCAGCTTGATCACGGTGATGCTCGCCGGCGCCGTGGCCTCCCTCATCGTGCTCCTGCGGCACAAGGGCGAGGTGGAATGAGCTTTGTCCCCGCCGGGAATCGAACCCGGATTTAAGGTTTAGGAAACCCTCGTTCTATCCGTTGAACTACAGGGACGTGGGGACTCGTCGAGCGGCCCTCTTCGATGCCCCAACGGGCCGCGACTTGCAAGACCCCAGCGCGGAGAGCGGTAATGCGGCCGGGTTTTCTGGTGCGGCTGCTTGCTTTCTTTTCATCCGCTGGCTAAGCGGGACGCCATGAGACGCGCCATCCTGTTGCTCGGTCTGCTCATCCTCACGGCTGTCCCGAGTCAGGCGCTGTTGCAGCAGCGGTCCTTCGATTTCTTCGTGAACCGGGCGGAGCGGTATGTGGACAAGCCGATCACCATGGGGTGCAGCAGTGTTTATCGCATCTCCTCGAGCGCCGAGCACAAGGACGGGGTTGTGCTCTTCGACGCTTACACCGTGGGTGATGACGGTTCCCGCTGGGCGCTTGTCGTTGTCCCGGTGGCCGGGGTCGAGTCCTTTGTCCGGCGTTACAACATCCGCGGCCGCTACGACCCGCGCCCACTCACCGGGGTCTTGAAGCGCAAACAGCAGGGCTTCTACGTCAGCTATGACGGAGCTGTCTTGCCCGAGAGTTCCGCAAGATCCAGGCCTGATCCGGCGGGAGCAGAGGCTGCACCGACCGCCACGCCGGTGGCTTTCGACAAGAAGCCGATGATGAGTTTCTCCTACCAGGGCCAGCGGTTCATCGAGGCGTCCATCACGGCGGTTGATGCATCCGGGGTCACGGTGGTCGCCAAGGATGGTGCCTCGGTGGTGGTGCCGATCACGGAGGCCAAGAAGATTCCCGATCTCCGAATGCGCGCACGTGCAGCCATGGAGGCGGCGGATCCCAGTCCGACGCCGTGACGGTGGCCCGCGGTTTGCGGCTTCGTGCAGGGCGGGGGGACGCTATGCTCGACGCATGAACTGGCGCAAACTCCACCGTCAACTGGCCCCGTGGCTCTTCGTCATCCTTGCCGTGAGCGCACTCACGGGCATGGGCTACCGCCTCGGGCGGCGGTGGTTCGGTCTGGAGCGTGACTCGGTCGGCTGGCTGATGGATCTGCACACGGGCGAGTGGCTGGGCGCGGCCTTGTCGCCGTTCTACGTGCTGGTGGCCGGGCTGGGGCTGGTATTCCTGCTCGTCACCGGGCTGGTGATGCTGAGGCAGCGCGGTTCGAAGATCCGGGTGCGTGTCTGGCATCGCGTGCTCGGTGCGGTGCTGCTGCTGCCGCTGCTGGCCACCGCGGTCACGGGCGCCGCCTACAAGGTCGGCTTTGCGTGGCTGGGCTGGGGCAAGGGCGATGGCGAATGGCTCATGACCATCCACGAGGGCGCGTGGCTCGGGCCGGACCTCAAGCCGTTCTATGTGCTGCTGACGGGCGGCGGCTTGCTCGCATTGGGCTTGCTCGGTGTGGCGATCATCCTGCGAAGGAAGTCGCACGGCAGCCCGGCCTGATACGAGCCAGATTGCGCTTGTCGGGGCTGTGGCGACTCCGCACATTGCCGCCTCACGTCCAACCCGGAGAGCAACGATCATGGCGGATTCTTTCAGCGTAACGAGCAACACCTCTTGGTTCGGCCGCATCGGCAAATCCATCGGGGGCATTTTCTTCGGCCTCATCCTGCTCCTGATCGGGGTGGTCCTGTTGTTCTGGAACGAGGGACGCGCCGTGCAGACCTACAAGTCATTGAAGGAAGGGCAGGGGATTGTCGTGAATGTCGAGGCGGGTGAGGTGGATCCGGCAAACGACGGGAAACTGGTCCATCTCAATGGCGACGCCGTGACCGACGGCGTCCTGCTCGATGAGGATTTCGGCGTTGCGGCCGACGCCCTGCGCATGCGGCGCGACGTCGAGATGTATCAGTGGGAGGAGAAGGAGGAGAGCAAGACGGAGAAGAAGCTCGGCGGCGGGGAGGAAACCGTCACGACCTACACTTACTCGAAGGCTTGGAGTTCGGGGTTGATTGATTCGTCCGCGTTCAAGCAAGCCGACGGTCACGAGAATCCCCCGGAGATGCCCTACGAGAGCCTGACCTGGGATGCCGGGGACGTGACCGTTGGTGCATTCGCCTTGCCTCCCGATCTGCTTTCGCGGCTCGGCGGCTTCGCCGACCTTCCGGTGCGGGAGGTGCCCGACGGCGCCGTTTGGCCGGAGGATGCGCAGCCGGCCCAAGGCCGCATCTATCTCGGGGCCAACCCGGCCTCTCCTCAGATCGGTGACGTGCGCATCGCCTACTCGGTCGTCGGGCAGGGACCCGTCAGCATCGTGGCCGAACAGCGGGGCGACACCTTCGTGGAATACCGCGCCAAGGCGGGTGACAGCATCGCGATGATCGAGCCCGGCACGCGGACGGCGCAGGAGATGTTCGAGTCCGCCATCGCGGGCAACACGATGCTCACGTGGATGCTGCGCCTCTTCGGTTTCATACTGCTGTGGTTCGGTTTCAGCCTGATCTTCGCGCCGCTGTCGGTGCTGGCCGACGTGATTCCGTTTCTCGGCAACCTCGTCGGCATGGCCACCGGATTCTTCGCCTTCCTGCTCGCGCTCACGGTTGCTCTCGTTGTCATCGCGGTGGCCTGGATTTTCTTCCGTCCACTCCTCGGCATCCTTCTTCTCGCCATGGCGGTGGTGGCGGGATTCGCCGGCCTGAAAATCCTCCGCCGCAAGCCGCAGCCGCAAGCGGCGGCGGCCTGATCCCGGTCTTCGTCCCATGTCCTGCGCCCGGCTGATCTCCATCTCCTGCATCCTGCTCGGTCTGACGTCCTTGTGGGCCGCCGCAGAGCAACCGCTCCGTGTGGTGGTGAAGCCGGCTGCGCCGTTCGCCTTCGAGGAGAACGGTGAGTTGCGCGGCTATTCCGTGGACTTGTGGGCGAGGATCGCGGCCGAGGCCGGACTCGCCTACGAGACGCGGGTCGTCCAGACCGTTCCCGAGTTGCTTGAGTTGGTGCGCAAGGGCGAAGCCGACCTTGGACTTGGCGCCATCAGCATCACACCGGACCGCGAGCAAGTGCTGGATTTCAGCCATCCATTCTTCAAGTCCGGTCTGCAGGTGATGGCGCGTTCGAAGGGCGATTCGGGGGCGTTCTCCGCTTTCCGCGCGCTGCTCACAACCAACGTGGCCCAAGTCTGCGTGGTGCTCTTTCTCGCGGTTCTGATCGTTTCGCACATCCTCTGGGTCGTCGAACGCCGGATCAACCCGGAGAGTTTTCCCGAGGGCTATGTGCGCGGGGTTTGGGAGTCCACGTGGTGGTCCATCGCCACGCTCATCAGCGGCGGTTGCGAGAACAAGGCCCCTGTCGGCGTCGCCGGCCGCCTCGTCGCCGTCGTCTGGATGCTTGGCGGCATCGGCCTAACTTCCTACATCACGGCGACACTCGCTTCGGCCATGACGGTGAACACGCTGACTGCGGAAGTGTCCGGTCTCAACGACCTCCGCGGCTCGCGCGTGGCCACGGTGTCGGGCAGCGCTGCCGAGGCCCTGCTGGTGCGTTCGGGATTCACCGTGGACGGTTTTCCCTCGGTGGCTGAGGCGGCCCAGGCGCTGCGCGCAGGCCGGGTGAAAGGCGTGGTCTATGACAGTCCGCTGCTGCGTTACTACCTCAGCACGCATCCGGGAGATAACCTCGAACTGGTCGGGCCTCTCTTCGACTTGCAGCACTACGGTTTCGCCATGACCCTTGGCAGTCCGCTGCGCAAGGAAGTCAACTCCGCCCTGCTCAAAGTGCAGGTGTCCGGCTACATGGACGAACTTGAGCGGAAGTGGTTCGAGCAATCCGCGCCGTAGGGGCGCCGTCCATTCCTCAGGCGTCCGCGGTAGACGGCGGCGCGATCCGCCCCTCATCCAGATCGATGAACTCGAACATCGTCTCAACCGTGCCCGGCGGCAGGCCGAGTTCGGCTAGGCGCTGGTGAAGGAAGGGCGTCCCGCTGTCGCGCCACCCGCGCTTGGCCATGAAGCCATTCCAGACTTCGATCTCCTCCTCGTCCGGCCGCCGCCCCCCAGCGCAGGCCCACTCGAGCAGTTCCTCGTCGGACTTGCCGCCCGCCAAGACCTCCGCCTCCAGGTCGGAATAGCGGATGCGCAGCAGGTGGCAGCAGCGCCAGTCGAACGTGCCCCGCGTCCCGTCGCCGCGCTTCGCCTCCCATGCGGCCGGCAGCTTTCCTTCGGCGGCGAGGCGCATCTTGTCGATCATGCGGCCGAAATAGACGAGGCCGCCGACTTTTTCGGCGGGGCTGCGGAGTCCGGGAATAATGGTCGTGGTGAATGAGGACATCGTGCGGGTGTGTGTTGAGAGTGCTTCCTACCGGGCGGCGGCCTCGCGGCATTTCTGCTCAAGGAGGGCGCGGATGGCTTGGACGGTCGGGGCGTCGAGGCGGGCTTTGTTCCGTTCCTCCTCGAACACGTCGCAGATGTCGCGTCCGCCGACGACCGTGAGGTCGCCCGGCTCCTGATGGCGCACGGTCCAACCGGGAAGCGCGAGCACCGGCTTGACCGTGAGCGGGCGGGCCAGGGCGTCCGAAAGCATCTTGGACAGCCGGGTGCAATGCTCCATCGCCTGAAGAACGCCGTTCTCCTCGTTCCCCCACGGATAATGGATCGTGCGTCCGTCGAAGGTGACCTCCCCGCCCTGCGGCAGGCTGCGCTTGCGGCGTGTCTTGGTCTCGATGGCGAAGATGCCGCCGGTGCCGACGACGACATGGTCCACGTTCATCGGTTCGCCGCCGGGATTCGGGGCGAAGCTGATGTCGTGGAAGACGCACCAGCCGTCGGCCAGCAACGTCGCCAGTTCCTCGCCGACCGCGCGCTCCCCGAGGAAGCCGAGGTAGCAGCGGCGGCGGAAGCGGATCAGACGGAAGGCGCGGACCGAGTAGAACAATGCCGCCCCGAGGCCGAGGAACCCGACGAACGACCCCATCCCGACGCGGTCGTAAGCGACCCAGGCCCCGATGCCCAACACCACGCACGAGGCGAGCAGGTAGAAGAGCTGGTCGCTGAACTCGCGGTCGAGATCGTCCACGAGCAGGCGCAGCGACTCGCCCGGCGGGCGCAGCGTGCGGCGGTTGAAGGGGAATTTCGTGTCGTTCTCGCGGCGACGCTGCTCGAGCCAGAGGATGGCCGCCGTGGCATAGAGCGGGACCATGGCGACGACCAAAGTGAAAGTCGTGCGCGAAAGGTCGATGAAAGCGAGGAGCATCACGGGGCCAGAACCCTCTCCCTTCGTCGCACCAAGAACCCCAGAAGTCCAGCCAGCAGGAGAAGCGCCGCATTGCGCAGCGTTGCCCCTCCGGGCGTGGCGAGCACGGCGAGCGCGGGATGGAGCAGGCTCAAGTCCATGCAACCGCAGTCGATGGGCAACTCGCGCCACCAGGCCTGTGCGGTCAGTGCGGCGAACCCCGCAAGCATCACGATGGTCCAAGCGACCGCCGAGCCCAGCATCACGCCGCTGAGCAGGGCGAGGCCGAGCAGGATCTCCATCCACGGCAGCGCGGCCGCGATGGTCTCGGCCAGCAGGTCAGGCATGACGATCTGGTAGGAATAAACCGTCGCAAGCGTGGCCAGCGGCGCGCCGACTTTTGACAACCCGGCCCACAGAAAAACGAGGCCAAGCACGAGACGAAGACTCCACTCCGCGGCGCGTCTCATGGGTTTGTCGTGGGCGGCGCCGCAGCCTCCCACTCCTCCGTGCGCCACAAGCCCTCCGGATGCCATTTCTGCCACGCGAACCCGAGGAGCAGCGCGGCCGCCGGGAAGAAAAGCAGCGAAAGGAGGAATCGCAAGCGGGCGGGCAGGCGCATCATCGGACCTCGGAGCGTTTGACCAGCGCGAGGCGGTCGTCCGCCGCATCCCACGCAAACTCCGCCTCCCAATCGGTGAATTGCTCGCCCTTCATCACGGAGTAATTGGCTTTGATGAGGAGACGGTCGCCGTCCCAACGCTCGGGCTCGAGGAAAACTCCTGCCGAGCGCAGGACCACGCCGTCCACCGGACCGACCGTGGCAACGATCTCCTCCGGCTCGATCTTGCGGAGCGTGCGCCCGGGACGCCAGACCCAGACGCCATTCGCCTTGCGGGTGATGATCATGGCCAGCGCCACCATGGATGAATCGGGATGCCAGAGCGCGCTCGAGGCGATTTCGGCATTGCCCCAGGACGACTGGAGCCATGCCTCGCGCTCGGGGCTCCAGCCCACGAGTTCCTCGGTGGCATTCTTCGTGTCGATGATGCAGGGGAGATTGAGACGCTCGTAAACGACCCAGCGCCGGTCGGGGCTGCGGGCGAACATTGGTCCGCGGTAGTCGCGCTTGAGCAGGCCGACACCGCGCTGGACCATGTTGCGCTCGTCCTCGAACTCGCTGCGGGAATTACGATCCAGCGCCGCGACAAACTGGTCGCGCCGCTCCCCGGGAATCTGCCACCAACGGCTCCCCACGGCGCGCGCGGCGAGGCGTCGGATCGAGTTCCCGCTGTCTTCGAGCAATGGCAGGAGAGCCTCCGGCAGCCGCGGGTCCACGGACGTCAGCAGGCCCCGCAAGGCCTCGATGCGCACCTCCGGATCGCCATGGCCGAGTTGGGCGATGAGCTTGTCGTCGTTCTGCGCCGACGCCCGCGGCGCGGCAAATGCGCCGACGGCGAACACGAGGACGGCCGGCAGGGCACGGCGGATGCGGGGGCGCATGGCCCTCTTTTTACCCCACCGCGTCCGGCCGCGAAGGATTTTGTGCCACGGATTGCGCTGGCCGCGTCGGCGCGCCGCCGGATAAGAAAGCCGGGATGAAACTCCCCGCTGCGGCCCTGCTGGCCGCTTTTGCCGTCCTTTCCACCGCCTGCGACCGCGAGGCGCCGACACGTCCGCCAGTGGTCCCTCCGGAAGAGTTGCCCGCCACCGACATCCTTGAGGTGGACGACAAGACCGACCGGTTGCCCGGACCAGCTGCGGAAGCAGCGCAGCCTTCGCAACTCCCCGCAGCCACACCGCCATCCGTGCCGCCCTCGACCCCCGCGCCGGTGCCCTCGATGCTCGCCTTGCCCGAGGGCGAGAAGTGGCCCGACATGAGCAGCGAGGCCCAGTCCGACCCCGCGATCATCGCCGGCCGATACAGCGACGCGAACGTCCCCAATCTCGTTTACGAGTTCAACCCCGACGGCACGTGGCAGGCCACGTGGGATCCCGAGGACGGCAAGAATGGCTTCCGCATGCAGGGCACGTTCAAGGTGGAATACGGCCTCGCCCGTCTGCTCCTCGAGTCGATCATCCGCAAGGATCTCCTCAGCGGGGAGTTCAAGCGTCCGCGTTCGATGCCTTCGCCCTATCCGCGTTGCCTGTTCCGCATCGAGAAGGACCGCCTCGTGATGATGGGCGAGATGGCCGACACGCCTTTCGTGACCGATCCCTTCACCGCGACGGAACTCGTCCGGCAGGCGCCCTGACGCTTACGCCCGGGCGAAGCGCTGCGCCGCCGCGCACCCGCACAGCATGCCGAGGCACATGCCGCCGGTCATGGCCGCGTAGGTGAGGAAAAATTGGGCCGAAGCGTGGACCACCGGGAGTCCGGCCAGCACCGCGGCCCCGAGCTCCATGCCAAGAAACATGCCGACCAGCCCGGCCACCCAGCACCAAACGCGGGCAGCCGCACCGCCGGTCAGCGGACGGTCGAGGAAGAAACCCGGAAGCGCCGCCAGCAACATCCCGGCATCCATCCAACTGAGTCGGCCGAGCAGTCCGAGCCCCATGTCGGACTGCGCGCAACCGCACAGGCAGACTCCGTCACGCACCACGGCGGCAAAACCTGCGTCCGCCCACCACCCGGTCAACATGGCCAGTCCGCCCGCGGCGAACATAGTCAGCGTCATGCGGGCCGGGGCCGAGAAGGTGCGGTTTCGCGAAAGCAGGAAAACAGCCGCAGCCGCGGCGAGGAACAGCAGGACGAACCCCGCTGCCGCCGTTCCGTGGAAGCCGCCGAGCCACGCGATGAACGGGCCTTGGGCAGCGAGCGCCGCCGCCAAGAGCGCGCCTTCGAGACGCGCGCCGCGAGGTGCGGTGTTCGGAATCTCCCGCGTTGTTCCGGGATGCGAGGCGGATTTCTCCAGCACGGCGTCCGAGGTTTCGCGCAGCACGCGCCATGTCACGGTCATGCTCGAGACGAGCATGATGAGGGCCGCCGCGATCGGATGCAGGAGGCCGGCTGCGGCCAGGCCCATGCCGACCACGTTGTAGCATGCGGCGAAGACGAGATTGCGGCGGATGGCCCGCACGGTCGCGCGGCTGATCGCCACGGCTTGCGGCACCGCGCGCAAATCCTGTCCGCCCAGTTCCAAAGCCGCGGTCTCCCGCGGCAGTTCGCTGCCCGAAGCCAACGCGATGCTGGTCGTGGCCGCGGCCATGGCGGGTGCGTCGTTGATTCCGTCACCGAGGAAAAGGACCCGCCGCCCTGAGCTTTCAAGCTTGGCCACCTCGTCGCGTTTCGCGTCCGGCGTCAGCCCGGCGAGGCACTCGGCGAATCCGAAGCGCGCCGCGTTCTCCGCCCGGTCGCCGGTCATCACGATGGTGCGCATCCCCATCTCCGCCATGGAGGTCAGCGCCGCCGGGGCCGACTCGCGCAGCGATTCCCTCAGGACCGCGAGGCCGCACAGGCGGCCGTTGCGCACGACGAAGATTTCATTCCCGCCCTCGGTTCCCGCAGCCAGGCGACCGCGCAGCAGCGAGGCGTCATCCGACGCGGCGAGGATCGAGGCATTCCCGATCTGCAGCCGCGTGCCGTCCGGCAGCGTCCCCTCGACCCCCGCGCCCGGCAGGACGCGAATGTCCCGCGCGAGGAAGGCCGCCGCGCCCGCTGTGGCGCCGCGGAAAGCGCGCGCAACGGGATGTCCGCTCCCGGCTTCGACCGCGGCCACTTCGGCCAGCAGCGAGGAACGGCAATCCTCCGGCTCGGCCACGAAATCCACCATGCGCGCCTCGCTCTCGCTCAGCGTGCCCGTCTTGTCGAACACCGCGACATCAACCGAAGCCAGTTGCTCGATCGCGTCGCCGTGGCGCGCGAAGACGCCGCGTCGGGCCAGCGCGGCGAGGGCCGACCACACGGCCACCGGCGTGGCTAGGCCCATGGAGCACGGGCAGGCCACGAGCAGGACGGCAAGGCCGTTGAACACGCCCACCACCCAGCCGCTGTGCCACGTCCACGCCACCGTGGTAATCGTCGCGATCAGCATCACCGCGGGCAGGAACCACGCGACAAGACGGTCGGCCTGCTCCTGGATGCGGCCCGGCGAGCGACGCGCCTCCTCGACCGAGCGCAGCAACGCGTCCAGCCGCCGTGAGCGTCCGCGGGAGGTCGCGGTGATGCGCAGCACGCCATCCTCCGCACGGCTGCCGGCCATGACCGCGTCACCCTCGCGCTTCACCACCGGATAAGGCTCTCCGGTCAACGCAGCCTCGGACACGAGAGACACGCCCTCCGCCACCGTCCCGTCCACCGGAATCCCGTTCCCGGCCGCCACGAGGATCTCGTCGCCCGGCGCAATCTCGTCCACCGCCACCGTCTCGCTCTTGCCGCAGCAAGTCACCCGCTCACAGGTGTCGAACGCCGCGCCCAGTCTCAGGATCGAGTCGCGCAGTGCATCCCGCCGCCGCCGCGCCAAGAGGGTGCCGAATGTGTAGATGGCCACCAACACGGCCACGACCTCGTAGTAAACGTGGCCGCCGCCGGTCAGCGAGCTGTGCACCGAGGCGGCGAACGCCCCGGCCATGCCGGCGAGGAAGAGTTGCTCGAAGACGATGCGTCCGCGCCGCGCCGCCGCCCACGACTCGCGCAGGATGGGCAGGCCGGCCAGCAGGAAGACGCCGACCGCCGAGAGTGCCAGCGCTCCGTGGATGACCCAGCGCGCCGTGCCGCTGACTGGCGAAAGGTTGACCGCGAGGCTGAAGATCATTGCCTGACCCGCCAGCAGGCCCGCCAGCCCGAGCCGCAGCCACTCGCGCGCATCGCGCGCCGACACGTCCCCGTCGGGGCGCGTTTCGCAGGCGTTGTCGTGGCAGCAGGCGGACATTGTTGGGTAGTTGAGGGTTGAGAGTTGAGCGTTGAGAGAGGGGAGGTTCGCAGAGGTTTTTCTGCTCATCTCTCAACCCTCATCCCTCAACTCTCAGCCAAACTTCTAGCGCGCTTCGCGTCCGATGCAAAGCAGGTCCGGATTTGACGCGCCCGTGGCCCATCGCGGATGATGCTCCCCTTATGAGCCAAGGAATTCTGTCGGGCAAAGTCGGGGTCGTCTTCGGGGTGGCCAACAAACGCAGCATCGCGTGGGCCATCGCCAAGGCCTGGAAGGAAGCCGGCGCCACCCTCATCTTCAACTACCAGGGCGAGCGGGTGAAGGAGAACGTGGAGGAACTGGTCGCCGAATTCGGCACGGACGTTCCCGTTTATCCCTGCGACGTCTCGAAGGATGAGGAAATCGCCACCTTTTTCGACAAGGTCCGCGGCCACACCGACCGCCTCGACCTCCTGCTTCACTCGGTCGCATTCGCCCCGAAGGAGGCCCTCGAAGGCGACTTCGTTTCGACTTCGCGCTCGGCTTTCTCGACCGCCATGGACATCAGCGCCTACTCGCTCGTTGCGCTGTCACGCGCGGCCGAGCCGTTCATGACGTCCGGCGGCAGCATCGTCGCCATGAGCTACCTCGGCAGCGTGAAAGTCGTCCCTCACTACAACGTCATGGGCGTAGCCAAGGCCGCCCTGGAATCCTCGACCCGCTACCTCGCCTACGACCTCGGCCCGAAGAAGATCCGCGTCAATTGCATCAGCGCCGGCCCCGTGCAGACGCTGGCCGCCCGCGGCATCTCCGGCTTCTCCTCGATGATGAAGCATTACGAGGAGCACGCCCCGCTCAAGCGTAGCTGCGAAACCTCCGAACTCGGCGCCACCGGAACCTTCCTCGCCAGCGACGGCGCGGCCTCGATCACCGGCCAGGTGCTCTACGTGGACGGCGGCTACGAGATCATGGGCATGTAAGGGCGCCATGGACGCCCGCCTGCTCGACGAGTTGCGCCGCGCCGCCGGCATCGATGCCGTGCGCGTGGACGAGCCGTCTCTCGAGGCTGCGTCCGGCGACAAATGGTTCGCCCGCGCCCGGCCGGACGCCGTGGTTTTCGGGCGTTCGACCGCGGCCATCGCCGCCGTGATGAAGATCGCGGCCCGCGAGGGCATCCCGGTCACCACGCGCGGGGCGGGCTACGGCTACGTCGGCGGCTGCGTCCCCGTGCGCGCGGGAATCGTGCTTTCGACGGCGCGCATGGACCGCATCAAGGAAATCAGCGCCGAGGACTTCGTCGCCGTGGTTGAGCCGGGCGTCATCACCGGACACCTCCAAGCCGCCGCCCGCGCGCAGGGGCTTTTCTATCCGCCCGATCCGGCCAGCCTCAAGGACTGCAGCATCGGCGGCAACATCGCCACCAACGCCGGCGGACCCCGCTGCCTCAAATACGGCGTCACCCGCCCCTACGTTCTCGGGCTCGAAGTCGTGCTGGCCGACGGCACCGTGGCCCGCGTCGGCGGACGCACCCACAAGAACAAGACCGGCTTCGACCTCGTCGGACTCTTCACCGGCTCAGAAGGCATGCTCGGCATCGTCACCGAGGCCACCCTGCGCTTGCTGCCCGCCCCGCCGTCCCGTGCCGTCCTTTCGGCCAGTTTCCCCGACATGGCCCGCGCCGCCGCCGCCGTGCAGTCTGTCTTCGCCCACGGACACCTTCCGTCCGCCCTCGAAATCGCCGACCGCTTCACTCTCGAAGCGGCCCGCCGCAACGCCGGCGGCGAAATGGTCATCCCGCCCGGCGAAGCCCACGTCCTCCTCGAGATCGACGGCCAGACTTCCGCCGTGAAGGAGGAAGCCTGCGACTTGCACGGACTCCTCACTGCCGCCGGAGCCGTCTCCGTCGAAAGCGCCAACACCGAGGAAGGTTGCGAAGCCCTCTGGGCCCTGCGCCGCACCTTCTCCGCGTCCCTCAAGGCCACCGGACTCAAGAAACTCAACGAAGACATCGCCGTCCCGCGCGGGAAACTCGTCGAGTTGGTCCGTTTCGGCGAGGAACTCGGACGCGACTACGGCGTGCCTGTCGCATGCTTCGGCCACGCGGGCGACGGCAACATCCACGTCAACCTCATGGTCGAGAACCCCGACGACCCCGCGACCACCGCGCGCATGGAGCAGGCCCTCGACAAGCTGTTCAACGGCGTCCTCGCCATGGGCGGCGTCATCACCGGCGAGCACGGCATCGGTCTCGCCAAAAAACGCTGGTGGCCCCAAGCCGTCGACGCCGGCAGCCACGAACTCCACCGCCGCGTGAAGCAAGCGCTCGACCCGCACGACCTGCTCAATCCGGGGAAGTTTTTGGATCCTGCTTCCGAGTGCGAGTCCACCGGTGACCACTCCCCTCGGTGCTGAACGAGCTCGACATCGTCCGCGACGTCTCCCGTCGGCTGGATCGGGCGGACCTCGCCTACATGCTCACCGGTTCCATGGCCATGAACTACTACGCCCAGCCGCGCATGACCCGCGACATCGATCTGGTCGTGGCCCTCGCGGAGCGTGACGCCGCCACGGGTTGCGACGAGGCCTACCTGGGTCACTGGACGCAAGAACTCGGG
>CAZSUJ010000032.1:1835-34874 GCA_964609925.1 uncultured Chthoniobacter sp. | reverse complement strand
TTTTATCCCGCAGAACTCTCATTCAAAACTGTCCAGTTTTCGGGGGTTGGATCAGGGGCTAGTGTGCGACCGGAGTGGCTGGGTGCTTAGCGCTCCAAGTGTCCTCCAGGAACTGCAGGAGGTCCACCGATTCCCGGTCGGCCAGCGAATACATGACATCAGCCAAGCTCCGGCTGTAGCTGGTGAATTCGGGATAGGGAGCGTCGGTCACGTCGACAAAGCCGATTTGGTAGTTCTCGCCGGGTTTTCCTACAGTCGGCCGCGCCGCAGCAGACTGGTCAGGGTAGGCGAACCAATGGGTGCCGATGATGTTCGGTTGGAGCACGGCATCGAGGACGTAGGCGGCGTAGGCGCGGCTGCGTTGAAGTTGGTCGCCGACAAAGGTCAGTCCGACGCCGGGCACGCCGCGATCGGGGGCTCCGAAGTGGAACTCCGCGATGAGGCAGGGCTTGTCGAAAGATTTCGGGAGCAACGTGACCGGCAGCGGCATGTAGCGGTTCACGCTGAGCACATCCGCGAAGCGGGTGGCTTCCTCGTAAATCTCGGTGCTCGCCTTGTGGATGCGCGAACTGAGGTAAAGGTGGTTCGGGAACACCTTGCGCATCATTTCGTGGCAGACTTTGTAGTAGCGGTTGCTGATGAGCCTTTCGAGTGACTTGCGATCTTCTGCGGCGCCCTCAAAATCTTCGGGAATCGCATTCACCGCGTCCCAGGATTCGAACTGGGTGGACCATGCTTTGTTGAGCGCTTCGAGCGTGGGGTATTTCTCCTTCAAGAAGCCGATCGCCGCCACGCGGGCGGGCATGTCCGGCTTCCCCGCCAAGGCGTTGCCGACAAAGTCCTCATACCAGCCCAGTTCATTGTCGATGAAGACGCCGAGGCACCAAGGATCCGATCCTGCCTGCTCGGCCAGTTTCTTCAGTCCATCCTCGACGCGGCTTTCGAACTCGGGGCAGAACGGATCCGGCACCTTTTTTCCGAGAGGATTCTTCCCGGGCCAGACATGGAGGATGGGCGTGTATGGGGTTTTGGCGTTTCCATACAACTGCGAATCAGACCAGGCGCCCACGGTATTCATTCCCCATTGGCGCATGCGACGGTGGATGCGGTCGTAGGCTTTGGCCATCCAGTCCGGGCCGTAAGTCCGGTGCAGGTTGGCAATCATGAATTGAAGATTGCCCTTGGAGAGCGCCTCGCCGAGGTCCGATTCCGACGGGATCCACGCGAAAAGAGACTCGCGATCCTTGAGGGCCGTCGCCTGAGTGAAGCCGACGGAGTTTGCCCCGTGGGAGAAGAACAGCCTCCCTTCGGGATCCACAAACCACCAACGGCCCTTGTATTTCTCCACGCGGAAGAATCCCGTGGCCTTCAATTGAGGCCCGTCTTTCCATCCGCCAAAGCGATTGAAACTCGCAGGGCCCGGCCGCGTGGCGGCTTCCCGGTCTTCCTTCTGCGTGCGTGCCACCAATTCCTCGTCGGAATGCAGTTTGTTGGGCCAATCGAGCTGGCGCACCTGGCCGTATTTGTCCAAGTAGGGAAGTTCGAGAAGGCGCGCATTGGCCTTCGCGCCGAAGGGTTGGGCGAGGCTTACTTGGATGTCTTTGAGATCGAGTCGGTCGGAGGTCGAGCGAATGACCAGACGGCATGCGACCACCTTCTCCGGGTCGAACTTCATCCAGTGATATCGGAAACCTGTGGGCCTGGCGCCCTGCGGGTGAAAGATCTCCGGAGAGTCATCAGCACTTTGCTCTCTCTGGAAGGGAAATCCCAGAGTCGCCCGCTCGCCTGGGAGAACGTAGGCCATGCTCGAGGAACTGTCTTTCCAGTCCAAGGCTCCCTCGTTGTCCAGACGCCCCCGGATCCATACCAACCCGTCCCCGTTGTTCGTTATGTCCACACGGAAATAGGCGTATTGAGAAATGTCCCAATGGCCCCCCTCCGGCTTCAGAATGATGGTGCAGGCCTTGTCCTTGAGCTCTCCGGAGAGTTGTAGGTTTCCCTCGCTGGAGATCGAGTGGTCGATGGATCGGGGCGTTGTGAGAGTGAAGTCTTTGAGGATCGCGTGCGGCTTCAACAGATCGCCGATGGAAATTGCTTCCTCCCCGCCTTGAACGAGCGAGGGAAGGCTGCCGAAGAGCGCCAAACAAAGCAGACTATTTCGCATAGACGTCCTCGGTGAGGGAGACCTGCAGGATCGTCACGTAGGGCGTTTGATCATAATCCACCTGCTCGATGGTGATCGTGTTGTCCTCGTTCTTTCTCCACGGGAGTTCCCGGCCAGAATAAAGCTCGACGACCTTGCTGACCTTCTTGCCTCCGATCGACTGCGTTGTGAAGGTCCGGGCGTCCTTGTCGCGGTAGTCTTTGTAGATGTGGCAATAGATGTTGTTGTCCTTGTAAGTGAACCCGAATTCGCCATGCCGGGGTTGCCATGGCCCACCGCGGGTTTCGTAGATCGCCGGACCGACTTTCTTCAGCCACTCACCGGTTCGGACGAGGACCTGCTGCTGGTTCTGCGGGATGACGCCCTCGCGGTCGGGCGCGACGTTGAGGAGCAGGTTCATGTTCCTGACTACGCAATCGGAGAGGAAAACGGCCACTTGCTCGAAGTCCACGACGGAGGCATTGGGCACGTATCCCCAGCCGCCTTTCTGCACCGACATGCATTTTTCCATGTAGCGTTCCGTGCGGATGTCGCCGGACGTGGCTGCCCCCCCTTCCTCGCCGTGCACATCTCCGAACCAGCCGAAGCGCTCGTTGACGATCATCTGCGGCTGGTGTTTGCGGACCAGTCCCATCACGCCGAGCCGGTTGCCGGTGGATTCCTCCTTTTCCACGAACTCCTCGCCCACAATCCACTCTCCCTTGGGATCCTGATACTTGCCGGCATCCCAGAAGCGGGCTTCCAGTTCGCTGTCAGAGCTTTGGCCAAGCCAGCCCCCGTCCCAGAACATGTATTCGATCGGGCCGTAGTTCGCGAGGAGCACGCTCAGTTGCTCGTAAACCTCCTCCTTCATCAACCGCGCGTTCTCCTTGTGCCAAGGTTCCACGGTGTAGCCCCAGACGTTGGGCTTCATGTTTGTGCCCGTCACGTTGTAGTAGCCGGGATAACGCCAACTCATCGGTGAGTAGTAGAGACCGACGTGCAGGCCCGCCTTTCTCACGGCATCGGTGTATTCCTTGATCAGGTCACGACCGAGTTGCTGAACGCTGGTCCAGCTGTTGGGGTGCTTGCTGTCGAACAACGCGTAGCCGTCATGGTGCCGGGTGGTCAGCACCATGTATTCCATGCCTGCCTTCTTGGCCAACTCCGCCCACGCAGCGGGATCGAACTTTGCGGCCGTGAAGCCGGTTTCCTTGTCCTCCGCGCGGGTGCGGTAGTCATCGGGCGCGATGACCTTGCTGTGCATGACCCACTCGTTGCCCTTCTCGATGGCGGAATACACACCCCAGTGGATGAACATCCCGAACTTGGCGTCGAGATACCACTCCATGGCGCCGTGAGGTTGCGTCTCCACCCCGCCCTCGGATACCCGCGGAGGGATGACTGGCTCCACGAATTCCTGAATCGTTGGCTCCGGTGCTTCTCCGAGATGCTCCAATTCCAATGAGTCGGCGTAGCCCTTCCCGGGGCCGTTGGGATGCTTGAGCATCACCAAGAGGGTGTCGGCCGCGTGAGCCGAGGTGAATTCCAACGAAACCTTGGTGTATTCTGTCAGCGCACTGGCAACAGAGAGCTTCGGGCCGCCGTAGTCCTTCGCGTGCAATTCAACTTGTTCGGCCCCGGACTCCGTCTTGACCCAAGCGGACAAGCGGTAGCGGCTGTTCGGGCGAATTTTCAACTCTTGGGAGCACTGTCCGCTCTCGGGGCCCAGGGCCACCGCGTATCGGCCTGCTTGTGCGTTAGTAGAGATCTCGGCCCGCCGGAGTCTCCAGTCTTTCCAGCCTTGCAAGTTGCCTGTTTCAAAATCGGCGTTGAGAATCTTGCCGGTTTCAGGTGCTTCGGTTTCCTTGGCAGCCTGAGCATCATCATTCGCGAAGAGGTGCGTGGACATAGTGGCTAGGAGGCAGCTAAGGACGAGGAGTCGGGTCATTGAGGCGCTTCTAGGAATTGAGGGGCGAGATGGGTGATGTGTGGACACGGCTGCGGACGGCGGCATGTGGGCATCAATTGATCTCCTCGAGCATCAGCGCGTGGGCGTCCGTTTTGACTCCCCTCGGTTCCCTGTTGCTAGGTGCTGAGGGCCGCGCGGTTGAGCGGGGAGGCTTTGGGTGAGGGAGTCATGGGGGATGCGTGTCTGAAACCTGTCTGATGTTGGAGGTTGACACAGAAACCCGGCCCGCGCAAACAAGAAGCACCGCACAGAACCCGCTCCCAGCGAGGCGTGCGGGCGGAGGACTGGAGAAGCGCTCTCGAGCACCGTTCATCTCTTCTCGTTGGCAGTCACCGGGCTGCGGCTTGCAAGCGCTGAAGCGGAGGACGGCGGCGCGGGGTAGCCTGAGGGAGTCGGCGCTCGATGCATCTCTCGCCGACAGCATCGGAGATGGCAACGCACCCCCTCCGGATCGGCGGCAACAAGATGGACTTGATTGCCGAGATTGCCGTAACGCTCCGCGGGAATGGGGCGCGTCGGTTGCGCTATCTCATCCCGGACGTGGCCCTGACGGGGATGATCCTGCCGTCGCTGTCGAAGGTGAGTTCATCCACGCAAACCGAGCGGCGGTAGCCATTGCCGCCTGAGAGTTCGGCGGTGTGGTAGAAGACATACCACTTGCCCTTGAACTCGCCGACCATGCCGTGGTGGGTGCTGCAGTCCACGGGAAACATGACGGGTCCCTGATAAGTGAAGGGACCCGTGGGCGAGTCACCCGTGGCATAGACGAGCGTCGTGCCTGTCGCCCAGCCGTTGGAATACACGAAATAGTAGCGCCCCTCCCGCTTGAACATCGAAGGAGCCTCTCCGTAGCCAGCGGGTCGCTGAGGGTCCTCTCCGGGCGGCGCTTGCGGCACGGGCTCACCAGACTCAGTGAGTATCACGAGCTTCTGCAGGGGGTCGGCGACTTTGGTCAGCGAAGGATCGAGCTTCACCACCATAGGCTGGCGACAGCCGAAGCAGAGCCACGTAGTCCCGTCATCATCGACAAAGATCGCCGGGTCGATCGGTTCGACGCCTGCCTCGGGCATGATGGCGTTGTCAATCAGGGGAGCTCCGATCGCATCTACAAAGGGTCCTTCTGGTTTGTCTGAGACCGCGACGCCAATCTTGCTCCGATCGGTGGGCAAAAAGAGATAGTATTTGCCATTGGCGCTGATTGCATCTGGCGCCCAAGCTTTCTCTTTGGCCCAGGAAAAGTCCGTCAGCCGGAACGCAGCACCATGATCTCTCCAAGTGACGAGATCGTCGGTCGAGAAAACGCACCAATCCACCATGTTGTAGGAGTCGGCGTCATCTCGGTCGTGCGAGGTGTAAACGTAAAGCCGGCTGTCAAAAACGCGTGCTGATGGATCGGCGGTAAACTTATCACGGACGATGGGGTTCGAGGCTTTCATCGTGCTGGGAGAGGGGGCGAGGATGAGCAGAAGGGCGAGAGTGAAGAGGCTAGGTGGTCTTGGCGATTGCGAGAGAGGTGTATGGCGTTGCGATGAGGCGTGTTATCGGCCTGATAACCAGAGGATCGCGCGGTTGTGCGACCGTTGGCGGGAGAACATAAGTCGATCTTTC
The DNA here is from genome assembly GCA_964609925.1 of uncultured Chthoniobacter sp. Classification (GTDB taxonomy): domain Bacteria; phylum Verrucomicrobiota; class Verrucomicrobiia; order Chthoniobacterales; family JACTMZ01; genus JACTMZ01. The sequence goes on along the minus strand of CAZSUJ010000032.1, from coordinate 29,151 downwards.
GGGGCAGTTCGTTCAGTTCAAATCTTCGAGCTTCGGCCCGCTGTCTTTGGTCGTTTGGTTTTCGAGCGGAGGCAGGGGGCGCAGCACTTCTTCGCGCACAGCCTGCTCCGCTTCACGATACTTCGGATGTCGATAGATCCGGATGTAATCGCAGAGCACCTCGTTCGGCAGCTTGGATTCGTCCACCCACCGGTCTCCCTTCAACTTGCTGGCAATGACGCTGAACCACACATTCATCTCGTCGTGCGGGAATCCCGCCGAGCTCAACTCCTTGGTCAGTCTGCCGTCGAAATAGAACCGGATGGTTTCCGGCGTGAACTCGCACGACCAAACATGGAAGTCCGCCGAGGTGTCCGGAGCATTCTCGATGACCCAGCGTCCAGCATTCCAAGATCGGCGGTTCTTTTTCTGGTCGGAGCGGGACTGGTTGATGATGCCGAAGCTGAAGAAATGGGGATCACCTCCGTCCTGCTCGCAGAAGTCCAACTCCAGCAGTGCAGGAAGCCCGGGCGGTTCATCGGCGAAGTTGTGCCTCATGGACCAGAATGCGGTGTGCCAGCCTTCGGCGGGGGGTGTTTTGAAACGTGCTTCGTAGTAGCCGTAGACAAATCTCTGGCGGCTGATGGCCCCGCCTCCGGTGTAGTCCTTGCCCCGTGCGGATTCCTTGCGCAGGGCGATGACCAGATTGCCGTCCCTGACCGACACATTCTCCGGTTGCTGGGTGCTGAGCATTTTGCTGTCGAGGCGGAAACCCCACTTCTGCGTGTCGATCTTGTCGCCGTCGAACTCATCCGAGAAAACGAGTTCGTAGCCGGCAGGAGGCAGCGATGCCGCCTCCGCAGCGGGCTGCACCGGAATGTGGATCTTGCTGGAGAATTTCGGCCGCTTGCCTTCAGGGGGCTTCGATGGGTTGGGCGTTTCGGCTGCGGCCAGACCACCAACAAGCAGCACTAATCCAAAAGTGGCGAGTTGTTCCATTGGAACTCGCAGGCGGCTAAGCAGAAACCCTCACGCGGAAAATCGCGGCAGGGGTGCCGCGGGTGGAGTGAATGCGAACCTTGATCGCGGAGGTTATGAGTCTTTGCGCGCAAGAATACTCAACGCGGGCCGAGTGGTTGTCGCGGATTTCCAGCACCGCATCACCCTTGTCGTCCAGCAGATCGAAATCCTTCACCACGAATGGAACTACCTCCTCGGGGTGGGTCATGAGGACGCTTTCCATCGGGTGGTCCCAGTCGGGGTCGAACTCGATGGTGACGCAACGAATGCTCACCGGGTTGGGCCAGGACAGAGTCAACTCAGGATGCGAGTCGGAGGGGTCTGCGACCCACGCGTTGGGTTGCGTGGTGGGACGGGCTGGGCCATGCGTGACGTTGGCTGGTGCGAAGCAGTCCAGCGGCGGGGTGACGGTCAGGGCGAGGTTCTTCCCGGCGGGGCGGCGCTTGGGCAGCCAGAACTCGAAGGTGTCGATGCCGATACTGTCCGGCGGGGATTGCACGCTGGATTTGGCCACCGCCTTGTTGAAGGCATTGCTGACGGACACAATGCCGGTGAGGCGCTGATCGGAGAGGCGCACCGAGACGGACGGATTCTCGCAGAGTTGGACAAAGTAATAGCCGCTGCGGTCGAGCGGTTGCGTGAAGCGGATATCCGGGCGGGACTCGCCGGCAGGCACGGTGAGGGTGAGCGTTTCGAGAGTTTCGTCCGGCGTGAAATTGCCCTGGCGCTTGGCGCGGCGGAGTTCCACCTGCAGTGTTGTGGGGGACTCAGCCAGAAGGTCGAAGGCGAATACCGGGCAGGCGCCCTTGACCAAGGGGAGGAGCATGGCCCAACCGCTTTCAAGCTTTAGCTTTTCCTCTCCGGCAGGGATGGCGCCGAGTTTCAACTCCGAACTCGCGGTGACTGTCGCCGAAGCGGCGAGGTCGTCGGGGTCGGTAATTTCACGATCGGGTAGATATTGTCCGGTGCGGTCCAGGCGCACCTGCAACTCGCGGAGCGGTTCGCCGCAGGCGAGATCGCGGGGCGTCAGGCCCTTCTCGCGGCAGACGGCCGCGGCGATGCCCACGGCCTGGCCGCCGGCTGCGCAGGTCACCATGACTCGGGTGGACCCGAAGGCGACATGGGTGGCGCTGATCACGCGGCCGGCGAGGAAGAGGTTCTTGATATTCTTGCTGTAGTGGCAGCGGTAGGGGATGCCGTAGACGCCCTTCGCGTGCCACTGGGTGCAGCCGGAGAGTTCGGAGTAAACACCATCTGCGGGATGAAGATCCACGGCCCAGCCGCCGTGGTAGATCACATCATCGAACTTCGTCTGCTCCACTAGGTCCTGCTGGCGGATCATGTAGTCGCCTTCGAAGCGGCGGCTCTCGCGCTTGCCGGGAATGGTGCCGACCCATTCGAGATTCATCGTCTCGGCCTCGGGGAACTTTCCGGAGTTCTTGAAGTAATTCCAGACGCCGTAGATGACCTTCCAGAGCTCCCACTTGATCTCCTCGGTTTGGTGGACCGTGTCGAGTCGCCCCCCGTATTCGAGCCACCAGAAGTTGCATCCCTGCATGTTGGTGTGGAACTGGCGGTAACGCGGGATCTTGGTGATGTCGTCGAGCGCCCAGCTTGGCGGGACGAACTTGACCGGAACGCCGACATCCTTGCTGTAGAAATACATCGAGTGGCCGAGGAGTTGTCCGTAGGCCGCATCGGGAGCGAACTTCTCGCCGAACTCCTCCTTCGACTCCGCACCCATGCGGAATGCGGCCCCGGCCATGAATCCAATGATGCCGTCACCTGAGGCGTCGCAGAACAGCGGGGCCTTCAAGATGTAGCGCGTCGAGTTCTGCGGGCAGAACGCATGGACGGCCGAGATGGTGTCCTGGTCGCTCTTCTCCAACTCGAACGCCGCGGTGTTGAGGAGCAGCGTGAGGTTCGGCTCCTTCACGCATTTCTCCAGCAGCACCGTGTCGAAAATCATGGCGTTGCCCTGCCGGTTGCGAAATAGGTTCTCCTCGAGGATTTCGTTGATCACGCCGCCTTCGCGGGACCAGCGGTTGTTGTTGCCCAAATGCGAGGTCGCGCCGAGGGCCCAGAGGCGCACTTCGCTGGAGGCGTTGCCGCCGAGGACGGGGCGGTCTTGGACCAGAACGACTTTCAATCCCTCGCGGGCGGCGGTGATGGCGCAGCAGGTGCCGGCGAGACCGCCGCCGACGATGACAAGGTCGGCTTCGCGGGTTTCGGTCTTGAGCGGGCGGATGTCGGATGGGCCTTCGGTGATCATGAGTGTTTCTTGGGCTTGGGCGTCTTCGTGAGCCAGAGCATCCCCGCTCCGATGGCGGCGAGAACGAGGGCGAAAATCAGGATGATGATGCGGTCGCCCGGATTGATAGGAATCAGGCAGGCCATGCCGGCCCCGAGGGCCACCATGCTCCACGCGACGATGCGCGCGGGCGAGTGGTCGGCCTGGGCCGCGGGCCGCGAGTCCACAAATTCCTGCTCACGCGTCCTGAGTTCTTCGATGTTCTTCCAATGGCGGTCCACACCGCGGGAGCGAATGTGCGCGACAAGAAGGATCAGCAACGGCAGGACGACACCGACGATGGTCACGGCCTGGTCCTTCAGCCACTTGCCCGTGCCGCTCGTGGCATCCGGGGCGAACCATCCGAAGTGCAAGGCCAGGCCCAGCGGGATGCAGATCCCCGCCGTGGTCCAGAGGGCGCCGACGCTCACCCGCTTGCTGAGCAGGCCGAGGAGAATGGGCGCGAGGAGGGGGACCACCATCATCTCCGTGATGGAAATGATCACCTTCTCCGCGCCGCCCATCCAAGGGATGCACAGCGCGACACTCGCAATGACGCCACCAAGCAGGAGTGTGAACCACCTTCCTGCCGCGAGCAGTTGCCCGTCCGTCAACCCCTTGCGCAGGGGACGATAGATGTCGTGGGTGAGCACGCTGGAGAACACGTTGAGCTGTCCGCTGATGGTGCTGGCCGTGGCGGAGAACATGGCCGCCATCATCAAGCCGACCATCCCGATCGGTAGGACGTTCTTGCAGGATTCGATGTAGGCCTGCTCTTTGAGCATGCGGACCATCTCATCGCTGGCCCCGTCGGGAATCGGGCTTTGCAGGCGCCAGAGCAGCGGCGGGAGCAGCCAGAGGAACGGAGAGAAGAGATAGAGCACGCCGAAGAGCACCGTGCTGCGCCGGGCGTCCCTCGGCGTGGGCACGCAGATGTAGCGCTGCACGAAGGCGAACTCCGCGCCGATCATGAAGTAGTGGATGGCGACCCAGCCGAAGAGGAAGAACCACGTGTATTTCGATCCCGAAGTGAGCGCGAGAAAGCCCTCGGGCATTCTTTCCGAAATCTGCGCGAGGCCGCCGACATCCATCAGGATCAGCGGAATCACGAAGATGACCGCGAGATTGAGGACGATGAACTGGATGACATCGGTCATGAGCACCGCCCACAGGCCGCCGATCATGGTGTAAATGACGACGACGGCGCCGAAGACGAGGATGGCGGTGACCAACTCCGGCGGCATTCCCTGAACGACGTTCCCCGAGTTCTCGCCCCGGGTGACGGCCACCATCAGGATCGCGATGGCGTAGAGCGCGCCAGCCGCCCCGACCATGCGGTAAACCATCATGGACCACGTGTAGAAGTGGAGGGCTCCCTTGCCGAAGCGGAGTTCCACAAACTCGGCCGGGGTGCGGATGCCGAGCTTCTTCCACCGCCCGGCGACCGTGTAGCCGGCCAGGAGTGCGGCGACGCCGTAGCAGAGGTTCACCATGATGGCGACCAGCCCGTATTGGTAGGCCATCCCGCCCCAGACCACGAACGTGTTGGCCGAGAACATCGTCATGAAGGCGCTCAGTCCGCTGGCCCACCATGGCGAGGTGCCGCCCGCGGCGAAGAGGTCCGAAGTGCTCTTGACCTTGCGGCCGAGGACCACGCCGATCGCCACGGTGGCGATGAGGTAAACAATCAGAACGATCCAGTCTGCGAGGTGCATGATCGGGATGGATGGAAGACTTGAAGCTTGTTCCGCTCAGTGGATCGGCGCGTCGTGTGTGCCAGAGTCCACGCGGAATGTGGCAGCTCGGTGGTTCAGGGGTTCGGGGTCGTGCCGGCCTTGTCGAATTTCTGGTAGGCGAGGCTGAGGCACCACGCGGCGCCGTAGTTCACCCAGCCTTCGGCATGGCGGTATTCGCCGGCGGGGTTGAAGGGAAACATTTCCGTGCCGGGGGCGGACGAGATCGATCCGCGGCATGTTTCCAACCGCGCACAGACGTCATCCTTGTGATGCTTGGGCCAACCGCGTTCTACCTCGGGGAAACCCATCTCCGGCTTGGCCGGCGAGGCGGCGAGGCGCGGGTTGCGACCGAAGACGTGGTCGATGGCTGCGGTGGAGATCTCTTCGAGCCGCGCCTTCTTGGCCGGGTCATCGACCTCCCAGCTTGCGGCCGAGGCGATGACCGGCAGCGAGAGCAGGTTGCCCACGTCGTTGACCTTGGGAATGGACCAGTGGTCCTGCAGATCGTATCGCCGGTAGTCCCACATGTTGTCCGAGCGGCTGAGGGCGACATCCACCCATTGGTCGATCTTCTCCTTGAGCCCCTTCGGCGCTTTGTCCGGGTATTTCTGCAGCAACCACACAAGGTTCGGGATGGTGCGGTGTTCGCTCATCCGGTGGCCCTTGGTCGTGCGCGGGTCGTTCCAGTCGAGATTTGTCATGCACCACTCGGCTTGCGTCACGGCCGCTTCGAGGTAGATCCGGGCGTCCTTGCGTCCTTCGCGTTTGGCCACTTCGTGCATCAGAAGGTTCGGCACAATCGAGTGGCCGGGCGCATGACGGCCTTTGTAGGGGTGGAGAAGGCCTCCCATGGGATTGCCTTCGGTGAGGTCTTCCGGCTTGAGGTAAGTGGATGGCTCCCACCATGGGCTGATGCCGAGTGAGGGGCGCCAATTCCCGAAGGTAAAGTCACGGGCGCGTTGATAGAACGATTCCGGGAGCCATTTCTTCAGCACCGGCCACGCCCACAGGACGTAGGCGACCTGCTCGACGGTCTGCTGATGGACCTTCCATTTGTCCGGATCTTTCGAGGGATCGTGGGTGAGGGGATTGACGAGATACAAGCCCGCGCCCCAATGGATGAGTTTCACAACGTCCGGCGCATCCGCGGCCGGCGGTTCGAGATCGTAGTAGGCTCGAACGGAGTCCATGAACCATTTGCCTCCCGGGTCCCTGTCGTCGAACTTGAAACTGGGCGAAGTCACGCGCTTCTTGTCCGCCTCCCAGTCGATCTGCCTCGGCATAGCCTCGATGGTTTTCGGGTCGGCGAGGTAGAAGAGCGTGAGCGCCGGAACAATCGCGTCGTAATACGTGCCATCACGCCACGGGGACCCGCCGTAGGCGCTCGGATGTGTTCCCACGGCCGAGCGAGAGTCGATGAGGAAATCCACCGCCGCCTGCCAGAATTGCTCTTGGTAAAGGTTCGGTCGGATGAGGAACGGTTCGCTCGTCGTGGCGGGGGCGCCTTTGTTTTCGACTACGATCACGTAATGGTCGGCCGATGCCTCGGGTTTGAATGCCGAAAAGTCGCCGATCCCGTCTTGGATCTTCCCCGTGAAGAGCGCGTCGCCGCCGTTCGCCAGCCGCAACGTGAATGCGGTTCCGTCGGCCGCCTTCGGCGCTGTGAAGCGTTTCGGCTTGGCCGTCTCGTAGCCGACTTGGTTGATCGCCACCGGCTGATCGCTGAAGGCGGGATCGTTCGCGGCGTGGACGGATGCCGTGGTCAGCAAGCTGACAACAACCAGACACACAAGAAGGGAACGACGCGACTGACCTTGGGGGGGGCTCATCGGCGGAAGTCGACCGCATGGTCGGTGGCGTGTCGAGCGGGGGCGCGTATATATTTTACTCAATCAGTTATACATCTCATCCATCTCTCATGGACCGTGGCGTGCTGCCCGTGTGGCGTTTGAACCATTTCGAGAAGTGGGAGAGGTAGGTGAAGCCGAGTTCGATGGAGACTTCTTTCACCCGGGAGTCCGGCAGCAGGAGGCGGTGGCGTGCGTGTTCGATGCGCATCCGGTCCCAGTATTGAGCGGGCGTGGTTTGCAGATCGCGGCGGAACAGGCGGATCAGATGGTTCGGGCTCAGACCGACGGTGGCGGCGAGCCGGGCTGAGTCCAGTGGCTCGGCCACGTCGCCGGCATGGAGAAGGTCGATCGCGCGGCGCACCCGCTCGTCGATGCCGGAGTGCCCCGAGTGATAGACGCCCCGTTCAGCCAATACGTCCGAAAGAGCGACCAACCACCGCAGCAGTAGTTGCTCGATGCGAAAGAAGACGGCGAGGTTCACCACGTGATCCCGAGCGTCCCACGTGTCGGGGTTCACGCGCTTGAGCGTGTTCAGGATCGGTCGCACCAACTTTTCCAGATCCGGCGCCCCGGCGCTATCCACCACGAGGCTCAGCCCCTTGTCGAAAAGGTGCGATCCGTCCGGCCAGCGCGCATCGAAGGCAATCGAGATCAGCCGCGCGTCCGCTGAAAAGGTCTGCACTCGCCGTCCCGGCTTGACGATGAGCCACTGTCCGGGTTCCGCGCGATGACGCTGCCCGCCGTGCTCCACCTGAGCCCAGCCCTCGCGGACGAGCCACGCTCCGCTGTTCGTGTATTCCGTCGAACGCAACACCGGCCCCGCATCCTCCCTCCCGCGCGCCACCGGCAGGTTGTGGCACCAGAGCAGGTGGATGTTCAGGTTGAGCCAGTCGCGGTAGCGCATCACGGACTCAAGGATCCCGCCAACAGGATGGCCGCGAGTTGGAAAACGGTTTCGGGCGCGGCCTCCGGTGGTTTTATGCTTTTGCCTTCCTTCTTGAGAATGGCCGCGTAGTCCGGGGGTGCGGCTAGGAACTCGATCCTCACCCGGTGTTTTCCACGCGGCAGGTCCTGCGGGTAGAACCATGCCTTGTGGCTGACCCGGCCCGCGTGGGAATAGGAATCGAAGAAGGTGGCATCGATCGGCGGACGGTCATCCACAGTGACCTGGAAGAGCCCTGCGGAAGGTCCGCGGAATCCGGACAATCCGAATCCCACGCCCTCGAAAGTGAACTCCAGCGAGTCTCCTGGTTGCCCGGCTTGCCACACGCCGGGGAAATACTCGCTGATGCGCTGCCGCTTCTCCGTTCCGTCCGGCGGTTCGACCTTGCTCCAGCCCGGGCTGCGGATCACCCCCGGCGCATCAATCGCCACCATGCTGCCGTGTTCCCAGTTGTTGGGTTCCAACGGTTCGGGCAGAGGGTGCGGGCCAGGTTGTCCGGCGGCCTTGATGACCGGAATGGAGCGCACGATGGCATCGAGGTAGAGTTGGTGTCCGGTCTCGAAGAGCGGGTGCGTCCCGTCCGTGCTGAAAACCATCGGCCCGGAGGGTGGGGCATCTTTGGCTGGGGCGGGGCCGGAAACCACGAGCTTGCCCTCGTCGACCAAGCGCGCGACGCCCGGCCCGAAATCAATCGTCGGAATCCCGTAGTGATCGGCGACCTTTTTCATGTTCGTCACAACCCGCGGAGAGCGTCCTTCCCGCAAGTCCTTCAACATCCCGCTCGAGACCGTGAAGACCAGGCAGACTTCGGCTTTCGGATCGTTGCGGCGGACATTGCGGATGATTCCTTCGACCGACTCGATGGCACGCTTGTCCGTGGCTCCGGCCCCGTTGACCGCGAACTCGACGAAAACGAGATCGGGCGAATGGCGCAGCACGTGGTCATGCAAACGGCACGCCCCGAACTCCGCGCCGGTGCCCGAGATGGTGGCCCGGATCTGGCTCACTTCGGCCTGGGGATACTCCCGGGCGAACCAGTCGCGGGACAAGTCCCGCCAACCCCACGCCTCGGTGATACTGCCGCCGAGGTAAGCGATGCGGACCGGTCCCCCGGCTTCCAACTTCGCAAAGAAGTTCGGCAACCCTGTCCGGGGTTCGCACTCCGGCAGGCTGGACGCGTGCGCCGTGGGTTGGGCAAACCATGCGGCTAGGGCAAGCCAGAGCGCGCGGGCAAATAAACTCCGGGGCTTGACTGCGGCGTTGCCCGGGCGATGTCGGAGGGGGATTTGTATTTTCAAGTGGAGCGGGTGTGGGATGACGCCATCAAAGGCTCTCGGGCGACCATTCATCACGCCATGGAATGCGCATTTGCCCGCTCTGGAATGATAAGGGCAACCAGATGTGGAGGCTCTCGTAAGGATGCTCGGGCTTGTTGATGTCAAAGATGGCGATCGGGGCAGAGCCTTCGACGTTCAGGATGAATGCGGACTGCCCGCCGAAGGTGAGTTCGGGGCCGAGGCCGTTGTGCGGATTGACGCCCTCGCACGGGTTCCCGTGGTCTTTCCATGGCCCGAAGATCGAATCAGCGGAAAACGAGCGGGCGGCGTTCGGATCCCATCCGGTCGAGCCGGAGCCGAGCATCCAATAGCGTCCCTCACGCTTGATCACGGCGGGCGCTTCGGTGGCTCTGGTGATGCCCTCAGCCACTTGGTAGCGGCCCGCTGGCAGCAGGTAGTCGTCGCGCATTTTACCGATGACGAACGCCCGGTCGGGCTTGCGGACGGTCAGGTGGTAAAGGCTGCCATCGTCGTCCTTGAACATCGCGAAATCGCCGGAGCCTTCGGGCGAATCCGCGCCGAGAAACTTGTGACGGTAGGTGAAGGGTCCGCTCGGGCTGGGCGAGGTGGCGACGCCGACGAACCCGACCCGTGTGCCGAGGCCCTTGGGGTAGAACTTGAAGAACAGGACGAACTCGCCGGTCTTTTCGTTAAGCACGACCTTGGGCCGGTCAAAGATGCATCCGTGCTGGAGGTCGTCGTGTTTGCCGCCGTCGAGAGGCAGAACCATGCCTTGGTCGTGCCAGTTGACGAGGTCGCGCGATGCGTAGGCATGGACTCCGCCGTCTGCGTCCTTCGCTTCCGAGAGTCCCTCGATCTTGTGCGTGCCATACCAGTAATAGATGCCCTGGTGGTGGAGCACGCACCCGCCGTGCGCGTTGATCGGGCGGCCGGCGCTGTCGAGCCAGAGCTGGCCGGGGTGGAACGCGGTCTCAGGGGTGGCGGCCATGGCGAGCGGGCACCATGCGGCAACGGCCAGCAGGAGCGCGACGGGCTTGTTGATCACGCGTCACGATAGCACTCGCCGAGCCGGGTGAGAGAACCATCCTCGTTGAAGAGAGCGCTGGTGCCGAGCGGAATACTCGTGGTCTTGGCCGGGAACCAGGCGTAGCGCTCGAGAAAGTCGAGTTGGTCGAGCATGGGCAGAACCTTCTCCATGAAGCGCAGCACGGTTTCGGGCTTGTGGCGGTTTTTCTCCACGCTCTCGGCCTCCCAATCGCCCACCGCGAATTCGGTGATCCAGAGCGGGCGCTCATCGAACATCCTGTGGACGTTCTCGAGCCGCTTGACCAGCGCTTCCGGGTTTGGTCCTCCGTAGGAATGCACATTGATGAAGTCCACGCGCAGGCCGCGTTCCTTCACGCCTCTCATGAAGTCGATCATGTATTCCTTGTCCGGATGCACGCAGCCGGGGCTGCCGAGGCGCATGCCCGTCTCCATGAGAAGCGGCCACGCGCTGAGCGTTTCCTCCAGGGTCATGTTGCCCTGCTTTTTCACATCAGGCTCGTTGAAGCCGAGCAGTTCGTTGATGCCCGCTTTCTTGGCCGCCGTGGCGGGGGCCGAAATCGTCGTCGGGTCGCCACCGTAGCGATAGATCATGGGGATGAAGCTGATCCCATCGGGAATCCCCTCGGGAATGGCGCTGTTCCACGAGTAGAACCATTTGCACTTAAGGTCGGAGATTCTTTCGGACCACGCAGGGTTCTTCACGGATTGGCCGAGGCCCTTCTTCTTCGAGCCAAGCAGCGCAGGATCGGGTCTTCGATGGCACGACGCGAAGGCGGCGGTCGCTGCTGCTGCGGCGGAGATACTGATGAATCTGCGGCGTGTGATCATGGTCGGGCGGGTGGGTGAAATGCGCTCCTGGGGGTCAAGCGTCCCTGTAGCATTGGCCGAGCGGGGTGAGTTCGCCTTCCGCATCGAACAGAGCACTGGTGCCCAGCGGAGCGCTTTCGGGAAGAGAGGGGAACCACGCATAGCGTTCGAGGTAATCCAGCCGGTCGAGCATGGGGAGCACCCTTTCCATGAACCGAAGAACGGCCTCCGGCGAGTGGCGGTTCTCCTCCGGACTCTTCGCCTGCCAGTCGCCCACACCGAACTCCGTGATCCAAAGCGGACGGTCGAACATCCGATGGACCCTCTCGAGGCGGCTCACGAGCGCCGCCGCGTCCGGGCCGCCGTAGGAATGCACGCAGATGAAGTCCACGCGGAGATCGCGTTCCTTCACACCCGCCATGAACTCTGTCATCCACTCTCGATCAGGATGAACGCAGCCCGGACTGCCGAGGCGCAGGCCTGTCTCCATGAGCAGGGGCCATGCATCCAGCGCGTCCGCAACGCTCATGTCATCCTGGCTTTTGGCATCGGGTTCGTTGAGTCCGAGCAGCTCCGTGATGCCGTGAGCCTGCGCCTGGCTGGCCACCCGCGCGACGGCCTCCGGTTGCGTGATTCCTTTGCTCCGGATCATCGGGATGAACCCGACGCCTTCCGGCAAGTCTTGCGGCACGTTGCCCATCCAGGTGTAGCACCATCTGCAGCGGAGGTCCGTGAGCATGCCCGGCCAGAAGGCGTTCCTTGCACCCAGACCGAGGCCCTTCTTCTGCGAACCTGATGGACGTGTTCCCTGCGCCAAGGCGCCCGAGGGGAGCGCGGCGGCGACGGTCGCTGCCGCGGAAAGATTAAGGAATTCGCGCCGGGTGAGGTTCATCGTTGTTTGTCGAACGGGGCCGCGCGATTCATCGCCTTCCGCCATTCTTCCATGCGGTGCCACTCGGCGTCATCGGCGGCCACCGGATCGAAATTGCCCGAGTCGATGGTGACGTAGAGTTTTCGGAATTCCGCTTCGTCGAAGTCGGGGTTGGGTTTGTTGTGCTGCACGCCGTTGGCGTCGCGCCACCCCGCCGAGGCGGTTTTCAGGGCGTTGACACGGGCGGGTTCCTTGCCGGACAAGTCCCGCTGCTCCCCGATGTCGTCCGAGAGATTGTAGAGTTCCGTTTTGTCTTCGTCGTAGAACTCCACGAGCAGCCAATCTCCATCGCGCACCACGCCGCTGGGGCGTCCGCCTTGATTGGTGTAGTGCGGGAAGTGCCAGAACATCTTCCGTGCGGGAAAGGTGCCCCCATTGAGGCCGGCGGCGAAGCTGACTCCGTCCAAACCTCGCGGCACGGCTGCGCCGGCGAGTTCCAGCAGTGTGGGGATCCAATCCACGTTGTTGACGGGCGCATCAACCACTCGTCCTGCTGGCACATGCCCCGGCCAACGCACGATGAGGGGAACCCGCTGTCCTCCTTCGTAAGTGTGGCCCTTGCCCGCACGGAAGGGGGTGTTGTGCGTCACGCGGACATGTCCGCCCTCCGGGACATGCAGACCGCCGTTGTCCGAAGTGAAGACAACAACGGTGTCGTCCGCCAATCCCAACTCCTCCAGCTTGGCCATGAGGACGCCGACCGAGTCGTCCAGAGTCTCGATGAGCGCGGCGTAAACCGGTTCGAAGGCGCCCGCGTTCTTGTCGATGAGGTGTTGCTTCGCCGTGTAGGGAATGTGGGGTGTGTAGTGGGCAAGGTAAGCCACGAACGGGCGATCCTTGTTGGCTTCGATGAAATTGATCGTTTCCTTGGTCAGTTCGTATTCCGCCTTGCCGCCCTCGAGATCCGAGGGAGGCGTGTTCTTGCCCTCGCTGGGATGATAGACGAAGTCGAATCCGTGCTCCGCCGGACCGGGGCTTGCGCCGACATGCCATTTGCCGATCAGGCCCGAGGTGTAGCCCGCCTCCTTGAAGTAACGCGGCAGCGTTTTCACCGAGAGTGGGACGTTCAGCGAGATCTCGGGATGAAGCACGCGCTGCGACTTCGCGTCCGGACGTCCGGGTAGGTAGGTCGTGAGGTGCAACCGCGCGGGGTTGAGCCCCGTGAGCAATCCGGCGCGCGAGGCGGAGCAGATGGCCTGTGATGCGTAGGCGGAGGTGAAGCGCGTGCCCTCCGCGGCGAGCCGGTCGAGGTTGGGCGTGTTGTGATCCTTGCGCCCGTAGCAATGGAGGTCGTTGATGCCGAGATCGTCGCAGAGGATGAATAGGACGTTCGGCGGGCGCTTGGTCGCGGGTTGCGCCGCCGGGGCTCCGGCCTTGATGGATTCCAGCAGTCTCTCCATGGCCACCACTTTTTCCGGATGCGCGGCGGCGACGTTGGTTGCCTGGCCGATGTCGGCGGAGAGGTTGTAGAGCTGGGGCACCTTGGAGTTGCCCGATTCGATGTTCTTGTCACCGAAGAGCTTCGGGCCGGGGTAGGGCGGGATGAAAACCCAGGAGCCTTCGCGGAGGACGGTGTTGGCGGCGAAACCTTCGGTGACGAGATTGTCGCGACCGGCTTTGGTTTTCCCGAGGATGGCGTCCGCCATCTGCAGGCTGTCCGCCGTTTCCCCGGGAGCGAGGTCCGCGCCGGCAACGTGGGCGAAGCTCGCGAGGAAGTCCACATGGCTCAGGAGCGCGTCGGATTCTCCCGGCGCGACGAGGCCCGGCCCCCAGACGATGGTCGGCACGCGGGCACCGCCGTCGAATAGGCTGTATTTTCCGCCGCGCAGCGGGCCGGCCGGCCGGTGCGACCCGTTGCGCTCTACCGACTCGTCCTTGTAGCCGTCATCGAGCACCGGGCCGTTGTCGCTGGAAAAGACGACGATCGTGTTGCGGTCGAGCCCGAGCGACTTCAACTCGTCGAGCACCTGCCCCACCATCCAGTCCATCTCCATGATCACGTCACCGCGGGGTCCTTTCTCGGACACGCCGGCGAAGCGCTTGGAGGGGATGCGCGGCACATGCGGTTGGTGCAATCCGAGGTAAAGGAAGAAGGGCGCGCTTTTCTGTCGGCTGAGGAACTCCTTGGTTCGTGCAAGGAATACGTCCGTCATGGTCGTGTCGTCCCAAGTCGCGGCCTTCCCCCCGCGGCTGAACCCGATCCGGGGGACGCCGTTGACGATGGTGCCGTCGTGCTGCTTGTCGCTGTGCTGCATTGTCAGCAACTCCGGATTGGATCGGCCCGTGGGAACCTCGGGGAACGGATTTTCCTTGGCGTAGGAGACTTCGAGCGGGTCCGAGGGGTCGAGGTTCAGCACCCGGCCGTCCTTGATATAGACCGAAGGAACACGATCCGCGGTGGCGGCCATGATGAATGACTCGTCGAACCCGACCTCGCGAGGTGAGGGACGGATCTCGCTGTTCCAATCGATGGTGCCGTCGCCAAGACCGATGTGCCACTTGCCGATGACGGATGTGGTGTAGCCCGCGCGCTTCAGCGCGGCGGGCAGGGTGAGTTCGTCCAGCCCGATGATCATGGGAGCATCGCCCTTGAGGATCTGGGCGCGCGGGTTTCGCCACGGATAGCTCCCGGTCAGCAGGCTGTAGCGCGAGGGCGTGCAGGTCGCAGCCGTCGCGTAGAAGTTGCTGAAGCGAACGCCCTCGCGCGCCATACGATCAAGGTTCGGCGTGGGAATGCCCTCGGCCCCGTAGCAGCCGAGGTCGCCGAAGCCGAGATCGTCGGCGAAAATGACGATGATGTTCGGCCTCGTCGGGGAAGAATCTGGCGCGTTCATTTCAGCGGCGGGCGCGGAATGCGGGTAGCTGCAGGATAGCACCGCGAGCAGCACGCCTCGCAATGATGATCCCCGTGGTCTGCGGCAGGCTTCGGTCATGAGCGTTGGTGCGCGGCTGCTGTAAGGTAGGCGGATGCGGGGGAGGGGCAGGCATTGCCGGCGAGCCGTTCGGGAGGGTGGGAACGAAATGTGTTTGATATTTGTCTGACGCGATGCTTGATTTGTCAACCGCCATCTCCTCCAGTTGAGGCCGGATTGGCCGCGAGCATGAAAGAAACCCACGCCACTGTTTTCGACCTTGCCGGGCCCATGCCATCCCGAATGGAAACGACCGGTCCAGGCATGCCCCAAGCCTCCGTGCCGCCGGCTGACCTGTCGGATTTTTGCCCGCCTGTCGACGCCGGTGGGACAATGGCTGCGGTTACGCTCGCGGATCTGCCCCAGCGTGTTCGGGACATCGCCGCGCTGCGCGGACTTGGTTACTCGTTCCGCGAGATCGCCGTGCATCTCGAGGTCACACCCCAAGCCGTCTCCCTCATGCTCGCGCGTCACCGCCGTGCGCTCCAGAGGCTCGGGGGTGCGACCGACCTTGCCAATCTTTCCACTCGTGCGGTCAACGTGCTCGGGCGCCATCGCGTCACCTCGCGCGCCGAGGCGATCGAAAGGAATCTCATCGAGCACCTGCAAGGGGAGAGGAATTGCGGCAGGAAAACGCTCGGAGAAATCCGGTCTTGGATCGAGAATGATTGCCCGCGCCAAGAATTTGCTCCGGCCGGCCGCGGGCGCATGAGCAGCAGCTGATCCATCCACCCCCCTCGCATGCATGCCAGCCCCCCTTCCTCGGCCCTGCTCTCCCTGCTGCTGGTCACGTGCTGTCTATTGGCTAATCCGCTTCGGGCTGGCATGACGCAGGAAGTGACAATCCGCGGTGATGCTTCAGCGGCAGGCAGCGCTGACGGCTTGTTCGGTCTCAAGTTGGATAAGCCGACCGGCCGGGCGGAGGTTGTCTTCAGATACAAGGATCCGGCTTTGGATCTTGGAGACGCCCGCGACGTTGCCGTGACCGTGAAGAATGGAACCGCTTCCGAGTTGGACGTTCTCGTCGCTGCGGCCAGTCAATTGAAGGACGCTTGGCGGCACAGCACGACGGGCCGATTCCTCGTGCGACCGCAAGAGCAGGTGGAGACAACCACCCTTCTTCCGAGGGGATCGCTGCCCAAGGACCATCCGCATGTGAAGCGTTTCGGAAACCTTTTCGGGTTCCCGTGGGGATACCATCGCCACTGGATCGAGGTGGATCCTTCCTCGATCGTGCAGGTCAGGGTCCAGATCGACTGGAGAAACGCCGAGGCAGGGCAGATCATCGAAGTCAGCCATCCGCGTGGCAGCGGGGAGGTGAGCACGGATCCGGAGTTGCTGGAGAGATTCGCGTTCCCGATGGTGGATGAGTTCGGCCAGGCACGCTGGTTGGATTGGCCGGGCAAGGTCCGCGCGGTTGGAGAACTCCAGGATGACGCACGCAAGGACTCGGCCATGGCTGCGGCCGTGACCGGTCCGGGCGAAAGGCGCAGCCGGTTCGGCGGGATGACGGGTGGGCCGGATTTGGAGGCAACGGGCTTTTTCCGGGTCGAGAAGCTCGACGGCAAATGGTGGTTCGTGGACCCGGAGGGGAACTTGTTCTGGTCCCTCGGAGTGAATTGCATGGGTGCAGCCGCGACCACCAAGGTCCAAGGCCGCGAGGAGTTGTTCCCCGAGGCATGGCGCTCGGAGCCATCGAGGGCGCTGTATGACGAAAACCTCAAGCTGAAGCATGGCGGGGAGAACTGGCGCGAAGAAAATCTCAACCTCAGCCTCGCCCGGATGTTCGGATGGGGCCTGAACACGGTGGGCGCGTGGTCCCGGGCCGACTTCCTGCAGACCGGGCGGATCCCCTACACGATCATCATCCACACCGACATGCAGGGGCTGGGATCGGTCGGGAAGATCCCGGATCCGTATTCCAAGGCGTTCACTGACTCGGTGGAGAGATACACCGCGGAGACCGCCAAGCAGCATGCCGGCAGCCCTTGGCTGCTTGGCGTGTTCATCGACAACGAACTTGAGTGGCACGGCGACAACAAGCTGGCCAAGGAGGTCATGAACAGCCCGAGGGAAACCCCGGCGCGGATAGCCTTGGTGGACTTCCTGCGGAAGCGCCACGGTGATGTTGCCGCACTCAACAAAGCGTGGGGGACTGACTTCGAGGACATCGCAGCGGTGAAGCCCTGGAAGGACAAGGGCGGCAACGAGGCCTACGAGAAAGACCTCAACGACTTCCTCGGCCTTTTCGCCGAGCAGTATTTCTCGGTCTGCCGCGCGGCCATGGACAAACACTTCCCTAACCATCTCTATCTCGGCTGCCGCTTCCACGTCCGCAACCCGATCATCACGGCGGCGGCTTCCCGTCACTGCGATGTCATCAGCGTCAACATCTACCAGCACAGCTTGGAAGGGATCACCATGGCGACCGAGCAGGATCGTCCTTGGATCATCAGCGAATACCACTTCGGGATCCGCGACCACGGCAACCTGGGCGTCGGGTTGACCTGGGCCGCCGACGCCCGCAACCAGGCCGATCTGGTGGAGGCGTATTTGTCCGATGCGCTGCGCCACCCTAACTACGTGGGCGCCCACTGGTTCGCCTGGAACGATCAAGGCGTAACGGGTCGTGGCGACGGGGAAAACTTCGGCGTCGGACTCGTGACGATCACCGACCGTCCGGTGGAGACTTTGGGCGCGGCGATGCGAACCGTCTCCGATTCCCTCTATCCTTTCCGTCTCGGCGATTCCCAGGGCCGCATCGGTGCCGGTTCGCCGGCCTCCTCCACCCCGCCGGCTGCGGATGCAAAGCCCCCGGTCCGATGATGCAGACGCGCGCCCGCAAGCTGGGGATTCCTCCGCGTCAGGTGTTCGGATTCCTCATGCCGAACTTCCTGGGATTTTTCCTTTTCACGCTCTTTCCGGTGGTGCTGTCACTCGGCATGGCCTTCACCAACTGGACCCTCAAGCCGTCCGTGCCGCGCGAGTTTGTCGGTCTGCGCAATTTCGAGGACGCGCTCGGGTTTTCCGCCATCGGGGCCGGCAGTCCGCTGGTCATCGCCGCCTACTGCGCCAGCGCCCTGCTGGTCCTGGCCGGGGTGGTCGGCGCCGTCTGGATGGCTCTGAGCAACGTGCGGCGCGGAAGGTTTGGCGCCGTGCTGTTCGTGCTGACCGGGCTGCTCCTGGGTGCGGGCGCGGTTGTCCTCGGCGGGCACCACAGCCTCATCATTGCCGCGGCGGTTCTTGTCTTTCTCGGCTGGGCCCTTTGGGAGGGGGAGAACGACGAGCAGGGATCTCCTCCGCTCGCCACGCTGCTTCCTGGTGCCGCCGTGCTCGCCGGGCTTGCCGGGTTGGCACTCCTCAACGGTCCGATGTGGCGGAGCTACGAGGCGAATGACCCGCGTTTCTGGCACTACCTCTACAACACCGTCTACCTGATGCTGGCGCTGCCGGTCTCGGTCGCGGGCTCGCTCTTCCTCGCCATTCTGCTCAATGACTCGCTCCCCGTGAAGCGCGGGCGCGCCTGGCCGGCGGCGGCATTGTGCGTGGTTTGCGGACTGGGCATGGCGGCCTTGCTTTGGAGCGCCGGCTTCCGCGACGCGGCCTTGCTGGCTGCGGTCCTCTGGGTCATTGCCGCGCTCGGACTGGCTTTCAACGTCGTGTCGTTCCGGACGATCTTCTACCTGCCGGCCTTCACCTCGGGAGTTGCGCTGATGATCCTTTGGAAAGCGCTCTACAATCCGCAGACCGGTCCGATCAACGCGGTCCTCGGAATCCTGACCGGAATAGAGGCCTCCGACCTTCCGCAGTGGCTGGCCAGCATTGAACTGGCCAAGCCTTCCCTCATGATCATGGGTTTCTGGACCGCCATCGGCGGCACCAACATGCTGCTGTATCTCGCGGCCCTTTCGAACGTCCCCGTCGAGTTGACCGAGGCAGCGGAGATCGACGGAGCCACCC
This sequence comes from uncultured Chthoniobacter sp., assembly GCA_964609925.1. Classification (GTDB taxonomy): domain Bacteria; phylum Verrucomicrobiota; class Verrucomicrobiia; order Chthoniobacterales; family JACTMZ01; genus JACTMZ01. The sequence continues at coordinate 10,378 of CAZSUJ010000032.1, read as the reverse complement.
GCTGGCAGCGGTTCGTCAACGTGACTTGGCCGCAACTGGCCCCCACCACCTTTTTCATCTCGATCGTATCGATCATCGGCGGACTGCAGGGCGGCTTCGAGCAGGCGCGCGTCATGACGGGCGGCGGCCCTGCCGGTGCAACCACCACGCTGAGCTATTACATCTACACGGTCGGCTTCCAGGATCTCAACTTCGGCTACGCCGCCGCCGTCTCCTGGGTGCTTTTCGCGATGCTCTTCTGCATCACCGCCTTCAACTGGCGCTTCGGGCGGAGCCTCGACGTCTAAGCCCAATGCTTCCCGCCCGCTCCATCCCACGGTTCTTCCTCCTCTGCGTGCTCGGATTCGCTTTGTCCGCGCCGTTCTTCTGGATGGTGTGCGCGTCATTCAAGACCCGCGCCGAGGTCGAGCAGGCTCACATCGTGCCGCGCGAGCCCACGACGCTCAACTACCCCGTCGTCCTCGACCTGATTCCGGACCCCGTGACCGATGTGTTCCTCGGCGTGCGTTTCGGGCGGTGGTATTTCAACAGCATCTTTGTGGCCATGGGTATCACGCTGTTCCAGGTGCTCACCAGTGCGATGGCGGCCTACGCGTTCTCACGGATCTCGTGGCCGGGGCGCGACCAGGTTTTCCTGCTCTATCTGGGGACGATGATGATTCCGGGCGTGGTCACCATGATCCCCAACTTCCAACTTATGGTGAGCTTCGGTTTCGTGAACACCTACCACGGGCTGATCATCCCGGCGGCATTCAGCGCATTCGGCACCTTCCTGCTGCGTCAGTTCATGCTTTCGATCCCGCCGTCGCTCGACGAGGCGGCTACGATCGACGGTGCGGGCCATTGGCGGATTTTCTGGGATGTCATCGTCCCGCTCTCCCGACCCGGTCTGATCGCCCTCTGCATCCTCACCTTCCTCGGCGCCTACCAGTCCTTCTTCTGGCCTCTGGTCATGTTGCAGGATGAGCAGTTGTTCACGATGCCCGTGGGCATGCTCCGCTTGGACAGCTCCTACGGACGCCAGACGGAACTTATCATGGCCGCGACGGTGATGAACATCGTGCCCCTCATCGTCATCTTCGTCATGTTCCAGAAGTTTCTGGTCAAGGGTCTGCAACTCGGAGGGGTCAAGGGATGAAATACATCTTCCTCGCGGCCTTCGCCGTCTTTCTGGGGCTCTATGCCGTTGCCGTCGCCACGCTGAAGCCGCAGGGGGCTGCTGATGACGTCGTCTTGCGCTGGGCGACCGATCCGAATCCCGCGCGGGACCGCCAGACGGCCGGGTTCGCGCAAGCAAACCCCGGACTCAAAGTCGTCACGGAAACCGGCGACCCGACCAAGCTGCTGGTCCAATGCGCCACGGGAGTTGGCCCTGATGTCATGGACATGAGCGAGGCGACAATGGGCAGCATGGTTCAAGCCGGCTTGCTGATGGATCTCACCGAACTCGCGCAAGAGCACGGCTTCGATCCGTCGCAGACCTATCCGGCTGTCCGTGACGCCCTGAGCGTGGATGGGCGCCAATACCGCTTCCCGGCCAACGTCAACGTCCAGGCCGTGCTCTACAACAAGGCGATCTTCGACGACCACGGTGTCCCTTACCCGAAGCCCGATTGGACATGGGATGACTTTGTCGCGACGGCGAAAGCCCTCGCCGAGACGCCTTCCAAGAGCGGCAAGAAGCATCTTGCGGTGGCCCACTGGTCGCCCGCTGACTTGTTCACCGATCTTCTCGTGACCCACGGGGGGAAGTTCTTCAGCGAGGATGGCACAAAGAGCCTGCTCGATTCTCCCGAGGCTGTGGCCGCCTTCCATCATTACCATGACCTGATGTTCAAGGACCGTGTTCTCCCGACGCCCGAACAGTCCGTGGCCATGTCGAGCCAGGGCGGATTCGGTGCGGGCGGCATCAATTGGTTCTCCTCCGGCGAGGCGGCCATGATCATGATCGGGCGCTGGTTCACCGTGCAGGTCGCCAACTTCCCCAACCTCCAAGGCAATCTCGCCGCGGTGCGGTTGCCGCGCCTGCCGGGACAGCCCTCGCGCGGTTTCACGCGCACGCGGGGCGTCGGCATCAACGCGATGACTCCCCATCGCGATGCGGCGGTGAGGTTCCTGATGCATCTGAACAGTCCCGACTACGGACGCTCGATCGTGCAGGACGGAGACTCCTTGCCGCCCAACCCGTCTCTCGCGGGCGATGGAGCCGCCTTGACGAATGCCGGCGTGCCGGATCCCGCGTTCCACCAGGTTTTCATCGATGCCATCGCCGATGCGGTTCCTCCCGGCACCAGCCCATTCCTCGACGCAGCCCAAGTCCAGCGCTGGGTCCTCGAGAGTTTGGGCCGCTTGGAAAACCGCGTGGTCACGCCGGAGGAAGCCGCCCGTCAACTCGCCTCGGAGATCAACCGCACGATCGAGCGCAACATCGAACGCGAACCGCATTTGCGGGCGCGCGTCGAGGCGTTGAAAGCCGCCGCCCCCACCACTCCTGAATCCTGACCGTCCCCGCAGCAGCAACCCCCAGAAATCCATGGCCCAAGTCAAACTTCACAACGTCTTCAAGATTTACCCCGGTGAGAAGGGAGGGGACGTCACGGCTGTCCGTGATTTCAACCTCGACATCGAAGACCGTGAATTCGTCGTCTTCGTCGGGCCGTCGGGTTGCGGGAAGTCCACCACCCTGCGGATGATTGCGGGGCTCGAGGAGATCTCGAAGGGGGAGGTGTCCATCGACGGCCGCGTGGTCAACGACGTGCCGCCCAAGGACCGGGACATCGCCATGGTCTTCCAGAACTACGCGCTGTATCCGCACATGTCGGTCTACGACAACATGGCCTTCGGCCTCAAACTGAGGCGGCGCCCGCGCGCTGAGATCAAGCAGCGGGTGCAGGAGGCCGCGGCCATCCTCGGCATCGAGGCCCTCTTGGACCGCAAGCCCAAGGCCTTGAGCGGAGGCCAGCGACAGCGGGTCGCCGTGGGGCGCGCCATCGTTCGCCAGCCCAAGGTCTTCCTGTTCGACGAACCGCTTTCCAACCTCGACGCGAAGATGCGCGTCCAGATGCGCACCGAGATCACCAAACTGCACCAGAAACTGCAGGCCACCATGATCTACGTGACCCACGACCAGGTCGAAGCCATGACCATGGGAACCCGGATCGTGGTGATGAAGGACGGCATCATCCAGCAAGCCGACTCGCCCCTGCACATCTACCACCGTCCGGCCAACATGTTCGTCGCGGGATTCCTCGGCAGTCCGCCGATGAACTTTCTTCATGGCGTCCTGACATCTGCCGATGGCTCGTTGGTTTTCCGCGAGCGGGTAGGCTCTATCGAGGTGAACCTCGGGCGGATCGAAGTTCCCGCGGAAGCCCTCGGAGACGGTGTCGTGCTCGGGATCCGGCCCGAGCATTGCGACCTTGTGTCGGGCGCAGTCGCCTCATCCGCCGCGACCTTCGAGGCCGAGATCGAGTTGGTCGAACCGATGGGAGCCGAGACTTACCTTTACGCGCGCACCGCGGCCCATTCCATGATCGTCCGCAGCCAGGTGGAAACCGACCACAGCATTGTGGGCCAGAGGCACAGGTTTCTCCTTGATGCCGCCAAGGCGCACCTCTTCAGCGAAAGCTCTGGCGAGCGGCTGAACTGAGCTCCGAATTGCACCGCCCCGAATGCCTGCCCAGAACTGCATGCTCCGCTTTCCCAAGCCGGCCTGCTGGGTCCTGTTCGTTGTTTGCCTGTTTGTGCTTTCGGTGCCCCGGGCGAAGGCGCTCGAGTTGCCCACGATCTTCTCCGACAACATGGTCTTCCAACAGGGCCAACCCCTGCCCGTTTGGGGGCGGGCCGAACCGGGAGCGACGGTCGCGGTCACTTTCGGGAAGCAGTCAGTCCAAGCAACCGCCGACGCGGAGGGTAGGTGGATGGCGACGCTTGCGGCGGAGAAGGCCAGCGCCGAGCCCGCGACTCTCCAAGTGCGCAGCAGGGACAACGATCTCGTCATCAACGATGTGCTCGTCGGCGAAGTCTGGCTCTGTTCCGGCCAGTCGAACATGCAGGTTCAGATCCGGGAGAGTCTGAACGCCGACATCTTCGCCCTCGACCAGAGCAACCCCCTTCTCCGTTTCTACTTGGTCGATCGCACGGCCTCGACGACACCGCGGTTCTCGTCCACTGCTACCTGGACCAAGCCCGATCCCAAGTCGATTACGGAGTTCAGCGCCGTGGCCTTCCATTTCGGCAAAGTGCTGCAGGCGACGCTCGGCGTTCCGGTTGGTCTCATTGCTGCATCCTGGGGCGAAACCCCGGCCATCGCCTGGACGCGCCCTGCTGTCTTTGCCAAGCACCCCTTGCTCATGGAGAACGTGGCGGAGTGGGAGGAAGGGATGAAGAAGTTTCCCGAGCGTTTCAAGGTCTACGAAGCGAAGTGCGTCGAGTGGAGAAAAGCCAAAGGTCTGCCGCCCGATGCGAAGGTGGACCATTGGTCCAATCGCGACGCCCCGAAGCCGCCGCCCTACGACCCGAATGGTCCTAAGCGGCCTGGCAACCTGGCCAACGGAATGCTCGCGACTGTTGCACCGTTCGCCCTCCGCGGCGCGATCTGGTATCAGGGCGAGAACGACAGCGAGTGGGCGCCCGAGAGATACCACGAGCGCCTCGCGGTGATGGTGGAAGACTGGCGTGTCTGGTGGAACAACCCCGACCTCGCCTTCGGCGTTGTCCAACTGGCCGCCCACAAGCAACCGGTGGACGGGCCGTCTGACGCGCCCTTCCCCCGATTGCGTGAAAGCCAGCGGAAATTCGTCCTTAACGATCCGCACGCCGGACTTGCCGTCGCCATCGACGTCGGCGAGGCCAACAACATCCATCCCTTCGACAAGGAGACCGTCGGACAGCGCCTCGCCCGATGGGCTCTGGCCGACGTCTACAAGAAGATCAAATTGCGCGGTGGTCCTGAACCGGTGGAAGCCAGCTTCAACGGCACCGTGAGCATCCGCTTCGATTCGGTGGGGGGAGGGCTGTGGGCGCTCAATGGCGGGGAACTGACAGGCTTCACGTTGGCCGGGACCGATGGGGTATTCCATGCAGCCAAGGCCGAGATCAAGGGCAAGGACACGGTCGAGGTCAGCAGTCCTGCAGTGCCCGCGCCCGTTACCGTGCGCTACGCATGGGCGAGCAATCCTCGCGGTGCCAACCTCACCAACAAGCAGCGCCTTCCGGTTGGCACCTTCGAGATGGTCAAGTCTGCTGAACAGCCGACCACGGAGAAACCCTGAACCCCGCTCCACACGTTTCCATGACATCGCACACCCTCGAATGCGACCTTCTCGTTGCGGGAGGCGGTATGGCCGGCCTTTGCGCTGCCATCTCGGCCGCCCGCAACGGCGCGCGCACCATTCTTGTGCAGGATCGCTCGGTCCTCGGCGGCAACGCTTCATCCGAAATCAAAATGCACATCGTCGGCGCCGACTGCCACGGCAAGAACCCCGGACGCCGCGAGTCGGGGCTGATCGAGGAGCTGAAGCTGGAGGACGCCGCGCGCAATCCACACCGCTCCTATTCGCAGTGGGATCTCCTTCTCTACGAGAAGGCCATCTTGGAGCCGAACCTCACCCTGCTTCTCGATGCGGACGTGGTGTCGGCGCAAACCGAAGGTCTCCCGGATGGCCGGCGAGTCATCCGTTCGGCACGCGTCATCCGCAATCTCATGGAGGAAGACTACACGATCCGCGCGAAGTTCTTCGCCGACTGCACCGGCGACGGGCGTCTGGGGGCCGAGGCGGGCGCGGATTTTCACATCGGACGCGAGGCGCAGTCCGATTACGGCGAATCCCTCGCACAGCCTGTCGCCGACCGCCACACCCTCGGCAGTTCCATCCTCATCACCGGAAGGGAGCACGACAAGCCGCAGCCGTTCATCGCGCCGTCGTGGATCCGCAGGTTTTCCAAGGAGGACTTCAAGCACCGGCCCATCCATAGCTATGAATACGGCTACTGGTGGTTCGAGTGGGGAGGCCAGATCGACTCGATCAAGGACAACGAGGTAATCCGCCACGAACTCCTGCGCATCGCCCTCGGCGTATGGGACTACATCAAGAACTCGGGCGACCATCCCGGCGCCGCAAATTGGGTGCTGGACTGGGTGGGCAGCATTCCCGGAAAGCGTGAGAGCCGACGTTTCCTCGGTCCCCACGTTTTGACCCAGCACGACGTTCAGAACGCCACCGTCTTCCCGGATCAAGTCGCCTACGGAGGGTGGGCCATCGACTTGCACCCTCCGTCGGGGGTGGATGTGCCCGAGGAGCCTCCGTTCACGCCGCACCACGTCAGACAGATCTATTCGATTCCGCTGCGCTGCTACCACTCGCGCAATGTGGCAAATCTCTTCTTCGCCGGCCGCAACATCTCGGCCACCCATGTCGCATTTGCCAGCACTCGCGTTATGGCCACGTGCGCCCTCGGGGGACAGGCGGTCGGGACAGCCGCCGCGCTCTGGCGGTCGGCTGCCTCGCCGGACATCACCGCCCTCTCGACCGCGGAGAATGTGGCCTCGCTGCAGCAGGCTCTTCTCCGCGATGACGCCTTCCTGCTCGACCTTCCGGCCGCGGATCCCGACGACATCGCGCGAACCGCAACGATTTCCGCCACCTCCTCGACCGCGGATGGTCCCCCGGAGAAAGCTATCGATGGCATCGCTCGCAACCTCCGCGCGGATTTCGCCCCGTGGTCCTCCGACTCCACCCATTACTGGGAGTCTCGCGAGTTGCCTGCGACGCTGGCCTTGGAATGGATGGAGCCCGTGGAAATCCGGGAAATCCACGTGACGTTCGACTCCGGATTCGACCGCGAACTCATCCTCACTCCGAGCGACCACATCACCAAGAAGATCATCCGCGGCCCGCAGCCGGAAACCGTAAAGCACTACCGGATCCGGATCGACGGCAAGACGGTGGTGGAGGAAACGGCCAACTACCTTCGCAAGCGCGTGCATCGTCTGCCCGTGGCGTTGCCGTGCGAGAGATTGGAGATCGAGGTGGTGGCCACCAACGGTGTCGCGACGGCCCGTGTGTTCGAGGTGCGTGCCTACACGTGTTGACCCTCCTTGCCGGCCAATCCATGAACAGATTCATCCCGCCTGCGTTTCTCGGCCTCCTGCTCCTCCTCGGGCCGGCACTCGCCTCTTCATTCGTTCTTCCCGACGGGTTGTCCGAAACTGAACGCACGAGATTCGCGCCGTTCGAGACATTCCAGATCAAGGGGGTTTGCGGCGACGCAGACCTCGACCGTCTGGCCACCCTCGGGGTCAACACCGTGCGCGGTTACACGATCGGCGAACCCGAGGAGATGCGGAAGAAACTCGATCACGCCCAGCGGTTGGGCATGAAGATGATCGTAAGCGAGTGGATGCCGCACCACGGCGAGAATAAGAACAAGGACGGAGTCGTCTGGACTTTCGACTACGAGGCGAAGGGCGACAAGATGGTCGAGGATTTCATCAAGAAGATCGAGGGCATCGGCGACCACCCCGCCATCCTCATGTGGGGCTTGGGCAATGAGGTCCACCTCGACGAGCCCTACTTGCGGGTCGTCAACCGGATGTCGCAAGAGATCCACAAGCGGTTTCCCCACCACATCACCAGCCTGACCGTCATCAACGCGAAGGAGGAGGGCATCGAGAAGATCAAGAGATACGCACCAGACATCGATGTGCTGGGTGTTCAGAGCTACAGCCGGGGCGCGGTGCGCGGATCGATCAAGAAAACCGAGAAGCTCTGGGGCAAACCGTTCTACATGTCCGAGTTCAACACGAACGGGCCGTGGAACTTCAAGGAAACCGATTGGGGCGTCCCGCTTGATGAGCCCGTGACAAGGAAGGTGAGCGACCTGAAAGACTGCTACGCAGCGATCGACGAGTCGCCCCTTTGCCTCGGATCAACGATCTTCGTCTGGGGCCATGCCGTGGTTTATCGCCCGACCTATTTCAGCCTCCTTCTCGATCCCGATCCCGATGGCCAACGGGACAAGGATTCCTACGACCACAAGCTCATGACGCCGCAGGCAGAGGTGATGATCGAGCATTTCACCGGCAAGCCTCCCGAAGGCAACCGCGCTCCTGTGCTCTCCAAGCTCGAGTTCGAGGGTGCCGCGCCGTCGCGATTGGCCCAGCCCGGCGAACCCATGCGTGTGAGTCTCGCCGCCGAGGATCCCGATCGGGACAAGGTCGAGTTCGTGGCGTGGATCCTCGATTCCACCAAGCGGAAGACGACGACTGTGGCCGGCCCTTTCGTCCACGCGGCCGCCGAGCACGCCACGATCAAGGCCCCGGAAGCGCCGGGCGAATACCTGCTGCTGGTCTATGCCAAGGACGGCAAAGGCGGTGCCTCAGCCAGCACCATCGCGTTCAAGGTGCCCGACAAGGGCGAGGTGCAGACTGCAACGACAGGCGAAGCGGCCGGGCATTGACTGCGACACCACGCATGCGCACGAAACACCACTGCACCCTCCTCGCCGCCCTGCTTGTCGCAGGTCATGCCATCGCTGCCCCG
>CAZSUJ010000032.1:0-1735 GCA_964609925.1 uncultured Chthoniobacter sp. | reverse complement strand
CCACTGCACCCTCCTCGCCGCCCTGCTTGTCGCAGGTCATGCCATCGCTGCCCCGTTCGTTCTTCCCGAAGGGATGTCGGACATCGACCGGAAGAGGTTCGAGCGCTTCGAGACTTTCCAGATCAAAGGCGTTTGCGGTGACCGGGACTTGGACCGGTTGGCCAAACTCGGCGTCAATACCGTGCGTGGCTACACCTTGGAGAAACCGGAGGTCATGCTCGAAAAACTCGATCACGCCCAGCGGTTGGGCATGAAGATGATCGTGAGCGAGTGGATGCCCCACCACGGCGAGAACAAGAACCAGAAGGGCGATGTTTGGACGTTCGACTACAACGCCAAGGGCGACGAGATGGTTGCGGACCTGATCAAGCGGGTCGAGGGCATCGGCGATCACCCGGCCATCCTCATGTGGGGCCTCGGCAATGAAGTCCATCTCGACGAGCCCTACCTCCGCGTGGTCAACCGGATGTCGGAGGAAATCCACAAGCGCTACCCGCATCACATCACCAGCCTGACCATGATCAACGCCAAGCCCGAGGATCTCGCGACGATCAAGAAGTTCGCGCCGGACATCGATGTGGTCGGCATACAGGCCTACAGCCGCGGTGCTGTTCGCGGGGGGATCAAGAACGCCGAGAAGCACTGGGGCAAACCCTTCTATCTTTCCGAGTTCAACGCCAACGGACCGTGGAATTTCGGCAAGACCGAGTGGGGCGTGCCGCTGGACGAACCGGTTACCAAGAAGGTGAGCGACCTCAAAGACTGCTACTTGGCGATCGACGAATCACCGCTCTGTCTGGGCTCGACGGTCTTCGTCTGGGGTCACTACGCCGTGGGCGATCGGCCGACCTACTTCAGTCTCCTCCTTGATCCCGATCCGGAAGGGGAGGCTGACCGCTCGGCATACGATCACTTGCTGATGACACCGCAGGCCGATGCGATGGTCGCGCATTTCGCGGGCGGGCCGCTCAAGGGAAACCGCGCGCCCTTGGTTTCCAAGCTGGAATTCGATGGCGGTGCCAAATCGCTGGTGGCGAAGCCCGGTGAGCCCATGACCGTGCGCTTTGCCGCCGAGGATGCCGACGGCGATACTGCAGAGTTCTTGTCTTGGATACTCGATGCCAAGGCAAAGAAGACCACGACGGTGGCAGGCCCGTTTCCCCAAACCTCGCCCGGACATGCTGTCATCAAGGCCCCCCAGACGCCGGGCGAGTATTTGGTCATGACTTATGCCAAGGACGGGAAGGGTGGTGCTTCCGCAACGGTTCTCCCTTTCAAGGTCCCGGAGCCCGCGACTGCTGTTGATTAGGCTGTCGTCGGTGCGAGCCCGTGACGGTCTCCCGTAGGCGATGCGCTCTTCGTCAAGACGGGCGGTTGTTGCTGCCATGGTCGACGGGCGGCGTGGAGGGTCACCCGCCACAGCATCCCCGCATGCAATGCGGTGCCTTTGGTTTGCATGGCTCAACGCGCTCTGAACATTCTTCCATTCACCTTTGACCCAGAATCATAATCATTCCATGAACATGCCCCCCCGTCCTCAACTGCTCGCCGCGGCGGTCCTCGCAGCGCTTCTGTCCGCCTGTGGTCCGGCGCCCCAGTCCGGCTCTCCCTCTTCCCCTGAAACGCCCGCCAAGATCACCATCGGCGCGATACCGAAGGCCACGACGCATTCCTACTGGAAAGCCGCCGAGGCGGGCGCTCGACGCGCCGCCGCGGAGCTTGATGTGAACCTCGA
>CAZSUJ010000031.1:0-36941 GCA_964609925.1 uncultured Chthoniobacter sp. | reverse complement strand
TGCAAATTCCCACAATGCCCAAAATCAAGCCCCACAAGAACGCCCGCTTTCCTAGCATCTTTGCTTTAGGATTCATAGACCCTTAACGTCCCCGATGAGGTATCCCTGCTTGCTTCTGGCATCCGAGCCTGCTCCGCAGGCGAAATGCCAGAAGTGCCGAAGGCACAGGGATTAGCTCGATCGGCCCGTTCGGCCTATCTGTTTTGTCATATTTCAACGTTAACACCATACATCACTATCTATACCTAACTCTCGCTGGAAACACTTTCGTGCAAGGCGGCATTCTCTGCTCTGCTTCTAATCACATGGAGAATAGAGTTCTGTATAGCCTCCATGATTCTTTGTGACCACCACCCAGCATATTGATTAAATGGAGTTGAAAGAACGTGCCGACTGGAAAGGTGCAGTATAGTTGTCTCACTGTGTTCCTCGAGTTGGTAGCGGCCGTCGAGCACATCGAAGAATCGTCCGCCAACCACGATGTGTTGGTCGAAGGCGGTATGGGGGATGAAGTCGGGGTCGGCTGTAATGGTGAAGGCTAAAGCCTTGTTTTCCTCCCATGTGGTTACGGTTTCAAAAAAGCTGACATCACGCTCAAATGTGGCCCACCTCCTGCCACCTACTCCTGGACGGTCTATTTCAGCAGCAATTGGGCGGGGAAAACCCATCCAGTATATCCAAGTTGGTGGCAGTTCCTTTGTCCCAATAGTTGGAACACTTGCAATTTGCTTCCACACCTCTTCTGGAGGGGCATTGATGGTGATTTGGGTTGGCACATCGACTTCTCTGTGAGGATGCTGCCACATGCTTTCAATCGGCGATACCACCATAGGCAGCAATACAACAACTGATACGTAAAGCCTACCCTGTCCGAGGTTATGCATCCAAGCCCCAAACAGCCCCCCGACAAAAGCCAATGGAATCATAATGGGTGCGGCTACAATGACGCAAAAGATGGCTTCGAACGAAAACACAACGGACAACAGCATCGCTCCACCCACAAAACAGCTCGGAGCCAAATAGATCCAACGCCAGTCTCGTTTGTGGAAAAGACACCCAAGGAAGGACGTCAAAGCTCCCATGAAGAATGGCACGCCGAATATAAATGAGAACGAGACAATTAGATACAGCTTACCCCATACGCCACGACCCGTTTCCGAGTTTGTTGCGAATACCCACCAGTAGAACAATCCTATGAGAGATACGCCAAAGAAAACAGCGAGGGAAACGAGGATTTTACGAAAGAGCATCGAGTAAACTTTCCTTGGGTTGTGCCGAACGTCTCGGATCAGGCGACGGCGAGCTCAAGACGTGGCTGACACGACAGATAGCCTTCGAGCCGTTGCCTGCATCCGTTTTGTTCGCCTTTGGTTGTTCGTGGTGGCTGTTCATGTGCTGACTTTCCCAGGTGGCTCATCGCCAAATGACTTTGGATAAACAGTGAACGCAATCTCAGCCCTCACATCAATAGCAAGCTTCAGTATTCGCGATGGGATAGTCACCCGCAGGGGTTGGCAATGATCATCTGCCTCGTAGCCTAAATCAAAGACTCTAGCAATGGCTGAGTTCCATCTCTCCAATGCAGGGCCATGCAACTCTCCGATCAACTCGCAAAATGCCTCAATGCGCTCCCAAGGTCCCCAGTGCTCCGGCATGGTTGGGTTACCGTTCTCATCATCTGGAAACTTAGCCTCATCCCAGTGAATCTCGAATGACGCAAAATAGCTGTCTTCGTTATGGACGCCGCAATACAGTGGAAAGACGCGATCTCCAAAGCTAGCGAAATGCGATGCAATGTCGTCAAGTGGCGCAGATGATCGAATATCGAGGTCAACATTGCAGAACTCAAACGGCATAGTGATGGACTCTGTTATTTGGGCGAACGTCAAAGATGAGCCATGGAGGTAAATGGCGCGGTGCCTGCGTCAGCAGGAACCGTGACATTTACCGGAATTGGCTCCATCGCCTTGTTAGGCTCATTTTTATATTCCGAGGATTGTGATGATGCTTCCGGACTGGAGGACAGCCTTAAGCCAGCCTGAGAGCTCGCGACATAGGACAGTAAGTTCGGGCCGTATTCTATCCCATTCTTTCGCAATCTCTGATTCGCTGCTTTTAAATATGTAGCCAAGCTTGCATTTTGCTTCCGGGGCATCTTGCGCCAAAAGCGATGCAAGAATATCAAGCCCAGCAATTATTCTCTGGATTTCTTTAGGCCGCAATTCCGTGAAAGCGTAGTGGTCGTATGTGCTTACGGATTCTATGACTACCGGTTCGATGAGCCCAAAAACCTCTTCGTCTATGTATATCGAGTCGCTATTCCAACACCGATTCTCGTAAGCACGCGGCAGAAGCTCGAAAAACACTGTTCCTTCGGGTTTCGAATCGAGGGAGTAAATCTTGATTTCGGGAAAGCTCATTTTTTCTGCCTAACGTCCCCGATGAGGAATCCCCGCTTGCTTCTGGCATGTCTCCTGCCCGCGAAGCGGAATTAGCAGGAGACATGCCAGAAGTCCCGAAGGGACGGGGATTTGCTCCATCGGTCTGTTCGCATTATTTTGCTCGAAGAGGCTCACAGCCAATCTCCAAAGATGATTCCTACGAATGCGAAGGAGAATGCGGCGAGGATGACAAAAAGAATCGGTGTGCCAATGTAGGCAATCAATATCCTTTTCCGTTTTTCGATCGGCAAGCTGAACACAGCAAGAACGAAGGCAGCGAGCGAAGCAGCCAACGCAATGTAGTCACTCATCGTTGAAAACCACCGTGTCGGCCACCGGGAAAGCCAAAGGTAAACGACCGTGACCAGAAACGGCGCAAAGACAACGGCAAGCCATCGTTTAGAGAGGCTATGAGACGAGGTCATATTTCAGCGAACGTCCGCGATCACCAGCAGCCGCTTGCTTCTGGCTCGACTTCTTGCGTAAGCAAGAATCGTGACAGAAGTCCCGAAGGGACGGCTGTTTGGTGCATCGCTCTGTTCGGCTTTTTTGCTTCATTGTGTCTTCAAGCTGTTTGGAAGGCTTCTCATCAATCGTTTAGCAGACCGTAACATAGTCCATAGAAGTGCTCCGAGAATCAAAACTGCGATTGATCCACATAAAATCCATTCCGGCAGAATCTCCTTTATCTTCTTGGCCCTCCAGTAATCCCATCCCTCTTTTGGCTCGCTTTCAAACATCGAACCAAGGGAGGAGGAAAACCCTTCGCGGACCACATCAAATAGCACGTAGAAAACAAGGAGGAGGAATACGAATAGGCAGGTCTTGAGGATGAGAAGAACAAGCTCCCATCCAAAACGTGATGCTGACCTTGGCGAATTCATTTTTCTGCCGAACAAGTAATTAGGCTAACTGTTTAAACCACCCTGTTCCGGGTGATAGGCCAACGAATGGGCATGTGAAATCCATAAACGATGCGCAAAGCTACCTTTTTTCCGCGTCGACCAAAAGAGAAAGCGTGGGCTGAGGTGCAAAAAGTTGCTTGAAACATTGGTCTAACACTCCAAGATGGTGAGATAGGCCAATGAATCGGGTATGATCAAGCTTGCTGCAGCGACCATCCAAGCTTTCGACCGGCGACTGGAGAGGGTCGGGGTGGCGGCGGACGAGCAGCCGGATTACCGTCGCTGGGTCCACTTCTATCTGGATTTCTGTGCGAAATACGGCCACGAGGCGCGCGACGCGGCCAGCTTGAGGCCATTTTTGGATAAGCTCGCTTCCAAAGGCCAAACGCAAGCGAAGCTGGTGCAGGCGTCGAAGGCTGTTGATCTCTTGTTGGGCAAGAGCCGTGGCGTCCCATCTGCGGGCTCGCGGCGGGAGGTTGTGGCCGCAGCGGGTGGGTTCCGGCGGGAGCGATCCGTCCAAGCAGTGGGTGGGAAGTCGGCGGCGGTTTCGTGGGAGCGGGAGTTTGAGAAACTGCACGGGGCGATCCGCATGCGGAACTACTCCGACCGCACGGGGGAGGCCTACCGGCACTGGGTGGGGAGATTTCAGGCTTTCGTGGGGAGTCGCCCCTCCGCAGGCCTGTCAGCCGAGGATGTGAGGGCCTTTCTGACGGATCTTGCCGTGGGTAAGAGAGTGTCGGCGTCCTCGCAACCGAGCGGAGCGAGATAGACTGGCGGGCGGAGCCGCCAGCCCGTAGGGGGCCGCCGGGGGGCGGCATCAAAATCAGGCGTTCAATGCCTTGCTGTTTTTCTTCCGGCACGTGTTGGGGCGGGATTTCGGCAAGTTGGACGGGGTGGTGCGGGCGAAGCGGCGTCCCTACATCCCGGTGCCGCTTTCCAAGACGGAGGTGGCGGCGTTGCTGGAGAGGTTGGAGCCGCCCTTCGATCTGGTGGCCGGCCTGTTGTATGGCTGCGGACTCCGGGTGAAGGAGTGCATCGAGTTGCGGATTCATTGTTTCGATTTGGATTCGAGGTTGCTGACCGTGCATGACGGCAAGGGGCAAAGGGATCGGACGGTGCCCTTGCCGGAGCGGTTGGTGGCTGCGGTGCAGGCGCAGATGGAAACCGTGAGACGCATCCTGCAGAGCGATCTGGCTGCGGGTGCGGCGGGAACCTTCCTGCCCGCGCAGTATGAGAGGAAGTCGCGGTCGGCAGCGTTGGATTTCCGCTGGCAGTGGTTTTTTCCCGCCGCAAACCTGACCACGGTGGCCGTGACCGGCGAGCGTCGCCGTTACCACGCGCATGACGTCCATGTGCAGACCGCGCTGAAGCACGCAGCGGAGCGTGCCGGCATCACCAAGCGGGTCACACCGCACATCCTGCGTCACACGTTCGCGAGCCACCTTCTGCTCGCCGGGTATGACCTGCAGACGATCCAGAAGCTGCTCGGACACGGGAGCATCAAGACCACGATGATTTACCTGCAGACGGTGCCGAGCAAGACGGTCAAGGAGGCCCGGAGTCCGCTGGACCTCTGAGTTTGCCTCGCCCCCGGGCTCCGGTGCCCGCACGTGCTGGATCGTCCGGGCCTCGTGGTGCGCAATCCGCTCGACGGGCAAGGGAGGAACTCCGCTCGTCACTCGTCACTGGTCACATGTTGCACTGGCGAGTGGCCAAACCACCGCCGCACCGCTGCCAATGTTCAGCCGGAGGCTCGCAATGCCGTCCCGATCGCACGTTCAAGCATGCGCGGCCCGTCTCCGCCGAGCGCGGTGTCGATGTCCTCTAGGCGCCGGATGAGATCAACCACGTCGCGGCGGGGGTAGGGGCCGCCCGCGGCGGCGCAGAAGTGTGTGCGGCAGCCGAACGGACGGTCGGCGTAGATCAGGCAACGCGAGGTCGAGGGATCGAGCAGCGGACAAGCGCCGTCCGTCCGCGCCGGCAGGGCCTTGCGCCCGGTGGCACGGAGCGCGCGCGCGGCCAAGAGCGCTTCACCTTTGGTCAGGTGCGGGGTCTTGCCCGTGAGCTTGAAATGGCAGCACTCGGTGCGCAGCTCGCAGCGGCGCTCGATGGGGCGCTCCGCCAGTTCGCGGTAGATCGCGCGAACCTCGTCGAGCGCGGCGGCCGGGGCCGGCCGCCCTCCAGCCGGACGCATGTCAGTGGCAGCCGCAGCCGCCGCCGGTCCCTCCGCCTCCACCGCAGCAGCCTTCCTCCGCATCCCCGTGGTGGGCGTGGCCGTGCGAAATCTCCTCCGGAGTGGCCGGACGCACCCCGCGGATCGTGACGTCGAAGGTCAGGGTCTCGCCCGCCAGCGGATGGTTCGCATCCACCGTGATCGTGTCGCCCGTGACGCCTACCACCACGACATCGTCGGTGCCGTGTTCGCTCGTCGCGCGGAAGCGCATGCCCGGCTTGATCTCCGCTCCGGGCGGGAAGATCGAGCGCGCGACCTCGCCCACCCGGCGCTCGTCACGCATGCCGTAGGCCTCGACGGGCGGGACGATGACGTTGAGCGAGTCGCCGGACTCCCGTCCGTCCAGCGCCTTCTCGAGCCCGGGGATGATGCTCGAGTAGCCGTGGATGTAGGCCATGGGGCCTCCTTGCGCGGAGGAATCAAGGACTTCGGCCCGGCTGTTGCGGACTTCGTAATCGAAGGAAACGACGTGGTCTTTGGCGACTTTCATACCCGGCTACTATGCGCAGCCGGGAGGCGAGTGCACGGAACTTTTGCGCAGCGGGTCGAAGGCGTGGTCGGCCCCCTGGCGCTTTGCCTCCAGCACGAGCCTGAGCAGGCGCCCCAGATGTCCTTCGGGAAACCCGTGCTGCTCGAACCAGCAAAGGTATTCCGCCGGCAGATCGTAAAGCGGCCGTCCTTGGAACCGGCCGAACGGCATCGTCCATGTGCGCAGCCGCTCCCAGTCGGCCCGGGCCTCGTCCATATCCATGGACCCAGCCTACCCGGCAACGCGCGGCGGGGCTGGCCTTTTCGCCGCCGGGCGGACTACTTTTTCCCCATGCCCGATTTTGCCGACGACCCGTCGAACGGCCCGCACGACGACCTGCATTACCGGGAATACAAGATTCTGCTGCGACCCGGGCGGTTCACCACACCGCAGGCGTTCAAGGATTTCTGGCACGAGGTCCGCCACGTGGCCAAGCGGTGCGATGTGCGGCTGGAGGAGGCGGACGACGCATTCCGTCATCAGGTGCGCGAGGTGCTCTTCTTCGACACCCCGGGATTCGACCTCTACAACAACCATTTCATCGTCCGTCTGCGCACGCTCTACCACGACGGATGGCCGGTGGGGACACCCGAGTTGACGGTGAAGTTCCGCCACCCCGACTTTCAGACCGCGGCGCAGGTGGACGTCCGGCCGGTGCTCGCGGGCGAGACGCGGATCAAGTTCAAGGAGGAGATTCTGCCGCTGACCGACCGCCTGGGCAGTGTGCGCTCGATCTTTTCGCACAACGCGGTCCTGGCCCTGCCGCGCGACCTGATGAATCTCGCTTTGCGCAACATCACCCATGCGTTCCCCGCCTTCCGCGAGATCGAGCGCAAGGGCGAGGCGCCCATCGAGTTGGTCAACGACATGGCCGTCGAGGAGGTGCAGGTCAACACCGGCCTGGCCCACTTCGGGCACCATTACACGGCCAAGACCACGGTCTCCGTGTGGCGCAGCCGCAAACTGGAGACCCCGGTCTGCGGCGAGTTCGCGTTCCAATGCTCGTTCAAGAAGTCCGACGGCATTCCCGAGCCCACGCTCTCCCGCGCCCAGACCTTCCACGTCGAGTTGCAGAACAGCCTCGCGGATTGGATTCTCCTCGGCACGACCAAGACCGCCCTCGTCTACGGCCTCGGCAACAAGGCGGTGGTCAACCATGAGTGATCCAGCCCCGCGTCCCTCGCTCGCGGAGATCTTCGGCGCCTTCGCGGTCATCGGTGTGACGAGCTTCGGCGGCGGCATCGTCGCCTACCTGCGCGACGCTCTCGTCGAGAAGCGGCGGTGGATGGACGAGGATGAATTCATGGCTGCGCTGGAGATCAGCCAGACGCTGCCCGGACTCAACTCGACCAACATGAGCGTGATCGCGGGGCGCAAGCTGCGGGGAGCGCGCGGCGCGGTGGCTGCGTTTCTCGGCATGGTCCTCCCTGGAGCGGCCATCGTCATGGCCCTCGGCTTCGCCTACGCGCGCTTCCGCCACGATCCCGTCATCTCGCTCGTGCTCGCCGGAGCGGCGGCTGCGGCCGTCGGTCTCTTGCTGCAGGTCACGCTCAAGATCGGCTGGAAGCAACTCGTCAATCCGCGCGACCTGGCGCTCGTCGTTGCCGTCTTTGTCCTGAGCGGCATCCTGCACGTATCGCTCGTGGCCACGCTCGTGGCCGTGGCGCCGCTGGCCATCTGGCTCAACCGCCCGCGCGGCGCGCGCGGGAAGGAGACCTCATGAGCAAGGCGATCGAGCTGATCAACGTCTTCGCCCTCATGTCGATCCTCGCCGTGGGCGGCGGCACGGCCGTGCTGCCCGAGATGAAGCACGAGACGGTCGAACGGAGGCACTGGGTGACCGACACGCAGTTCACCGAGATCTACAGCCTCGGCCAGCTCGCCCCCGGCCCCAACATGACCTGTGTCATCCTCATCGGCTACTTGGTGGACGGATGGCTCGGCGCCCTCGTCGTCCTCGTGGCGTTCTTCTTCCCGGCCAGCCTGCTTTGCTATGTGGCCGCCGGGATGTGGGAGTCGGCGCGCGGCTCGCCGTGGCGCGATGCGGTCCAGCGCGGCATGGCGCCGGTGGTCATCGGGCTCATGCTGGCCGGCGTCTATGCCCTCGGAAAAACGGCGAGCTTCAACGCGGCCAAGGGCTGGGAGTTCAACGGTGCCACGCTCGCCATCGGCGCGGCCGTTGCGCTCGTGCTCACCTTCACCCGCCTCAACCCCGCTCTGGCCATCGTCGCCGGCGGTGCGGCCGGCTGGCTGCTCCTCGGCTGAGCCCGCGTCACTCGTAGCGCAGCGCGCGCACGGGATCCATCCGCGCGGCGAACCACGCGGGGATGATGGCGGCCACGGTGCAGATGACGAAGGCGCTCGCGCAGATGATGGCGATGTCGGCCGGCACGATCTCGGCGGGGATCTCGGAGAACTGGTAGATCGTCTTGGGGAAGATTTCGATGCCGAGCACGCCCGAGAGCCACTGGCTCACCTGGTTTCGGTATTGCACGAGCCAGACGCCGGTGCCCAAGCCGATCAATGTGCCGAAGATGCCGACCACCATGCCCTGGCCGACGAAGACGCCGATGATCTGTCCGGTCCGGGCCCCCAGCGCCTTGAGGATGCCGATCTCCCGCGTCTTCTGCACGGTCACCGTGATGAGCGTGTTCATGATGCCGAAGGCGGCGACGATCACGATGAAAAGGAGGATGAAGAACATGACGTTCCGCTCCATGTGGATCGCCTCGAATAGCTCGCGGTTCATGTCCATCCACGTCGAGATGACGAGGGTGGACCCCGTCAGGCTGAGGATCTCGTCGCGGATGGCTGCAGCCTGATAGGGGTGCACCGTCTTGATGGTCAGCCCGTGCACGCCGTCACCGAGGCCGTAAAGTTCCTGTCCGATGTGCAGCGGCACGAGCAGGAACTCGGAGTCGTAGAGGTAGCGGCCCGACTCGAAGATGCCCGTCACGGTCAACTCCAGCGGCAGCACCATCTCGCGCAAGCCTGCCGCGGCCTCCTTGTCGCCGGGTTCCTTTTCCATGCGGTTGATCTCGTTGACGATCTCCTCGAGGTTGCCGGGAGAATACACCGTGATCTTGTCGCCCACGGCGACGCCGAGGATCGAGGCGAGGGCTGAGCCGATGACCGTGTCGTTGCCTTCGAGCTTCAATTCGCCCGCAACGATGAATTCCTGCAGCGTGGTCACGGCCTTTTCCTGTTCCGGTTCGATGGCGCGGATCTTCGGGGCCATGCGGCGGCCCATGAACTCGACCAGCACCGGCCCTTGCACGAACGGCGCCACTCCGGTCACGCCCGGGGCGTTGCGGATCTTGCCCGCCTGTTCCGCCCAGTCTTCCACGATCGTCTCGCCGCCCGCCACGAGGTGCGCGTCGAACCCGAGGACCTTGCGCCGGAGTTCCTGCTCGAATCCGGTCATGACCGAGATGACCAGGATCAGCACCATGATGCCGAGGGTCACGCCGAGGATGGAGATCACCGTGATGAGGCTCAGGAAAGTGCGCTTCGGCTTGAGGTAGCGCAGGGCTAGGAAAAGGCTGAACGGCTTGGTCATCGGCTTGGAACTTCGGGCGGTCCGCCGCCCCGGGCAAGCCGCAAAGAGGGTTTGCCCCGGCGCCATCCCGTGGTGTTTGATCAACTCCCCATGAGCAAGAAATTCGAAGGACAGGTCGCCGTCGTGACCGGCGCCGGACGCGGTATCGGTGAAGCCATCGCCAAAACCCTGGCCGCCGGTGGTGCGCGTGTCGCGGTGGTCAGCCGGACCGAGGCGAATGCGGAGAAGACCGCCCAAGCCATCAATGCCGACCATCCCGGCGCGGCCACGGCCTATGCGGTGGACGTCGCCGACTTCAACGCAGTGCAGGAACTCGCCTCCACCATCATCGAGCAACTCGGCCGGGTGGACATCCTCGTCAACAACGCCGGCGTGACCCGCGACGGCTTGAGCATGCGCATGAGTTCCGAGGACTGGGATGTCGTGGTGGACACCAACCTCAAGGGCGCCTTCAACTTCATCCGCGCCGTCCAGCGCCCGATGGCCAAACAGCGTTCGGGCCGCATCATCAACATCAGCTCGGTCAGCGGCATCATGGGCAACGCCGGACAGGCCAATTACGCGGCGAGCAAGGCCGGCCTCATCGGCCTGACCAAGACCATCGCCCGCGAGCTTTCCGGCCGCGGCATCACGGTCAACGCCGTGGCACCGGGCTTCATCGAGACGGACATGACCAATGTCCTGCCCGAGAGCATCCGGACGGCCGTCGTGGAGCGCATCCCGCTCGGCCGCTTCGGTGCCCCCGATGACATCGCCGCCGCCGTCGCCTTCCTCGCCGGTTCCGAGGCGGCCTACATCACCGGGCAGACGCTCGTGGTGGATGGCGGGATGGTGATGTGACGCCCCGGCGTCCGTTCCGCCCATGCTGCTTTACCTGCTGCGCCACGCCGAGGCCGAGGCTGTCGCCGCGGGCGACTTCGAGCGGGCTCTCACGGCCAAGGGCCGCGACCAGTCGGCCCGCGCCGGGCGCTTCTGCCGCGATCACTCCCTGCGCCCGGAACTCCTGCTCAGTAGCCCGGTGACCCGCGCACGCCAGACCGCAGCAATCGTCGCCAAGGGGCTCGGACAGACCGAGGTGGTCGAGGCGCCTTGGGCCGCCTGCGGGATGGATCCGGAAACCGGGATCGCGGAGTTGAAGGCTTACCGGCATTTCGAGTCGGTCATGCTCGTGGGACACCAACCCGACCTCGGGGAACTGGCCGCCGTCCTTCTCGGTCTGGAAAGCCCGGGCGCCCTTCACGTCCGCAAGAGCCTCCTCATGGCCATCGACACCGGGGCCGATCTCACGCCGCGACTGGGCACGCTCGAGCTTTTCGTGCCCTCGCGGCTCATGGCCTGAGGCGGCCGCGATGCCGTCTCCTCCGACGATCAACCTCGCGGCCACGCTGGAATGCGGCCAGGTGTTCCACTGGGACCGCCGCCCCGACGGCGCATGGGAAGGCTTGATCGGTCAACAACTCGCCGTCGTGCGCGGCGACCGCGGGACGCTCGTGATCGAACAAGGCGACCGCGCCGACGTGGAGCATTACTTCGCGCTCGATCATGACCTCGAGGCCGTCGCGCAGACGTTCCCCTGCGATGCCACGATGCAGGCGGCCTTGGACTTTTGCCGCGGCTTGAGGATGATTCGTCAACCCGCGTGGGAGTGTCTCGCCACGTTCATCACTTCTTCCATGAAGCAGGTCACGCACATCCGGCAAATGTCGCACGCGCTCCGCGCGCGCTTCGGACGCCCCGTCGCTGGATCACGCTGGCGCGCCTACCCGGAACCGTCCGCGCTGGCGGGAGCCCCGGAGGCCGACCTGCGTGCGTGCGGCCTCGGCTACCGCGCCAAATACCTGCGAGCCACCGCGGGCATGGTGGCCGACGGGACGGCGGACCTCGCTGCGTGGAACGACCTCGACGATGAAGGCCTGCGCGCCGCGCTCTGCGGTTTGCCCGGGGTCGGACGCAAGGTCGCCAACTGCGCGATGCTCTTCGGTTTCGGACGCCTCGCGGCCTTTCCCGTCGATACGTGGATCGGCCGCATCCTCAAACGCAGTTACTGGCGCGGTGGCGGCAAGCCGAGTCCACTCGTGCTCGAGCGCCGCCTGGCGCGGCGTTTCGGACCCCACGCGGGTTATGCGCAGCAATACCTCTTCCACCACGCCCGCATGACGCAGGGGAGGGGGAGGTCATGATCGGCGATCGCGCCAGCGAACGTCGGGCGGCCCGGCGCCGCGCCACACGGGCCGCGGCTTTGTCCCTGCTCTTCCACCTCGTGCTCATCATCGGCATCGCTTGGCTGCTGGTGGCCGGGCCGGAAGCCCCGCCCCCGCCGCCCGAGCCGGCCGAGGTCGAGATCACATTCGTCGAGCCGCCCCCGCCGCCCGAACCGCCGCCGACCCGCTTCGTCGATTCCACGGCACCGGAGTCCGAGCCGCCCGCGCAGGCCGCATTCGAATCCGACCGCAACACCGCCGCCGCGTCCCCCGATGCGGCCACGGGTGATGCGCCGGTGCCGACGCAGGACGGCATGGAATTGCCGGGCGTCGAGTTGGAGCAGCGCGAACTCGCACTCGCCGAGGTGGCCCCGGCACCGCCCGCCCCGGAGTCGCCCCCTGCGCTCCCGGCCCCTCCACAGCCGCCCGAGGCCGCGCCGCCTTCCGCAGAGAAGCCGCCAACCGAGGAGATCAAGCCGGAGACGACCGCCATCGCCAAGGCCGAGCCGCTGCCCGACAAACCCGAGGAGCCGAAGACCCCGCCTCCGCCCGCCGCTGTGCCCAGCCGTCCGGCGTTCCAGCGTCAGACGCGGCCGACCCGACTCAGCGGCAGCGTGAGCAACCGCGGCCGGGCATCCGTCGCCTCGCTCGCCACGCCGCTGGGCCGTTACCGCAAGGTCATCAGTGATGCCATCGGCTCGAGTTGGTATCACCATATCGGCCCGCGGATGGACATGTTCAGCTACGGCACGGTCTCGGTCGTCTTCGTGGTGGACCGCGACGGAAAGGTGAAGCGCCCGCGGGTCACGTCGAACACATCGAATGAAAGTTTTGAAATCGTGACGCTGGAGTCTATCCTTTCAGCCGATATTCCACCGATTCCGCCGGATATCGTGGCAACTCTGGAGGGCGGCCAGATCGAGATCGACTACACTTTCAGCATTATCACCAATTGACATGATCGAGGCTTTGCAGGGGGCGGTGCAGTTTTTTGTCCTTGGCGGCATCTTCATGGTGTTCCTGCTGCTGCTGTCCATCGCCGCCGGGACCGTGATCCTCCTCCGCACTTTCGCCCTGCGCGAGGAGGTCGTCATTCCTCCCGAACTCGAAGCCAGGATCGACGCCATCCAGCCGGGCGGATCGCTCGACACCCTGGCCGCGGCGGCCCGCATGAGCGCGTCCCCGCTCGGCCGCATCGTCAGCGTCTGCCTTCAGCACCGCAACTGGCCGCGTCAGGAGAACATCGAAGCCGTCCAGGTGCGCGCGCGCCACGAAGTCGTTAGGATGGAAACCGGCCTCGCCCTGCTCGACATGTCCACCGGCGTGGCCCCGTTGCTCGGACTGCTCGGCACGCTCTCGGGCCTTGTCGGCGTTTTCGCGGGACTCGGCGCCAGCAGCGGTGCGGGCGACCCGGTGGCGGTGGCGCGGGGCATTGCCGAGGCGCTCAACACTACCATCGTCGGCCTTGCCGTGGCCGCGCCGAGCCTCGTGGCGCACAACTATTTCCAGCGCAAGATCGAGACGATGTCCGTGACGATGGAGGGCCTCGTGGCCGACCTGCTGGCCAAGTGCTACCCGGAAAGCCGTTGATCGCGGCGCGGCGGCGATGAAGTTCTACACACGCAAGCGCCGCGCCCCGACGATCATCATCGTCTCGCTCATCGACATCCTCGCGATCCTCCTCATCTTTTTCATCGTCACCACGACGTTCAAAAAGAGCCAGCCGCAGATCAAAATCTCGCTGCCCGAATCGAAGTCGGCCGCGGCTTCCGACGCCACCGATGAGCCCGTGGTTCTCGAGGTCAAGGACGAGTCCACCCTCCAACTCGACGGCCGCCCCGTCACCCTCGACGGTCTCGCCGACGCCCTGCGCAAGGCGAAGGAAGCAGAGCCGTCCCGCGCCATCGCGCTGCAGGCCGACGAACAGGTGCCCTTCCGCGTCATCGTGCGCGTCATTGATTCGATGCGCGAAGCCGGCATCCGCAATCTTCCGGCATTTGCGCGCCCCCCGGGGGCCGCGCCATAATCCCGTCATGCTTGAGATCACCCAACTCGGCCACCCCGTCCTGCGGGCCAAAGCCGCGCCGATCGCCGCCGTTGACGACGGCGTGCGCACCCTTGCCGCCGACATGCTCGACGCCATGTATGCCCACGACGGTTGCGGGCTGGCGGCCAACCAGGTCGGCGTGGCCCGCCGCATCATCGTCATCGACACGAGGGAGGCGCGGAACCGTCCGAGCGTGCTCCGCATCGGCGGCAAATCACGGCCCGTCCACAAACACATGCCGATGGTGCTGGTGAACCCGGAACTTGAATTCTTGGAGGGCAGCGAGACCGGCGACGAGGCCTGCCTGAGCATCCCCGGCGTCCACGGGGCTGTCGAACGCCCGCGCGGGGTCCGTCTGCGGGCGACCGGGCTTGACGGACAAGCGGTCGAGTTCGAGGCCGAGGGGCTCCTTTCGCGGGCTTTGCAGCACGAGGTGGACCACCTCGACGGCATCCTTTTCATCGACCGGCTCGACCCCGCCGAGCGCCGCCGGGTCGCCGAGGAACTCCGCCAGTTCGCCACCGGGATGCCCGGCTGATCCTGAGGCGTGAAGGGCCGCGCTTGTCTCGGCGTGCCCGACCGTGTTTGCTTTCTTGTTCAATCCGATATGCCGCAACCCCTCGATGAATCCTCCCCGCAGGACAACCGGCCCATTTTCCTGCGCGCCGACTGGTGGGCGGCGCTTGCCACCACGCTGATCAGCGGCGCGGTTTACGTTTACACCGCCCAGCCGAACGTCGGCCTGCTCGACTCCGGTGAGTTCATCGTCGCGGCCCAGCATTTCGGGGTCCCGCACCCGACTGGATATCCGCTCTGGACGCTGCTGGCCTGGCTCTTCCAGCTGCTGCCTCTCGGCAATGCCGCTTGGGAGGTCAACATCTTCAGCGGCGTCTGCGGCGCGCTCGCCGTGGGGCTCACCACGCTCATCGGCTCGAGCATGCTGCGTTGGATGATGCCTTGGTTCAGCGGGGATGATCGGGAGTCCGGTTCGCTTGTGCCGGCACTTATCGCGGGAACCTTCGGTTTGCTCTTCGCCTTCAGCTTCTCGTTCTGGACGCAGGCGGTCATCGCCGAGGTTTACACGCTGCACGGGCTGCTCATCGCGCTGTTCGTCCTCTCTCTTTACTGGTGGGTGCGGCGGCCGGAGTTGGACCGGCCGATCCTCGCGACGTTCTTTACGTTCGCGCTTTGCATGAGCAACCACCACCTGACGCTCGCGCTCGCCCCGCTGCCCCTTCTGGTGCCGCTCATCCTGCGCCGCGAGGTCTTCTGGGAGGTTCTGGTCTCCTCGGTCGTCAGCGCCGCCCTCGTCTATCTTGGCTTCGCCTACCTCTCGAAGGATCCGACCACATGGTCCACCGCCATGCGGTTCTTCTATTTCGCCATGCTCGGGCTGGTCATCCTGCTCGTCCTGAAATGGCGGCGCACCGACGTGCGCATCGTCCTGCTCGTCCCCGTCATGGTGGTGGCCGGCCTCTTGCCTTACGCCTACATGCCCATCGCGTCCTCGACCAACCCCCCGATGAACTGGGGTTACACGCGGACGCCGGAGGGGTTCTTCTACTCGATCAACCGCACGCAATACGCCGGCAGCCTCTCGGACCTCATCGTCAAGACGCTGGGCAAGGGCATGGGCACCGCGCCGGAAAAGCCGCCCGAGGCGCCGGATCCGGAGCGGATTTCGACCCTCGAACTCGGCCGCGAGTTCACGTCGTTCTACTGGCGCAAGCTCGTCGAGAACTTCACCCCGTGGTCGGTCATCGCCTTCCTTGCGTCGGTGCTGGCGATCTTCAGGCTGCCCATCCGGCAGCGCACGTTCGTCTATCTGCTGTTCTTCGGCTTCCTCCTCGCCGCCTTCCTCCAACCGATCATGGAGAGGACCGAGACCACGATTGACGCTTGGTCGCTGCAGTTTCCCTACCACGGTTACGCGTATCTGCTCTTCGCCCTCCTGTGCGCCGTGGGCACGGCCTACGTCATCGGCCGCCTCTCCTCCCGTCGTCCGGGTTTCGCCTACGCCGCATGGGTCCTGCCCTTGCTTCCGCTGTGGACGGGGATCCAGAACGCCCCGCTCTGCAGCCAGCGCGACCACTGGTTCGGTTGGGACTACGGCCGCGACATGCTGAAGGACCTGCCGAAGGACGCGTTTGTCTTCGGCGGCACCGACCCGGGCCGCTTCGTCCCCACCTACATGATCCTCGGCGAGAGCTTCGTGGATCCTAAGCACCGCAAGGACCCGGATTTCGACCGCCGTGACCTCGTCATCGTCACCCAGAACGCCCTGGCCGACGCCTTCTACCAGCGCTACATCCACGACCACTACGCACCGGGCCGCCCGAAGGCGAAGGGCTGGTTCGAGAAGTGGCTCGGACGCGACGAGCAGTATCCGAAGGACGAGACGATCATGCCCAGCGAGCAGGAGCTCATGCAGATCGTGCGCGATGTGTCCGCGAATCTGCCGCCCGGTGCCAACCCGCAGGACCCGAACATCGGCATCCTCTACCACGCCGCCATCGCGCAGTGGATCTTCGAGAAGAACAAGGACAAGCGGGAATTCTTCATCGAGGAGAGCTTCCCCATGGAGTGGACCTATGCCTACGCCGTGCCGAACGGCTTGAGCTACCGCTTGAACAAGGAGCCGCTGGACGCGCTGCCGCCCGAGGCGGTCGAGGCCGACTTCCGCTACTGGAACGACTACGTCGAACGCCTGCTCGGCAACCCGAACTTCCACGAGGATTTCGACGCCAAGCGCTCGTTCTCCAAGCTGCGCAATTCGACGGGCAACATCTATCGCTACCGCAAGATGTGGCCCGAGGCCGAGAAAGCCTACCGCCAGGCCCTCCAGCTCCACCCGAACAACATGGAGTCCCTCATCGCGTTGAGCGACATCCTGCGCGCGCAGAAACGCTGGGACGAGATGGCCGCCATCTGGGACCGCGCCGTGCAGGGCGACCCGAGCAACCGCCAGGTGGCCAAGGCGCGGCAGCGCGTGACCCGTTTGCGCGAGGCTGACCGTGAGATCGAGGCGCTCCGGCGCGAGCTGGCCGCCAACCCGCAGAACGCCGAGATCGTGTCCAACCTCCTGCGCCTCTACCTCGAGACCGGCCAGCCCGACGTGGCCACCCAGCTCCTCGCGGAGGCTGGTCAGACGTTCGGCGACAACCCGGAATTCCTGAAATTCGCCGTCGAGTTCAGCAATTCCAACGGCCTCTGGCAGGCTGGTCTCGGTCCGGCGCGCAAGCTGGCCGAGATCGCGCCGAACGACGCCAGCGTCTGGCTCGTGCTGGCGCGCTTCGAGTTCGCCAACCGCGAGATGAACTCCTTCCTCACCGCCGCCCGCAAGGCCGTCCAACTCGGCGGCCCCCAGGCCAAGGGTGCCATCGCCAATGACCCGCTCTACGCGATGGTCCGCGGAACGCCGGAGTTCGGCGAGTTGATGCGGCAGTGACCGGGCTCAGGCCCAGAACCGGAACAGCGAGTAAAGCCGGGCGGCGTCGGTGAAAAGCACCGCGCCGTCCGAGAACCCCGCGGCCTCGGCGGCGCCGAGGTATTCCGAGATCGCCTCGGGGTGGTCTGCCGTGCTCACGTGCATCCAGAGCGACTCGCGCGCCTCGGGCGTGAACGAGCGGTAGACCGTCTCCAGCTGCTTCTGCCAGCGTCCGAGGCAGTCGGAGCGCGACTCGCCCTCGAGCAGAATCGGCTCGTAGAGGAAAAAACTGCCCTCCGGCGCGATCAGCCGCCGGATGTCCGCCAAGGTGCGACGCTTGTTCTCGCGCCCCAGATGATGGAGCGACAGGCCGAGGTAGATGATGTCGAACGGTTCGTTCTCGCCTGCCACGAAATCCACGTAGTCGATCTCGTAGAACTCGATCGCGCACGGAAGCTCCTGTGTCATCCGCCGCGCCTCGTCGAGGGCCGGCCCCGAGAAATCCACGCCGGTGTATGCCGTCACCGCCGTGCCGGTCAGGGCGGCCGTTGTCATGGCAGCGTCACCGCAGGCGATGTCCAGGAAGCGGAACGGCGGTTGCTTCTCCAGCGTGGCGTGCAGAAGCGCCCACACCTCGCGGTGGTGCAGCGTGTTCTGCTTGATGCACTGGCGGTAAACCTCCCACTGCGCGAAGAAGGCTTTGACCTGGCCCGCGTTCATTTGCTCCCGGGCTTCACCGCCGGCGTGCCGGCCAGGTCCGGCGGCAGGGCGTCCGGATCGAATGTCTCCGGGTTCAACTCGACGAGGGCGTGGAAAGGAAACTCCATCGGCGGGAGGCGGCCGCCGGAGCGGTTGACGAGGCAGGCGGCCGCAGCGACGACGCCGCCGAGGCGTCGCACGATGTCCACCGTCTCCATGAGGCGTCCCCCGCGCGTGACCACGTCCTCGACCACGAGCAGGCGTTCGCCGGGTGTGATGCGGAACCCGCGGCGCATGACCAAGGCGCCCGCGTCGTCCTTCTCCACGAAAATGTGCGGCTTGCCGAGTTGGCGCGCGACCTCGTGGCCGACCAGCAGGCCGCCCAGGGCCGGCGAGATCACCGTGTCGAAAGCCTCGCCATCGATCCGCGCCGCGAGCATCCCGCAAACGCGCTCCGCCACCGCCGTGTCGCGGAGCAGAAGGGCGCATTGGAAGAACTCGCGGCTGTGCAGCCCCGAGCGCAGCACGAAATGACCGTGCAGCAGCGCTCCGGTGCTGCGGAAGAGGTCGAGGACTTCGTCGCGGTCGCTCATGAGGCCGGGGCGTTGACGAAGGAGAGGTTGGCCTCCTGTCGCTGGAGGAACTCGTCGGCCAGCTTGCCGTAGGCGGCGGCCCCCGTTCCGTGCGGATCGTGCTCGAAGATGGTGCGCCCGAAGCTCGGCGCCTCGCTCAGCCGCACCGTGCGCGGGATGATCGTGGCGAAGAGCACCTCCTCGAAGTGGTTCCGCACGTCGCGCAGCACGGCCGCGGACAGGTTCGTCCGCGCGTCGAACATCGTCATCAGCATGCCCGAGAGGGTGAGGCCGGGATTCGCGCCGGATTCGCGGATCTGGCCCATCACGAACATCAGCTTCCCGAGGCCCTCGAGCGCGTAGTATTCGCATTGCACCGGCACGAGAAGCTGGTCGGCCGCGACCAGCGCGTTCGTCATGAGGATGCCGAGCGAGGGCGGACAGTCGAGGATGGCGAAATCAAAGGTCGCCTCGTCGCGCAGGGGTTGCAGGGCGCGGCGCAACTGCGCGAGGTGGTTCTCCATGCGCGCCACCTCGACCTCCAACCCGGCCAGATCGAGGTTCGCAGCCACGAGCGAGAGATTTTCCAGCCGCGTGGGCGTGATGCACGAGCCGATCCCGGCCGCCCCGGTCATCGGACCGTAAAGCGTGGGCGGGTTTTCGAGTTCGGCCCCGACGGCACTCGATGCGTTCCCCTGCGGGTCGAGGTCCACGAGGAGCACGCGCCGGCCCCGGGCGGCGAGGCCCGCGGCGAGGTTGACGGATGTGGTGGTCTTGCCCACTCCGCCCTTCTGGTTGGCCACGGCGAGGATTCTCATGTGAGGCGTGGACTCTTCATAGCCGCAGACGGGGCGGGCGGCACGGACAAAACCTCCCTCAGCGGCCGCCGTAGTGCGCGACCAAGCCGTCCACCACGCCGCGCACGTATTCGCGGTAGATGCTCTCGCGCACGGCGCCGTTGACCTCGCGCCGTCCCTTGTAGTCGCCGGCTTGCACGCGCGCGTGGACGTCCTTGTTGTTCATCACGTAGGGCTCGAGATAGACGACCGGGCATTCGAAAAGGCGGTTAGCCAGGAGGTTCCTCGCCCAGATGTAGGGCGACCCGCCGACGTTGATGGCGGACGCCGAGTTGTAAGTGTAGGGCGGAAGGCCGGTCGCGCGGGCCATGGACGATGCGACGGCGCGGGACACAGCCAATTCTTCGCCGAATGAGCGGTTGAGCAGCTTGACCATCAGGTCGTGCCGCTGGTCCTCGTAGGAGAGTTCCTCGGGCGAATAGCATCCGCTGACCAGCAGGTGCAAGTGGTTGGCCTCCACGAGGGTGGGGCGGTCCGGGTTGCCCCAACCTTCGGCGTTGAAATGCAGGGCGAGGACAAGGTCGGGCTTGAGGCTGCCGTTGACCTTGCGGGCGCGGGCGCGGATTTCCGCCGTTCGGTAGAACAGCCGCTCGCTCTCCGACTTCAGGCTACCCGGGGTCACGCTGCGTCCCTGCTCCCGCAGGGAGGCCGCCGCCTCGTCGCGGAGTTTGTCCGGACGCAGCGAGGTCGCGGGTTTGCTGCCGCTGCGCGTGAGGCTGACCTGCGCTCCGCGCTTCTCGAGTTCCTGCTGGAGCAACTTGGCCACATAGAGCGTCATGTCCCCCTCCATCACCGGCTTGGCCGAGCCGATCTGGAACCACCGCTCCTCCATGCGTGCCCACGGCCCGCCGAGGTGGCCCGGGTCGAGCGCGATATGCAGCCCGTCGAGGCTGCCTCTCGCCTGCCAGTAGCGCGGGATGGGACGTGCCGATCCGGCGTCGGGCGCGAAGTCCAGGCGGAAGGGCGGCCGCCCGGGTGACGTGACCACCTCCACATGGTCGTCATACAGCTTGAAGTATCCTTCCCATGCACCGCGTGGCGCGTAGATGCCCGTGAGCAACTTCTCGAACTCGGCGCGGGTTATCGTCTTCTGGAACCGGTCCAGCGACGACCAGTCGGGCGCGGCGGCGAGTGGCGTGAGTCTTTGCGCCCACGCCGTGGAGGCGAGGAGGGCGAGGAGGCAGGCGGTGCGGAAGAATTGCATGGTGGCGGACGACGGGAATCTCTATGGCTTCTGGGGCGAAATCAATGATCCGGATACTATTTTTGGGCGATGTGGTGGGCGAGCCGGGGCGCAAAGCCGTGGCCAAGCGGCTCCGGGGGATGCAGGACGAGATGGCCGTGGATTTCACCATCGTCAACGGGGAGAACGCCTCGGGCGGACGCGGTATCAGCGGCCGACAGTGCATCGAACTCCTCAAGGCCGGGGCCACCGTCATCACGACCGGCGACCACGTCTGGGACCAGAAAGACCTGCCCTCCTACATCGAGACCGAGCCGCGCCTCCTCCGCCCTTGCAACTACCCGGCCGGCACGCCCGGCTCGGGAACGGTCGTCCTCGAAACCGCCAAGGGGCCGGTCGGCGTCCTCAACGTCCGCGGTCTCACCTACCTCAACCCGCCGCTGGAGGACCCGTTCCGTCGCGCGGCCGACGAGGTCGCCCGTCTGCGCGAGTCGGTCCGCGTCATCTTCGTGGACTTCCACGCCGAGACGACGAGCGAGAAAATCGCGCTCGGACGCCACCTCGACGGGCTTGTCTCGGCCGTGGTCGGCACGCACACCCACGTGCAGACGGCGGACGAACAGATTTTCCCCGGCGGCACGGCGTTCCTCTGCGACGCCGGGATGTGCGGGGCGGTGGATTCGATCCTCGGGCGGACAAAGGAATCCATCCTCCGCCGCTTCCTCACCAACATGCCCACGATGCTCCCGGTGGCCGGCGGCCCGGTTCGACTGTGCGGGGCGCTGGTTGATGTGGATGAGGTGACGGGCCACGCGCTCTCCATCCGGCGGGTGTCCGAAGTCGTGGAACCCTGACTCCGCTCAGGTCCGCGGATCGTCCTTCTCCCACTCGCGCAGGTTCAGCGCCCGCCGCTCGAACGCCGTGGCCCGGCGGAGCAGGCGCCGGTTGTCCGAAGGGACGAGCGGATGGTGCGGCGTGGCATTCAAGAGGTCATCGAGCACCCAGAGATCCTCCTCGGCCGTGATCCAGCCCTCGCCCAGACGCCGCAGGTCGAACGGTCGGGAATACGAAACGAGCGTCTTCACGCCGTCCCGGTCGCGGAAGTATTCGTGGAAATACGACAGCGCTAGTTCGCGCACCGACCGGTAAACGGGGTCCCGGTAGCGCAGCACCGCATGGTTCGTCTTTGAGATCGCGCCCCAATAGCCGTTCTCCCGGAAGAGGGCCACCACGTGCTCGTCGTCGAGGAAGCGTGTCTTGAGGTCGAGGAGGAGCGGCGGACGCCCGTGCATCCACAACGCCGCCGCGGCGACCAGTGCGCCCTCGATGCAATGCGCCTTGCGCTCGCGCAGCACGCGGCGGGGTGACATGTGCGTGTCGCCACCCTTCTCGTAGTTCACCGGCAGGCGGTCCAGGAAGTCCTGGATGCGCACAGGCGTGTCCAACCGACGCAGAACGCGCACCTCGCCTTTGTTGAGACCGAACACCTCCGCAGGCTAACAAGGCGCGCAAGAGTCAGCACCGGTATTGCGTCGTCCCCCGGTTGATTTCTCAGCCGCCCGCGGCACGGTCGGGGCGGTGTTCCGCAGGATGTCGCGCGGATCCCGTCGATCAGTCCTCCTTGGCTACGGGAACGAAGCTGAACTTGGTGCCGTCGAACAGGCCGAGGTCGCTGAGTTTGAGGGCGGGGATGACAAGGAGGGCGAGGAAGGACAGGCTCATGTAAGGGGCGTGGAGGCGGCAGCCGAGGTCCTTGGCCCGCGCGGTCAGGCGGGCGTAGCCGGCGGCGGCATCCTCGGCATGCCCGTCGCTCATGAGGCCGGCCACGGGGAGCGGGAGGACGTCCTCGAGTCCGTCCGGGCCCGCGAGGCTGATGCCGCCTTGATTGGCCACGAGGAGGTTGACGGCGCGGGCGAGGTCCTCGTCGGACGCGCCGACAGCGACGATGTTGTGGCAGTCGTGCGCCACGGTGGAAGCGAGGGCACCTTGGCGGAGGCCGGTGCCGCGGACGAAGGCGACGGCGGGCGCGGCGTCGCGGTAGCGGTTGACCACCGCGATCTTGAGCAAGTCGTGCGCGGGATCGGGTGCGAGGGCTCCATCGCGGACTTCCACCTCGGCCTCACCCGCGCCGGTGACGATCTGGCCGTCGATGGCCTCGATGACGCGGATGCGGACCTTGGTTCCGTCCGGGGCATCCGAAAGGATGCGGAAATCGGCCGGGCTTTTCGCGGAGGCGTGGAATTGGTTGGCGCGGGGGGAGTTTGTCTTGGGCAGGAGCGAAGCGCCATCGCGGGCCACGCACACGCCGTCGATCCATGTCTCCATAACACGGAAGGAGACGAGGTCGTGAAGGCGGATGAAGTCGGCGGGGTCGCCGGGGCGGAGGAGTCCGCAGCGGAGTCCGTAGTGCAGAACGGGGTTTGCGCAGGCGGCGCGGAGGACATCGAAGAGCGGGACGCCGTGGGCGACGGCGCGGGCGCAGAGCGTGTTGATGTGGCCCTCGAGGAGGTCGTCGGGGTGTTTGTCGTCGCTGCACAGCATGCAGGATTCCGGGTGTTCGCCGAGGAGGGGCCAGAGTTCCTCGAAGTTCTTCGCGGCCGAGCCTTCGCGGATGAGGATCTTCTGGCCGAGGGCGAGCTTTTCGCGGGCCTCGTCGATCTGGAAACACTCGTGATCGGTCTCGATGCCGGCCCCCACGTAGGCGGCGAGGTCGGGGCCGCGAAGGCCCGGGGCGTGTCCGTCGATGCGTTTGCCGTGGCGTTTTGCGATGGCGAGTTTTTCCATGACGACCGGGTCGCGGTGGATGACACCGGGGAAGTTCATCATTTCCGAGAGATAGAGGAGGGAGGCGTCGCGGCATAATTCCTCGATGGCGTCGGGTCCCATGACGGCGCCGGCTGTCTCGAAGTTCGTGGCGGGGACGCAGGAGGGGATGCCGAAGTGGATCTTGCAGGGCGTGGTGGCGGCGAGGCGTTGCATGTAGCGCACGCCTTCGAGGCCGAGGACGTTGGCGATCTCGTGCGGATCGGACACCGTGCCGACGGTGCCGTGGATCACGGCGATGCGAGCGAACTCCGGCGGGGTGAGCATTGAACTCTCGATGTGGACGTGCGCGTCCACGAATCCGGGGCAGAGATAGCCTTGCTCGGTGACGGATCCGTCTTCACGCACGGCGGAGATACGTCCGTCCGTGGCCTCGATGACGCCGGGGTAGATGCGGGATTGTTCGAGGTCGATGATTTGTCCGCGGTGGGTGGTGTTCATGGTCGGATGGGTGGAATTTGAAGCACGGATTCCACGGATGTCACTGATGGAAGCGATATAACATTCGAAAGCGGATCGCGGGGCTCCGCCACGGCGGACAGGCTGCTCGCCCTCGACGGGGTGGCGCTCAGGCGATGAGGCGCGACGGGTCGGCGAGGCGACCACGGCGGAATTCGACGCCTTCGGAGGCGAGGAGGCGGAGCTTGCGGTCGAGGGCGGCCCCGGCGCGCTTGCCTTGGAAGCCGCCGGGGGCGAGGTCGGACGCGATGACACGATGGCAGGGAACCTGCGGGGCGAACGGATTGGCGCGGAGGGCCTGGCCGATGGCGCGGGGAGAGCGGCAGCCGATTCGTTGGCCGAGAGCGGCGTAGGTGATGACGCGGCCGGCGGGGACACGCAGGAGCGCGTCGTATACGCGGCGAGCGAAGGGGGAGATGGAGTTTACAGTTTTGGCCATGGCCTGTTTGGTCGCCGTGGCGACCTTTCTGCGCTGTCGCTTCGAATCGCAGACTCGGCTCAGTGTTCAGTGGCTGGTGAGTCGGGGAAAGGGGTGGGTGGCGATCAGCGGATCGGCTGAATCACTGAAAACTTTGTCAGTTCTGCGAGGCATCGCCAGGGGCGTCGGCCAGCACGCGATACATCGGGCCGAGGCCGTTCATGATGCGGCGCCATGTCGTGTCGTCGGCATCGGCCCGGAGGAGTTCCGGGTGCGGGCGGATGACGAGCCAAGAATTCAGCGCGATCTCGCGTTCGAGCTGGTTCTTCGACCATCCGGCGTAGCCGAGGAAGACGCGGAGGTTGTCGTGGTGACCGGCCTCAAGGGAGAACTCTCCCTCGGGTTTTTCCAGCGGCTCGAAACGGCAGGCGTCGGATTCGTCGTCCCACGCGAGGCTGGCCACGATGATCTGGTTGCGCGAGACCGGGCCGCCTTCGAAGAGCGGGACATGGGCGACGTGTTCGAGGGCGTCGTTGATCTGCAATTCGCCGGCGCGTTGTCCGAGTGGGCGGTTGAGGATGAAGCCGAGGGCGCCGTCCTCCGCGCTGTGGTGCGAGAGGTAGAGGATGGTGTGGCGGAAGTTC
The DNA here is from genome assembly GCA_964609925.1 of uncultured Chthoniobacter sp. Lineage (GTDB taxonomy): Bacteria > Verrucomicrobiota > Verrucomicrobiia > Chthoniobacterales > JACTMZ01 > JACTMZ01. The sequence continues at coordinate 11,944 of CAZSUJ010000031.1, read as the reverse complement.
GGGTCGGCCATCATGGGATGGGCGACGAGCAACGAGCCCGACAGGTCCCCGGCTTGCGGCGCGCGCTTCATTTCGCGGGCAGGTTAATGCGCGGCGAGGGGTTCCGCAACCGACTCCATGAGTTCCGGCAGGGCCGAGTCCCACGCGCGGTGGAGTCCGGCCACGGGCCAGCGGAAAACCTTCGAGCGCAGGAAGACGACAAGCTCGTCGCCGCCGGTCGTGCCGATCTTGCGGGCCGGGAGGCGGCAGAGGGAAAAAAGGTCGTGGAAAGCCTGCTCAAGGGCCGGGTCCACGGTGACAAGGATGCGGCCCGGGGCTTCGTGGAAGAGGACCTCATCCTCGCGGAGACCATCATCCGGCAGGGTGACCTCGGCGCCGAGGGGGCTGTCGGCCGAGAGGCAACATTCGGCCAGCGCCACGGCGATGCCGCCTTCCGCACAGTCGTGCGCGCTGCGGACGAGGCCGTCGCGGATGGCGTCGCGCAGCGCCTGGTGCAGGGCGACCTCGGTGTTGAGGTCGGTCTGCGGCGGGCGGCCCTCCTTGCGTCCGTGCACGATGAGCAGGAACTGCGAGGCGTCTAGCCCGGCTGCGCGCTCGCCGAGGAGCCAGATCGAATCGCCGGGACCGCGGAATCCCTGGCGCGTGATGTGGGCTTCATCCTCGATCACGCCGACCATGGCCACGACGGGCGTGGGGTCGATGGGGCCGGCGGGGCTTTCGTTGTAGAGGCTGACATTGCCGCCGGTGACCGGGGTGGCGAAGGCGCGGCAGGCCTCGGCCATCCCTTCCACCGAGTCGCGGAGCTGGCGGAAAATCTCGGGCTTGTGCGGATTGCCGAAATTGAGGTTGTCCGTCGCGCCGAGCGGCACGGCACCCGAGCAGGCGAGGTTGCGCGCGGCCTCGGCCACGCAGCGGCGTCCGCCTTCGCGCGGGTCGAGGCGTGTGATGAGTCCGTTGCCGTCCACCGAGGCGGCGAGGAATTTGCCGCATTCGCGGGCGAGGAAGACGGCTGCGTCCGAGCCGGGGCCGACCACCGCGCCGTTGCGGACCATGTGGTCGTATTGCTCCCAGATCCAGCGTTTGCGGGCGAGCGATGGGTGGGCGAGCATCCGCGGGAGTGCGGCGGTGAGGTCAACGCGCGGCACGGTCGCGATGTCGAGGGCGGGCGGCGGCGTCCACTCGGCGGCCTCGCGGTGGTAGAGCGGGGCTTCGTCGGTCAACGAGGCCGCGGGGATCTCGGCCACGACCTTGCCGCCGGCGCGGATGCGCATGGCGCCGTCGCCGGTGACGTGGCCGATGTTCGCGTAGGGGAGGTCCCACTTCTCGAAGATTTCGCGGACCCGGTCCTCCTGTCCTCGGTGGACGATGACCAGCATGCGTTCCTGCGATTCGCTGAGGAGGATCTCGTAGGGAGTCATGCCGTCCTCGCGCTTCGGCACGAGATCGAGGTCCACGTCGATTCCGCTGCCGCCGCGGCTGGCCGTCTCGCAGGTCGAGCAGGTGAGGCCGGCCGCGCCCATGTCCTGAATGCCGGCGACGCAGCCGCTGGCGAGGAGTTCGAGGCAGGCCTCGAGGAGGAGTTTCTCGCGGAACGGGTCGCCGACCTGGACGGCGGGGCGGTCCTCCTTCGATTCCTCGGTCAGTTCGCGCGAGGCGAAGGCGGCGCCGGCCAGGCCGTCGCGTCCGGTCTCTGCGCCGACGTAGAAGACGGGGTTGCCCTCGCCGCGGGCGGCGCCGCGGGCGATCTGGTCGTGGCGGAGGACGCCCAGGCAGAAGACGTTGACCAGCGGGTTGCCGGCGTAGGATTCGTCGAACCACGTCTCGCCGCCGACCGTCGGGAGCCCGATGCAATTGCCGTAGTGGGCGATGCCGGAGACGACGCCGGCGAGAAGGTGGCGGTTCAGGGCGGACCCGGAGGCTCCGCGGTCAACGGGTCCGAAGCGCAGCGAGTCGAGGAGGAAGATCGGGCGCGCTCCCATGGTGAAGATGTCGCGGATGATGCCACCCACGCCGGTGGCGGCGCCCTGGAACGGTTCGACGGCGCTGGGGTGGTTGTGGCTCTCGATCTTGAAGGCCACGGCCCAGCCGTCGCCGATGTCGAGCACGCCGGCGTTCTCCTCGCCCGCCTTGACGAGAATGCGCCCGCCGGTGGTGGGGAACTTCTTCAGCTCTGGCTTCGAGTTTTTGTAGGAGCAGTGTTCGCTCCACATGACCGAGAAGATGCCGAGTTCGGTGAAGTTCGGCTCGCGTCCGAGCACGCGCCGGATGCGCTCGAACTCGTCAGGGGTGATGCCGTGGTCGGCCACGACTTCGGGAGAGATGGCTGGTTCCTTCATGCGGTGGCGTGGAGGGCGGACGAGAGGAGGCTGGCGAAGATGAAGCGGCCGTCGGTGCCGCCGAGCCGCGCCTCGCAGGCGCGTTCGGGGTGAGGCATGAGGCCGAGGACATTGCCCGCGTCGTTGAGGATGCCGGCGATGTTGCGGCGGGAGCCGTTCGGGTTGGATTCCGTCGTGATGGCACCCGCGGCATCGCAGTAGCGGAAGGCCACGCGGCCTGTGTCTTCAAGCCGGTCGAGCGTGGCGTCGTCGGCGTAGTAGCATCCCTCGCCGTGCGCGATGGGGATGCGCAGGACCGAACCGGGTGTGCCTTCGCGGGTGAACGGGGAGTCATTCGTCTCGAGGCGCAGGTGCACTTGGCGGCAGATGAAGCGCAGCCCGCGGTTGCGCACGAGGACGCCGGGCAGGAGTCCGGATTCGCACAGGATCTGGAAGCCGTTGCAGATGCCGAGCACGGGAACGCCGCGGGCGGCGGCCTCGCGGACCGCGGCCATGACCGGCGAGTAACGTGCGATGGCGCCGCAGCGGAGGTAGTCGCCGTAGGAAAAACCGCCGGGGATGATCACGACATCGAAGCCGTCCACCGATGTCTCCTTGTGCCAGACCGGCTTGGTGTGCGCGCCGAAGACGTCCTGCAGCGTCCGCAGGCAGTCCTGGTCGCAATTCGATCCCGGGAAGCGGAGGACGGCGAATTTCATCAGTCCCGCAGTTCGATGCTGTAGTCTTCGATGACGGGGTTCGAAAGAAGGTCGCGGCAAATCGCGTGGAGGCGCTCCTCGTCGGGCGCGCCTTCCGGCGCTTCGATCTCGATGACCTTGCCGATCCTCACGCGTCCGCTTCCGGTCCAGCCCAGGTGCCGCATGGCCTCGGCCGTGGCCACGCCCTGCGGGTCGAGCACGGAAGTCTTCGGCAGGACGGTGACACGGATTTTCATGCGCGGGAGAGTGGCCGAGCGCGGGGTTTTTGAAAAGCCGGAACGCCGCGGGTCAACGCGCGTCGAGCGGACTGCGCCTGCGGACGACGACCCACAGCCCGGCGGCGAAGGAAAGGGCGAGGCAGGCGAGGGAGAAAGCCTCGCCGTGACGCATGTAGAAAGTGACCGGCGGCTCCAGCGGGACGTCCACGGTGGCGAAGAGGACGCCCTCGCCGAAGGTATCTCCGTCCGGCCCCTGCAGCGTCTGCACCACGCGGCCGAGGTGGTCGATAACGCAGGTGACGCCGGTGTTGGCGCAGCGGACCATCGGGCGGCCCGTTTCGGCGCTGCGGAAGACGGCATGGGCGAGGTGTTGGCGCGAGGCGGCGCTGCGCTTGAACCAGCCGTCGTTCGTCACATTGACGAAAATCTGCGCCCCCATGTTGGCTGCGTCGCGCGCGAGGTAGCCGAGGGTGTCCTCGAAGCAGATGAGCGGTGCGACCTTGATGGCGGGCGAGGAGAGGCTGAAAAGGGCGGGGCCGTCGCCCGCATCGAAGTCGTCCGGAACGAGGTCACCCACGAGGATGGCGAATAGCGGGAAGCTCTCCCGGAACGGGATGTATTCGCCGAACATGACGAGGTGGGTCTTGGGATAGACCTGCGGCTCCGCACCCGCGCCGTCGATGAGGATGGCCGCGTTGTGGTCCTTGCGCGGGCCGAGGATGAGCGTTCCGAAAAGAAGGGCCTGGTCCGTGCGGGCGACCCACTCATTGACGAATTCGTTGGCCATCGCGTCCTCGAAGTAACCGCGCGGAGTGGCGGCCTCGGGCCAGAGCAGGAGGTCCGGTTCCAGCGCGGCCGCGGCCGCGGTGTGGCGTTCGAATGTGTCGTAGATGCGCTGCTCGAACGCACGGTTCCATTTCTGGTCCTGCGGGATGGACGGTTGGACGGCCGCGACCTTCAAGGGCACGGAAGGACCCGGCGGTCCGATCTGACGGATGCCGTAGCCGAAGGCCGCCACGATGAGGGCGATGGTGAGGGTGAAGTCGAAGTGGGCGCGGATCCGGCCCCCCCGGGCCTCGATCATGAGACGGCGCACCGTGGCCACGGCGATGGCCGAGGACAGGACGGCGAGGAAAGAAAGGCCCGCGGCTCCGGTGAGCGAGGAGACTTGGAGGAAGGGGACGTTCGAGTGCAGGGCGATGCCGAGCGAGTTCCAACCGAAGCCGGTGAACACGTGGCCGCGGAGGAACTCGGTGGCGACCCATGCGGCGGCGCAAAGCACTCCGGCGGCGAGGTTGCGCCAAGAGCTGAGCCAGACCGCGCGCGCGGCGCCGTCCGCCTGGCGTGGCGTGGCGAAAACGAAGACCATGGCGGCCCAGAGGGCCGGGTAGAGCGCGAGGTAGAGACAGAGGATGAACCAGCCCGGCGTGGTCACGGTGGTGAGCCAGGAGAGAGATCCGAGGAAGAAGACAAGGCCGGTGACGTAGCCCAGTTCCGCTTTGCGCAGGAGCGGGTGCTTCGGGTGGACGGGCCCGAACCAGAGGGCGGTGATGAGCGGGGCGAGCGCGATCCAGACCAGCCATGCCTGGTCGAACGGGGCGAAGCACAGGACGAGCAGGACGCCGCTTAGTGCGGCGGCGAGGAAGGGCCAAAGGCGGGCGAGGATATTCACGACGGCGGCCGCGAAAGATAGACCGGCGACGGCGTGCAGGGAAGCCGCAGGTCAGCGGCCGCCGAGGGAGCAGACCTTGAGGATCGTCTTCAGGAGGATTTCCACGTCGAGGACGAGCGAGTAGTTTTTGATGTAGTAGAGGTCGTAGCGGAGTTTTTCCACAGCGTCGTCCAGTCCCGCACCGTAGCGGTAATTCACCTGGGCCCAGCCGGTGATGCCGGGTTTGACGAGGTGACGCAGGTGGTAGCTGGGGATCTTCGTCTCGTAGTCGGCCACGATGCGCGTCCACTCGGCACGGGGTCCGACCAGGCTCATGTCGCCGCGGAGAACGTTGAAGATCTGCGGAAGCTCGTCCAGTCGGGTCAGGCGAAGGAAGCGGCCGAACCGGGTGACACGTGCGTCGCGCGGACGCGTGTAGGGATCGTCCTCGTGCTGGCGGACGTTCATGGTGCGGAACTTGTAGAGGGTGAAGCGGGTCTCGCCGCGTCCGACGCGTTCCTGGCGGTAAAGGATGGGGAAACCGCTGCTCACGGCGATGGCCGCGGCGATGATGAGCATCAAGGGAAGCGCGATGGGCAGGATGAGGAGGGCGAGGGCGTAGTCGCCGGCCAGTTTGAGGTAACGGTAGGCGGAGTGGCGGGCCAGTTGGAAGTTCTGGCGGATGGCCCAGGAGTGGTCGAGGCGGCGGACGGATTCCTTGTGCCAGATTTCGCTGTAGAACGTGTCGTTGCTGTAGACGGGAATCCGCAGGAAGTGCAAACGGGCCAGTTTTTCGAGGAGGGCGGGCGGGTAAGTCTCGGGCGGGTCGGTCAGGACGATGCCCTCGAATTCGCGCGCCTTGAGCGCCGGACCGGCGGCGTCGGGCTCCTGTTTGGCCAGGGAGGCCTGCTGGAGAACGGCCCGGGGCGAGACGCCGAGCGCCCGCGCGTCGTCGTCCATGAGTTCGCTGACCACCTTGAGGTTGTGGTCCGCGAGGACCACCGGGTTATGGAAGCCCATGCGCCGGCAGTAGTCCTCGAAGCCCGCGAGATCCTTCGGGCTTCCGATGGCCAAGTAGGGCACTTGGCGGGAGATTCGCGTCCAGATCGAGGCGATGACGAGGCGGAGGGCGAGTGCGGAAATGGCGTAGCCGGCCGCAGTGTAGAAGAGCACCACGCGGCTCTGGGCGGTGTAGAAGTCCGTGGTCGAGAAGAAGACGTAGAGCACGAAGGCGCCCGCGGCGGCGCCGACGATCACGGCGAGGACGAATTCCGCGGAAAAGTGGGCGAGGCGGAAGATGCGGCGCGCCCGGTAGCCCCCGATCAGGGCCACGGCGAGGAGGATGCACAGGAAAAACACGCCGATCTGCAGGAAATAGCCCGGTGACATGATGAGGGCCTGGTTGACCCGGACGGCGCGGCTGACGAAATACGCGGCACTGACCAACCCCAGATCCGCGCACAACAGACACAGGCTGGTGAACCAAGGCTGCCGGGCGATGTTGCCGAGGGCAGAAACGAATCCGCCCTTGGGCTCTGCACCGGAGATTTCCACGGTGCGCGGAATCGGGCTGGGCACAGGGCCGGGGACATCCGAGGTGGAGGCTCCGGTCATTTGGCGGTCAGGTGCGGTTTTTTGTAAAATAGGAGCGCGTCCGCTGTCCCGCAACGGAAATAACCGGCGCTTCCGCGCGAATCAGGGCGCGGTGGGGGATGCTCCGGGCAAGACCCTGGAGGCCAGGGCGTTGATCCGCTCCTGGGCCAGCCGACTGGGCGGGTATTGACGGTGGGCGTCGAGATACCAAGCCAGCGCGGCGCCGAAGTCCCCGCGGTTCTCGAGGTCGGAGCCCTGATTGAGGGCCCGGACGAAGGTGGCGGCACCGCCGCTGGCGAGGTCGGCGCGGAGGCGGTTGATCTCGGTGTCGTCTGGGAATTTCTGCGAGGCCGTCTGGATGCTTTCCCAAGCGCCGGCCGCGTCACCGCGCTCCTGGATTTCGCGGGCACGCTGCAGGGCCGCCTCGATCTCGCCCATCTCGGTCAGGATGGCCTCGAGCTTCTGCTGGCGGTCGGGGTAGAGGGCGGCGGCGGCGATGAATTTCGCGTTCTGCTTGAAGATCGTGCGGTGGTCGCCCTGCTCGATGAGGCGGTCGAGTTCGTTGAGGGCCTGCTGCTGAACGTCGGTCTGCTTGAAGATGTTCTCGCCGACCTCGGAGAGGGCGGGGTTGCGCGGCCAGATCTCGGCGGCGGCGCGCAGTTCGGCCTCCATGGTTGCGCGGTCGCCGGAGACGGCGGCGTTCTTGGCCTTGGCGAGGTGCATCGCGCTGAGCGTCTTGGCCGTCTCGATTTTGGCCAGGGCCTTGCTGTTGTTGAAGTCGCTGGCCATCGCGCTCATTTCCTCCACGAGTTTCTCGGCGCGGGTGAGGTCGTTCACCTCCAGTGCGGCCAGCAGTTCGTTGCTGAGTTGGGTGAACTTGAGGGCGCGGCGCTTGTCCTCGCGGGTGAGGAGGCGGACGCTCGGCATGTATTCGCCGAGCATGAAGGTCTCGGCGAGTCGCTCGGTGGCGCTGTTGAGTTCGCCCTGCTCGAGGAGGAACTTGTAGGCCTCGACGCCCTCGTTGACGTCGCGGATGGCCTCGTTGGCCAGGGTGTCGATCTGGCTGAGCGAGCTGACGAGCTTGCTGATGGTCTGCGCGGCCGCGGCGGCGCCGCCGGTGAGGCTCTCGATGCTGAAATTCTCGATGCCGAACTTGGCCCCGCGTCCGGCGAACGAGGTGCCGGTGCCGCCGGTCGATCCGGTGTTGCCGCCCACGCTGGCGCCGGCACCGCCGGTCCCCGCGGACGTGCCGACTCCGCCGGAGGGGTTGGTGCCGTCGCTCGTGGCGACGGAGGTCGAGACCTCTGGGTTGAACTCGGCGTTGATCTTGGCCTGCCCGGCGTCGCGGTTGAGCGGCAGTTGCCCGATCATCTGCTTGTAAACCTCGATGGAGTTGTCGCCCTCGGGATAAAGGGCGCGGTAGAAGCGGTTGGCGATGATGACGTGTTCGAATCGGCGCGTGGCGAAATACTGCATGATGAGCGCCTGCAGGTGGCCCTTGGTCGTCAGTTCGGTCGCGGCGATGCGGAGTTTGTTGTTCTCGATCGTTTGCGTGAGGTCCGAGAGGACGCGGCGGGTCGAGGCGAGACGGGCGTCGCGTTCGATGCGCTGGTTCTCCTGCAGGACGGGCGAGTCCTTGGCGCTGGTCGAGATGCCGAGGGTGGAGTTGCGCGCGGCCATCTGGTTGTTCCACTCCGCGGTGGCCCGCTGTTTTTCGAGTGCGGCGTTCTCCCGCTTGAGGCGGTCCACGGTCTGGATGCTCGTGCGCGCGGCGTGGATGGCGTCGGACATGGTCCGGCAGAGGTTGGCATCGTCCTTGTATTCGGACGCCTTCTTGAGCAATCCGAATGCCTCGTCGAAGTTGCGCGGGCTGCTTTCGCCCGGGGCGAGCAACTCGAGGATGCGGTCGATGGTTTCGCGGTAGGCGACATCGGCCTTGCTCGTGGCCGCCGGGGCGTTGAGGTATTTCTCGAAGCGGGCGCGGAAGAGGCGGTTGTTGCTGACGTTCCAGATCTTGCCGTCGAACGCCACGACATCGGACCCGGGGTCGAAAGCCGGGACGTCGCGGCCGATGAAGCCCTCGTTCATCTGCGGCGGACGGGCGCCGCCGGTCGCCGCCTGGGAGTCGCCCGCACCACGATCCTGGGCCAGTGCGGTGGCGGGGATGAGGAGGGACGCGAGCAGGAGGCGGGGGTTCATGATTTCGTCATTCCGGTGGCGTGGAGGATGCCGTTCTCGCGGACCTCGACGAGGAAATGGAAGCGTTGCCCCTTCTGGATGTTCGACTCGCCGAGTTCGGGCGGGAGCAGCACGGGGACGGGCGAATCGTGCCCGGCCGGCTGCACGGAGATGAGCCGGCCGGCGGAGGGTGACCATGCGAGCGAGTTCAGGACAGCGCCGGACAGGCGGTAGGAGTTGCCGCGCAGGGGAGAGGAGCTCTCGAGGTATTCCGCCACAGGGAACTCGGGCGCGCGGCCGAACGGACGGTGCGAAGGCCCGAGGAAGTAGCCGCCCGCGGCCACGAGAAAAATGACGGCGGCGAGGCCGGCGAGGAGCCAGCCGAACTTCAAGGCACTGCGGGCGCGGCGGGGCATGGGTTAACTTATCTATCCCAATCCGCCCGAAGGCAACCCGCCCAAGCCAGAAAAACGCCGACCACCACGTGCAGGACGAGGATCCAGACGCAGAGGCCCTCGGGCGAGAGGGTGGTGGGAACCACGAGTTCGAGCACGTCGTAGTAGCGCGTTTCGCGCAGGCTCTGCAGCGCGCCGCTCCAACTCCAGTAGGCGGCGATGAATGGACGGAGCGCCGCGTCGAGGCCGGCTGGCAACGCGAGCACGGCGCCGGACAGCGGAAGCTGGAAGCCGACGAGGTAGATCGAGGCCAGCGACGCGTGGTCGGCTGACCGCGAGAGCGCGGAGATTCCGAGGCAGACGGCGGTGAGGGCGGCGTTGACGAGGAGGAAGAAGACGAATTGCTGCATGCCGTCGCCGGGGAAGGCGGAGACTTTCCGCACGAACCAGGTCATCCACGCCGATTGGAGCACGACAAGCACGGTCAGGAAGGCCGCCTTCGAGGCGATGTAGGCGGCGGGCCGAAGCCCGGCGAATCGCTCCTTCTCGTAGATGGCGCGCTCGCCCGCGATCTCGCGGGCGGAATTGTTCGCCCCGAGGAGGCCGAGGAGGATGACTTGGAGCAAAACGAGGCCGGACACGGCGCTGCCGGCCTTGATCGCGCCCTCGGCGAAGGTGCGCGCCTCGATGAGTTGTCGCACGACATCGCCGCTCAACCCGGCGTCAAGACTGGGCACGGCTGGCAGGCCGTTGAAGGCGAAGACCGCGACGACGAGCGGGAAGCCGAGGACGAGGCCGGCTTGCAGCGCGAGGTTGCCGCGGTGGCGGAAGAAAACACGCCAGCGTGTGGCCAGCAGGGCGATGAACTGGGATGCGAACGAGGGGAGGCGCATCTCGCGGGGCTCCGCCTCCTCGCCGGCCTTGCTGTCGGGATCAGGCGGCGTGGCTTCCTCCTCGAAGTGGGCCCGGTGCTTGCACCACGAGGCGTGCCACTCCGGCCCGGTGCGCCCGGGCAGCCGCTCGTAAACCTCCTCGGCGTGGCTGGCGCGGAAGTAATGCGCCATGTCGGCGGGCGGTCCGAGGTAGGCGAGGTGGCCGTCCGACAGCACGGCGACCTTGTCGAACAATTCGAGGTCGCGGAGGCTGTGCGTCACGACGAGCACGACGCGGTTGCCTTCGCGCGCGATCCGCCGCAACAGTTCGAGGATGCCGCGCTCGGAGCGCGCATCAAGTCCGCTGGTGACCTCGTCGCAGAGCAGCAAAGGGGGTTCGCTGGAGAGTTCGATGGCCAGCGCCAGCCGCCGCCGCTGGCCGCCCGAGAGATGCCGCGAGAGTGTGTCCTTGGCATCGGCGAGCCCGGTCAGTTCTAGCAGCTGGGCGGCGCGCTCCTCGCGCTCGGCGCCCGACTGTCCTCCCACGCGGAGGCGCAGCGCGAGCCGCACGTTCTCGATGACGGTGAGGTTCTCGTGGCTGATGGTGAACTGCGGCACGTAGCCGATCTGCGATGGGGGGAGATCGTCGTTGTCCAAATCGGCGCCTTCCCAGTGGAGGGTGCCGTCGGTGCTGTTGGCGATGCCGGCCACCGCGCGGACGAGCGTGGTCTTCCCGCTGCCGCTCGGCCCGAGGAGGGCGCAGAGTTCGCCTCGCCCGAAACGGGCGGAGACCGACGACAACAGCACCGGCGCGCTGTCGCTGTCGCCCGCGGCGACGGATACCTCGCGCAGTTCAAGCATTCCTGCCGATGGTCGCGGACATCGAGCGGCGGGGCAAACCGATTCAATTGCCCGCAGCGGTCTTCAGGGGGTGGGCGCGGGCGTGGGCGGGGCGGTCCCTTCTTCCTGCGGGACGGGAGCGCCTTCCGGGTTCATGACGTCCTCGGTGAACTCGGCTTCCTCGCCGGACGGACCCGCGGGGGCCGGGGTGGCATCCTCTTCGTTCTTCTTCTCCTCTTCCTCTTTCTTCTTGGCGGGCTCCGGCGGCTTGTAGTCCTTGAGGAGCTTGGCCAGGACGGCGCCGATGATCGGGGCGGCGTTGGCGCCGCCGGCGACGGTCTCGCCGGGGTTGCCCTCGATAACGGCCGCGAAAGCGTAGAGGGGGTGGTCCGCCGGAGCGAATCCCGCGAACCATGCGGCGTTGCGCCGCTTGCTGACCGGTCCCCATTGCGCGGTGCCGGTCTTGCCCGCGACCTTCACGCCCTTGACCGTTGCTGCACGGCGGCCGGTTCCCTCGGTGGTGACCATGACAAGGCCCTTGACCAGATCGGCATGGTTTGCGTCCTCGATGTTGAGTTCGGACCGGATGCGGTCCGGGTAGGCGTTGACCACGCGGTTGTCGATGCTCTGGATCTGCTTGACCAGGCGGGTCTGGTGGAACGTGCCACCGTTGGCGATCACGCCCATGGCCTGCGCCATCTGCAGCGGTGTGATGAGGATGTCGCCCTGTCCGATGCTGATGTTGGCGACATCGCCGTTGAGGATTTTCCGTTTGTGGACGCGCAGCATGTAGTCGTCGTTCGGTATGTTGCCGCGCGACTCGGATTGCAGGGGGATGCCGGTGCGCCGCCCGAGGCCGAGGCCGTCGGCCCACTCTATGATCGGCGCGGCGCCGATCTTGAGGCCGACTTGGTAGAACCAGGTGTTGCACGACTGGGAGAGCGCCTGCGCCAGCGTGAGGTTGCCCGAGTGGCCGGACTTCCAGTTGCGGAAGTAGAAATTCCCGACCTGCAGGCCGCCGGGGCAACTGACGCGGGTCTCCGGCTTGATCAGCCCGGTCTGGAGTGCGGCGAGGCCGACGAACGTCTTGAACGTCGAGCCCGGCGGATAGGCCGAGCGGAAGGCGCGCGGGTAGAGCGGGTCGGACGGGTCGGCGTTGAGCT
>CAZSUJ010000030.1:0-37658 GCA_964609925.1 uncultured Chthoniobacter sp. | reverse complement strand
GCGAGGTCCCCGAGGGCTACTTCGTCCTGCGGCCGAGCACCTACGGGAACTGGCTGGCGTTCCGGGCGTTCCTCGTTGATGGCTCCACGAAGCCGAGCGTCGAATCGGTCAAGAAGCACCTCAAGGTCTACCCGCTGGCCGAGGCCGCGAATCCTCCAGCGATGAAGTTCGTCGATGGCTCCGGGGTTCCGGCGAATTACGTCGCGCCCGGCGACTACACGTTCTGGGAAATGCTGCATAAGGTCATCCAGGAAGAGCCGCCCGACGGTGCAGATCCCACCATGCTCGGACTCTTCGCCTCCATTGGCATCGAGAAAGGCAAGCCGTTCGCTCCCGACGAGCGGATGAAGAAGATCCTCACCGACGCCGCGAATATCGGCGCTGTCACCGCCCGCACCATCGCCTTCAAGGTCCGCTCGCCCGAGGCCTACTACTACCCGAAGAGCGCCTGGCGCCTGCCGTTCTTCGGCGGCTACAAGTTCGAGACGTCACCCGGCGTGACAAATCTCGACGGCTACATCTTCTATTACTACTTCGCCACCGGCGTGACGCCCGCGATGGAGATGAAGATGGTCGGCCAAGGCTCGCAGTATCCGTGGTCGGTGCAGGACGCGGACGGCAACCCGTTCGACGGCGGCAAAACCTACCGTCTGCGCCTCCCGCCCAATGTCCCGGTGAAGGACTTCTGGTCCGTCATCGTTTACGACAACCAGACGCGCTCCATGATCCAGACCGACCAGAAAGCCCCCAGCGTCACGAGCCAGAATCCCAAGGTGAAGAAGAACGCCGACGGCTCGGTGGATGTCTATTTCGGTCCCAAGGCCCCCGAGGGATTCGAGAACAACTGGATTCAGACCCTCCCCGGCAAAGGCTGGTTCATGATCCTCCGCCTCTACGGTCCGCTCGAACCATGGTTCGACAAGACCTGGCGGCCCGGCGAGATCGAGCTGGTCAAATAGGAACAACGTTAGCGGCCAACAATCCGGGCGGGTGCAAGCGTATGCACACGGATCCCGATACCACTGCGCCTGTTGAAGGCGTGGGCCGGAGATTTTTTCGGAACCGGTTGCTTTTGGCAGGTTGACTCATTCGCCGCCCTCCCTATAACCGCCTCCAAGTCTCTTTCTTAATCCGGCTGCGCCGAGGACCCCGGTCAGCCGGATTGCGATCCTGACGAAAGATCCCTCCCTAAACAGGCATCCGATGCATTGATTCCACCTCCCGCGCGCCATGAACCAAATGCCGTCCAAGCCCTCCCCCTCGCGCGGTTCCCGTCGGCTTGCCCGGCTCTCCCGGCTCGTTGTCTGTCACGCTTCGCACATCTTCGGATTTTTCTCCGCCGTCGCCCACGCGCAGGTCACCACCACGGGCAACGTGATTCCCGGGTCCTCCACCTCGCCCAATTGGATTATCCCCGGAAGCATTATCGTCGGCCTCACCAACACCGGGACGCTCAGCATCGGGGTAGGCGGTGTGGTCTCGAACACATCAGCCGCTGTCGGCAACAGCAACAGCGGGACGGTCAACCTCAACGGCGGGACCTGGAGCAACTCCGGCACCGTGACGGTGGGTTCCAATACCCCCGGCAGCGGCAGCATCAACCTCAACAGCGGCACCATGGTCGCTCCCCAAATCGCCGAAGGCCTCGGCAGTGGAACCGTCAATTTCAACGGTGGCACCCTTCGCCTCTCCACCAACCAAGCCTCGCTCTTCTCCGGTTTCGAAAACGGTGACGTCACCCTCGGGACGAATGGCGGCACCATCGACAGCCAGAGCTTCAACGTGGCGACCAGCAACGGACTCACCGGTGCCGGTGCCCTGACCAAACGCGGCAGCGGCACGCTCACGCTCACAGGCAGCAACTCCTACGCCGGCGGGACCACCTTGCGGAACGGCACCTTGGCTGTCAGCGGCAATGGGGCCATCAATCACACGTCGAATCTCATGATCGTTGGCTTCGCGGGCAGCGACAACGGCGTCCTCGATGTTTCTGGCGCTGGTTCGGCCAACACCGGCGAGGCAGCTCTTGGCTATTCGGACAGCGCAGCCGGACTGGCCCGGGTCAGCGGCGGGAATTGGGCCATCTCGGGAAGTCTCGCCGTGGGCTTATTCGGCAATGGCACACTCGAGGTCTCCGGCACGGGATCAGTCACCAGCATCGGTGGGACCATCGGCTTATTCGGCGGCTCGACAGGACTCGCCACGATCAGCGGCGGAAGTTGGATCAACTCGGGGAGCCTTGGCGTCGGCGACGGCGGCAACGGCACGCTGGAAATCTCCGGCAATGGCGTGGTCAGCAACGCGCGAGCAGACATCGCATACTCCGCTGGCACCACGGGACTGGCCACGATCAGCGGCGGCACTTGGATCAATTCTTCGACGCTTAGGGTCGGCCGCGAAGGTGCTGGCACCCTGGTCATTTCCAACGGCACCGTCTCCGCGACCTCGGTTCTCCTCGGAGACCTGTCCAATGGCACCGGCACCGTCCGTCTCCTCGGCGGTCTCCTCACCACCAGCCAGGTGCTGGAAGGCAGCGGCAGCGGCACCTTCACCTTCAACGGCGGCACGCTGCGCCTCACCACCAACCAAGCCGCCCTCTTCACCGGTTTCGAAGGCGGCGATGTCATCCTCACGAACTCCGGCGGCACCATCGACACGCAAGCCTTCACCGTCGCCACCGCCCGCGGGCTCACCGGCAACGGCGCGCTCACCAAACAAGGCGGCGGCACGCTCACCCTCACCGGCAGCAACAACTACGCGGGCGGCACCACCATCCGCAACGGCACCCTCGCCATCACCGGCGGCGGATCCATCAGCCACACGCTCTCGAACTTCGTCGTCGGCCTCGCCTCCGGAGACAACGGCATCTTCGATCTTTCCGACGGCAGCGTGGCCAACGCCGACAGCACCCTCGGATTGTCCACCAACTCGACGGGCACGGCCAACATCAGCGGCGGCGTTTGGAGCAACGCGGCGATCCTCGCGTTCGGCGACGAAGGTCAGGGAACGTTGAACCTCTCGAACGGCACCGTCTCGGCCTCCGCCGTGCTCATGGGAGTCAATGCCTCCGGCACGGGCAGCCTCAACCTCAACGGCGGCGTCCTCGCCACCCGCAACATCACCGAAGGCGCGGGCAGCGGCACCGTGGCCTTCGATGGCGGCACGCTCCGCCTCACCGGCAACCAGACCAACCTGTTCTCCGGCTTCGAGGCGGGCGACATCACCCTCGCCGGCGCGAGCAACACGATCGACACCCAGACGTTCAATGCCTCCTCGGCCGCCGGCCTCGGCGGCAGCGGCGGCCTCATCAAGCGCGGCAGCGGCACGCTCTCCCTCAGCGGTGCCGGCACCTATGCCGGCGAGACCACGATCCGCGAAGGTGCCATCGCCATCACCGGAGGCACCCCGATCAACCATGGCAGCAGCGTTCTCACCGTCGGCCGGGACGCTGGTGACAACGCCGCGCTCATCCTCTCGAACGGCAACGCGTTGAGTTCCAGCACCGTCGTCGGCGTGGATGCCGGCTCGACCGGTGCCGTGAATCTCTTCGGCGGCGTCTTCACCACCGGGCAAATCTCCGAGGGCAACGGCGATGGCGCCGTCACCTTCAATGGCGGCACCTTGCGGCTCGCGGGCGACCAGAGCGTCTTGTTCGACGGCTTCGAAGACGGCGACGTCACCGTGATGGGCGGCGGCGGCACGATCGACACGCAGGGCTTCGCCGCTGCGACATCCTTGGCGTTCTCCGGCGATGGTGCCCTCATCAAGCAGGGCAGCGGCACGCTGACCCTCTCGGGTGGCAACTCCTCGCAGGATGGAACCATCGTGCGCGGCGGCACGCTCGCCGTGACCGGACGGCTCTCCAATTCGCTGGTGAACGTGACCGTCGGCCGGTTGGCGGGCGACGATGGCACGCTCGGCGTCTCCGGGACCGGCGTGGTCGGGGCCGCAGCTGTGATCATCGGCGCGGATGCCGGAGCCACGGGGACCGCGGTGGTCAGCGGTGGAGTTCTCCGCGCCTTGAACGGGCTCTCCGTCGGCGAGTCCGGCGACGGCACGTTGGAAATCAGCGGCACGGGAACAGTGAGAAACAGCACAGTGTCCTCGATCGGCGCCGCGGCTGGTTCCACCGGCCTGGCCAAAGTCAGCGGCGGGAGCCTGGTCAGCGGGAGCGCGCTTTTTGTCGGCAATGAAGGCAACGGCACCTTGGAAATCAGCGGCACCGGATCCGTCTTCAACTCGACAGGTTTCATCGCTTCCGGGGCCCTGTCGCAAGGACGAGCGACCGTGACCGGCGGCACGTGGTCAAACTCCTCGACGCTGTTCGTCGGGACGGGGGGCGACGGGACGTTGGAGGTCAGCAGCAGCGGCTTCGTCCGCAGCGCCAGCGGCATCATCGCGCAGAATGCGGGCTCCACCGGCTTGGCCAGGGTGAGCGGCGGCGTGTGGAGCAATGGAACCACGCTTGATGTCGGCGCTTCCGGCCAAGGCACCTTGGAAATCAGCGGCACCGGCACTGTCTCCGCCACCACCGTCACCCTCGGCACCGCGTCCAATGCGATTGGCGCCGTGAATCTGCTCGGCGGCTCACTTGCGGCCCGGCAAGTGACCGAGGGAAGCGGCAGCGGCAGCGTGCGATTCGACGGCGGCACCCTGCGCCTCACCACCAACCAAGCCGCTCTCTTCGCCGGCTTCGAGAGCGGCGATGTCATCCTCACGAACTCCGGCGGCAGCATCGACACCCAAGCCTTCGCCGTCGCCACCGCCCTCGGCCTCACCGGCAACGGCGGCCTCACCAAGACCGGCACCGGCACGCTCACGCTCAGCGGCTCGAACTCCTACACCGGCAGCACGACCGTCAACGGCGGACGTCTCATCGTCAACGGCTCCATCGCCGGCAACACGGCTGTCGAAAGCGGCGGCACCCTCGCCGGCAACGGAACCATCGGCGGCAATCTCACCGTGTCCGGCACCCAAGCCCCCGGCACCAGCCCCGGCATCCAGACGGTCGGCGGCAACCTCACCTACACCAACGGCAGCGCCGCGGTGGAATGGGAACTTGAAGCGAACGCCATCGGCCTCCGCGGCACCAACTTCGACGGCATCAATGTCGGCGGCAACCTCGACTTCGCCGGGGCCACCACGCTGGCGTTGGACTTCGGCGTCAATGTGGATTGGTCCAACGCGTTCTGGAACACCGACGTGACCGGCACCAACGGCTGGCTCATTTACGACGTGGACGGCCTCACCACCCAACTCGCCAACCTCAGCCTCAGCGCCCCGTCCACGTGGCTCGACAGCAGCAACGTCGCGCTGAACATCGTCCGCCCCGGCGCCTCCTTCGGCCTCACGCAGTCCGGCAACGACATCTACCTCAACTATTCCGCCGTCCCCGAGCCCGGCACCTACGCCCTGCTGGCCGCAGGCCTCGCACTCCTCGCCCTGATCCACCGCCGCCGCGCCTGACTCTTGGCCGGGCTGTTGATCCACCTCGACACGAACGCCCTCACCACTCTGGCGGATCCTGCACTGGGAATCGGCGGGTTTGTTCGCGAGCGTGCCGTCAGCCTCCACCGCCAGCTGCTTCATCGCCGCCTCCATACGCACAATCCGGATAGTCGCGCGCGCCTTCCGGCACTAGCCTCCCCCCTGCCAATGAAATATCTCCTCTGCCTGCTGCTTGCGCTGGCATGCCCCGCTTGGGCCCAGACCTCGAACCCAGACCTTGCCGCCGTCGCCGCGACGGGCGAGGGATATGTCGCCGCATTCAACAAGGGGGACGCGAAGGCGGTCGCCGCATTCTGGACCGAGGACGCGGATTACACCGACCTCGACGGACAAACCCATCGCGGACGGGAAGCGATCAGCGCCCTCTTCGCCGCCTATTTCGCCGCGAATCCCGGAGCCAAGGTCGCCGTCGACAGCGCCTCCTTGCGCTTCCTCACGCCGGACACGGCCATCGAGGACGGCGCTTCGTTCGTCTCCGGCGGACGCCTGCCGCCCAGCAGCGCGCTCTACACGAGCACGCTCGTGAAGAAGGATGGCAAATGGCTGCTCGCGTCCGTGCGCGAGCGCAGCGCTACCGCCGCCGACCGCTCGCAGGAACTCGGACCGCTCGGCCCGCTCCTCGGGGATTGGGTCGCGACGTCGAAGGACGGTGAGGTCCGTGTTTCCCTGACGCCCGACGACAGCGGCAATTTCCTCGTCCTGCGCCGCACAGTGCTCGCGCAAGGCGTGCCCGCCGGGGCCGGCATGGATTGGATCGCCTGGGACCCGTCCGCGAAATCAATCCGTTCTTGGAGCTTCCAGTCCGACGGAAGTTTCGGCCAGGGCGCGTGGAAGCAGGACGGCACGGCTTGGACCATCGAATCGCAACATGTGCTGCGCGACGGCACCAAACTCCGCGAGATCCAGTCGCTCTCGATCAGCAAGGACGGGAAGCTCCGCGCGCGGACACTCGGCCTGTCCGCCGACGAGAAGGACCTTCCGCAGCCTGAAGACCTCACTTTCGACCGCCCGAAAACCCAGCCATGAAAATCCCCATCCTCGCCCTCACCCTCGGCCTCGCGTGTGCCGCGCCCGGCTCCATCCTCGCCTACGGCGGCTGTCACAGCGGCTCGTTCCACGCCAGCAACGGCAATTGGAGCAGCAGCGGTTCGACGTCCTGGACCTCCCGCTCCGGCCAGACCTACAACACCAGCCACAGCGCCTCGGGACAATACGGTGACGGTTGGCACACGGGATCCGGGACCTATCACAATGCCGCCGGCGGAACGGACAACTGGAACCGCAGCGCCGCCAGCGGCTACGGCTGGCACGCAAGCAGCGGAGAGGTGAATGGCGCGCATTACGGGGCCGCCTACCACGGAGGCGCGGCCTACGGGGGCGGCTTCCGCGTGGGCTACGCACCGCCGCCAGTTTATGCCCCGCCGGTCTATGCGGCGCCGCCCGTCGTGCCTCCGCCCGCCTTCGCCCCGGGAGTCGCGGTGCGTGTCGGACCCTACGGCCGCGTCGGCTACCGCCGCGCCTGGTAGCGCTCGCTCCCGATCGGAATGCGCATCCCGTCTTACCATACGGGCCGGGCCTTGGCCCTGCTCGCCGCCACCGCACTAACCGCCGGGGCAGTCGTCTCCAAAGCGCAGACGGCTGATCCGTCAGCGCCGCCGCAGGGGTCCACCCTCTTCGCCCCGGTGGGCGAGTGGACCCGCGACTCCATTTTCCGGCCGGTCGCGCCGTTCGAGTTGGTGCCCGGGAAGAACCCGGACGGCTGGAGCCTCGTTGTTGAACCGTATCTCTGGACCATGTCGATGAGGGGCGACGTGGGCATCAAGAACATCGGGCCCGCCGGCGTGCAGGCCGCGACAAGGAAGCTCCTGCAGAACCTCGACTGGGGCCTGATGGGACGCGGCGAGCTGCGCCACGGGCGCTGGGGGCTTTTGGCCGACGGACTCTACGCGGACCTCTCCGGCGAGACGAAACTCGGCGACGTGCTCTATCAATCGGGCACGCTCGACCTCGAGCAGGGATTGGCCTCGGCCGCCCTTGCCTACCGCGTGATCGATGACCGCCGCGGCTTCGTCGATGTGTATGCCGGCGCTCGCTACAACTACCTCGGCATGAGCCTCGGCCTCGACCGCAGCACGGTCGGAGCGGATGCCTTGGGACAGCGGATCGCCAACGGGGTGGCCTCGCGCATCAATGACCGCGTCACCAGCGCCGTCGCCGCGGCCCAATCCTCCATCACCTCGGCCGTCAACACCGCCACCGAGGAAGCTTCGATCGCCCGCTCCGTCATCCGCGCCCTCGCGCCGGAACTCGGCAGCGTCGGACCGAACATCTCCGGACCCTCGCTGGAAAAGCTGGCTGCCCTCCAAGACCTCACCCAACGCGGCGACCGCCGGGACCGCTCGCGCGGGGCGGACCGCGGGGTCGGACGCGGCCCGACGGATGGCAACGGGCTTCTTCCCGGAGGCGGCAGGGACCCCGGCCTGCGTCCCGACCGCGGCCCCGGCGTAGGCCCGGGAATCGGACGCCCGGGCGGCCAAACCAACTTGCCGGGCCTCCCCGGATTCGCCGGGCCGGACCGGCGCGTCGTCGAGGCCCTGACCTCGGGCCGGCTCGCCGGCGTTCTTTCCTCGGCCCGCGGCGAGATCCGCTCCTACGTCCGCGAAGCCGCGGCGGCCAAGGTTGCCCAAGCCCGGGGCACGTTCGGGCCGGCCGCGCAGGCCCGCTTCGCCGCCGCCCAGCAACGCCTCGCCTCCAAGGTTTCCCAAGCCGTTTACAATGCGCTGCCCACCGGCGGTTCGGCCTCGCGCGCCTGGGTGGACCCGATCATCGGCCTGCGCGGACAACTCAACCTCACGCGCTGGCTCTTCCTCGCCGCCCAAGGTGACGCGGGCGGCTTCGGCGTGGGCTCCGAGCTGACCTGGGTCACGCAGGCCACCGTCGGCTTCAACCTCAGCCGCAACGTCTTCCTCGAGGGCGGCTACCGCTACATGTATGTGGACTACGACCGCGACAACTTTCTCTACGACATGACCACCTACGGCTGGTTCGCCGGCCTCGGCTTCAAGTTCTGACCGCCGCCGACTCCGGAACGGCTGCTTCAGCTGCCGCCGATCCAACCCGCGGCCCGGCCGCGCTGACTCAATCTGCGGCAGCTGAAGCAGCCGCACCGTCAATCACAGTCTCCTCGGGCATTTGATGGAGCCTCCGGCAGCAATGACGAACTCGAATTTCGCCCGGAGGTCCATGTTGCCGAAGACCTGATTCAAAGCGGCGCAGCAAACGACTTCGTTGCCCTCGGTGCTGGTGCCGCCCTTAGACCGCGGATGGAGATGCTCGATGCTTGCCTCGGCCACCGAGAGTTGTTCGCGGCAGAAAAAGCACTTCCCGGACTGCAGGTAGAGCATCTTCTCCAGCTTCGACATGCTCTTCGATTTCGGCACCTGCAGCTTCGGTGCCTGCGGCTTGACCGGCTTGGCCGGTGACGGGGACGGCTTGTCCGCCTTGATGGAAACCCACTCGGCGACCGCATGCTTCGCCGAGACCTTCTTCCGCGCCTCATCCTCGGTCTTCGCCGTGATGCTCCCATTCTTGGCGGTGCCACCCTCCAGTTTGATCGTGTAGCGAAACAGGCTCATGTCAGGTTGGAACGTCCCCAGCCGCTCGCAGCAGACCTTCAGCGTCACAGCGGGCAGTTGATAGGACTGCTACCTCATTCGGGTTCATTCCTTTTTCATGTGCAACGCAATGCAGTTGCCTTCTGAGTCCTCAAACTCCGCCACAAAGCCATAATCTCCTATGTCGGTCTTGGGATAGATCAGCTTGCCTCCGGCGGCAATCGCACTGTGGAGCGTGGCATCGATGTCTGATGTCGAGAAATAGACCCTTGTTCCCTTGAGCGACGGCTTGTAGCTATCGCCCTTTGCCAGGGCTCCGGTCGCGCCCTCACCCCCAACATGATATGGGAAAAGAGCCATCTCGTTGCCATCGATGCTCTGTCGTTCAAAGTTGACGCCAAACGTCTTCGCGTAAAACTCGACCGCACGGTCCATGTCTTGCACGGGAATCTCAAAGTAGAAAACAGGATTGCTCATGTGGGCTTTCGGACGCAGGGAAGCACAGGCTGTCAAAAGGATCAAGAGGGTGACTGCAAAGATGGGTCTCAACGGATTCACGGAGCTTGGCGGACGTCCTCGATGAGGAATCTCCGCTTGCTTCTTGCGTGCTTCCTGCCCGCGGAGCGGGATCAGCAGGAAGCATGTCAGAAGTGCCGAAGGCATGGTGATTTGGTCGATCGGCCCGTTAGCTTTCATTCCTTTTTCCGATCGAGGCAACCATCGTCAGAACGAATAGGATAACCGAAGAGACGCAGCCGAGAAAGGCGATTAGCGCTGCATCCGAGCTTAGGTAAAAATACCAATTCGGATCACGAACACCAGGAGAATGGAGAATCTCCGGAACAGTCCGCCAAATGCAGAAGCTATAGAACATGACACCTAAAATTGCAGGCAACGGAAGAACCGTTGTGGCGACAGTCAGCCTCCGAGCAAGGACGGACCCAATGCCCACTGCTGTCATCAACAAGATTGCGATGACAATAAGAATTCCGAAAGTTCCAGAATGGAGAATGCTCTCGATTAATGAAAGCCTCCAAGGTTCTGAAACGGCGTGATCGCTCATGTGGCTATTTCTTTCAGCTAACGTCCGTCATGACCCGCGCCCATAGCGCGTTGGGTCAGTGGCATGGTTCGGCTTATTTTGGTGTGTCACTGCGGAGGAGGCTTTCTCGAACTTCCTGAAGCAAAATCGCAACTTCCTCTGTTCTCTTTTCGATACCGGGCTTTCTATCGAGACCCATATGATCCGCTTCGATCTTAACTAGGTAATCGACAATATCACTTGTTGGGCGCTTCTCCATGATCATGCCGAAAACCTTGGGAAGGTAGGCTTGATATTCGTCTCGCGCCCAATCGCTGCGGCTTATTCCAATGGGATCCCAGATGTAGAAGAGTATCTCATCAATGCGGCGGTATAGCTTCAGCTGATCATCTGGAAGGCGGTGTCCCATGGTTATCTTTTTGCCTAACGTTTATTGGACAACATTGTAAAATATCCGCATTGGACAACATGTTGATCAATGCAATATCGGCAACACGCTTGCGGCTTGGCTGGGGAGTGCTCGGGTGTGCGGCGGCGGGTCGAGGCGCTGCGGGCAAGAGTGGTGGTTGCTCGGTTGAAGCGGGCGGACCGGACGGCTCGGCTGCGGAGGTTGGGAAGGTTCATCGCTCCGGAGGTGCTCTATGAGGCATCACTGCAGGAAGTGGAAGCACATTATCGGCGCGCAGTGAGGGAAGGCCGGTCTTCACCTTCCTCCCACACTTCTCCTGCTCCGCGTCTCTGCGCCTCTGCGCGAGAACTGGTCCGTGTCGGCGGTTACTCCGCGCTCGCGAAACTGAAGACGAAGCTGCCGCGGTGGAGGCCGGCGGAGATGCGGTATTCGGGACGGGTATCCGGTCCGCAACTGGCCGTGCCGAGGCCGCGGTGGGCCAGGTCGAGGCTGAGGAACGTCTCGGGGCGCGGCCGGAGGGCGCACGTATGGAACGCGGCGGTGAGGTCGGCGGCGGTGAAGTGGCTCGCGCTGAAGCCGAAGGGCGCGCCCGCCGCGCTGACGCGCAGCGCCGTGCCGTCGGCCGCGGCCAACTCGACCCAGCGGGTGTCGGTGTGGTGGCCGTGTTCCTGCGGCATCACATAGGGCACGTATTCGTCGGAAACGGTCGAGCGGTGGAGGCCGAGCGGGGCGGAGCGTTTGCGGTCGGGGTAGTTCTCCCAAGGACCCCGCCCGAACCACGCGAGGCTCTCGAAACCCGGAGCCAACTCCCAGACGACGCCGAGACGCGGCAGGTCGGCCAAGGCCGCAGGCACGCGGAACTCGTGGTCCACACGCAAAGCGCCGGCGCCGAAGGTCCATGTTTCGCGGTGGGCGATGGCGCCGCCCTTGCAGCGGAGCACGGAGGGGCGGACCACGGTAACGCGCCCGTCGCGGGACCGCCGCACGACAGGCGGACGCCGCACGAGTTTCGCCGTCTCGAGGCCCGCGGCGCGCCAGCGGCCGAGCGCTTTTTGCTCCTGCCCGGTCCAGAGCTTGATGCCGTCGTTGTCGGTGGGGGCGCGCCAGACTTGCGGATGTGGATCGGCGGATGTCACGAGATCGCCGGAGACCCGCAATTCGCGCAACTCTCCGCGACGCGGCTCGAAAACTGCGCGCACCGGGCCGGCCTCGATGACAATGGCGTCGCGCTCGCGCCGGAGCGCGGCCATTCCGCGTGGGGCGGCCGGAACGGTGCGGCGTCCGCCAAGCACCAACTGGTCCCAGCCGAGCAGGAATCCCGCGTCGCACCACGGGGTCTCGCGCCGCGCCAGGTAGCGGAGATTGAGGTGAAGTTCGCCCCGGGCGCCGATCGGCGGCTTCCAACGAAGAGGCAAGGCGACCTCGCCCCCGGGCGGGATGCGGAAGGCGGGCAAAACACCCGAGGCGACAATCCGTCCATCGAGTGTGACCTCCCACTCGGCGCGGATGTCGCCGGTGTCCGTGAAATCACGCATGCTGCGCAGGACGACGCGGCCCGCGCGGAAGGCCACCGCCTTGACCGGACGCGCGAGGAACTTGAACTCCTGCATGGCGGGGTGCGGCGTGCGGTCGGGCCAGACGAGACCGTCGCAGCAGAAATTCGCGTCGTTGGGCACGTCGCCGAAATCTCCGCCGTAGGCCCAGTAGAACGTGCCATCGCGCGCCATGCGGCGGATGCCGTGGTCGATCCATTCCCAGATGAAGCCGCCTTGGAGTCCCGGATACTTCTCGAACGCGTCCCAATAGTCGGCCAGGGAGCCGTTGCTGTTGCCCATCGCATGCGAGTATTCGCAGAGGATCATCGGTCGGCGCCGGTCGGAATGGTTCTTGTTCGTCGCCCACTCGATGATCCGGTCGATGGTCGGATACATCGGACAAACGATGTCCGTGACGCGGTCGCCGCCGGCGTAGATGCGGTCGGGCGGCGGGTCGGGCGCCCATTGCAACCAGATGCCGGGTTCGTAGTGGAGCGGACGCGACGGGTCGCGCCCCCGCACCCAACCGGCCATGGCCTCGTGATTCGGGCCACAGCCGCTCTCGTTGCCGAGCGACCAAAGGATGATGGACGGATGGTTCTTGTCGCGCTCGACCATTCGGCGCGCGCGCTCGAGCAGGGCGGCCGCGTAGCGTCCGTCGCCGGCGAGTTGGTAGTAGAGGTCATGCGACTCGGCATCCGCCTCGTCGATGACGTAGAGCCCCAGCTCGTCGCAAAGGTCGAGCCAGTGCGGGTCGTTCGGGTAATGCGAGCAACGGACGGCGTTGATGTTGTGCTGCTTCATCAGCACCGCCTCCTGCCGCATGGTCTCACGGTCCACCGCCTTGCCCCGCACGTCGTCGTGGTCGTGGCGGTTGACGCCCTTGATCAGCACGCGGCGTCCGTTGACGAGCAACTGCCGGTCGCGCACCTCGAGGGTGCGGAATCCGGTGCGCACGCTCGTCCACTCGACGGCGCGTCCGGACGGATCGCGCAGGCAGACCACGAGGCGGTAAAGGTGCGGCGTCTCGGACGTCCAGGCGAGGACCCGCGGCACACGCACATCGAAGCACGCCTTGAGGCGGTCGTGATCGGGACGGCGGCCGACCGGCACGGGTGCGGCGAGCGGCTTGGTCCAGACCGAGCGGCCCTTCGGATCGAGCAATTCCGCCGCGACCGACCAACCCGGTTCCGCGTCGCCCGGGAAACCCGCGGCCACCTCGAGCCGCAGGGTGCCAGTGCGTCCGTCGGGGCTCAGGCCGGCGGTCGCGAATACGTCCGCAATCCGCACTTCGGCCGTGCTGTAGAGGAACACCTCACGGTGCAGACCACCCAGCCACCATTGGTCCTGATCCTCGATGAACGAGGCGTCCGACCATTTCACCACGACGGCCACGAGCGTGTTGCGACGCCCGAAGCGCACGAACGGGGTGAGGTCGAATTCCGAAGGCAGGCGCGAGTCCTTGCCCATGCCGACAAAGGTGCCGTTGACGAAGACGAAGAGGACGCTTTCCGCGCCGCCGAAGTGGACGATGACGCGGCGTCCGCGCCACGCCGCCGGCACGGTGAACTCGCGGGCGTGCAGGCCGGTGGGGTTGTCGCGCGGGACGAATGGCGGGTCGTGCGGGAAGGGCATCTGCACGTTCGTGTAATGCGGGGCGCCGTGGCCCTGCATTGCCCAGTTGCCCGGCACCTCGATGCGCGGCCAGCGCGCCATGTCCTTGCCGGCGACGTCGTCGGACGTCACGTCCTCCGGACGCGCGGCGAGACGGAAAGCCCAATCGCCATCGAGCGGCAGGAACCACGGTGAGTCCGTCCGCTCGGCGCCCAAGGCCGCGTCCCGGGCGGGAAAGGGACAGGACGTGGCTCGCGGCGGGAGGCGGTTGAGCTCGGTCAGCCCGGGGGACATCCACACGGGGGCGGTGCCGCCGGTCACGAGTTCCAACGGACGGCAGGCGGGCGGGCGACGACGCACTTTTTCGAATCTAACAAAGCCGAAGCGCAGGGACAACACCAAGGCTTGACTCCCCGGCGAGCACGTTTGCACCGCGGGTGGCGTCTGTTAGCTTGAAATCATGAGTGATCCCCTCGCCACTTACCGAGCTTACCTGCTGAGCCAACGCGACCGCGCCGCAGCAGCGAAACCGCATCCGCCGTTTGTCACACTTTCCCGCGAGGCCGGGGCCGGGGCCGAGACGGTGGCCCGCCTGCTGGCGGAGAAACTCACGGCCCGCGGACCGAAGGACGCGCCGCCGTGGACCGTGTTCGACAAGAACCTGATCAGCAGGGTGCTCGAGGATCAGGACCTGCCGCAGGTCATCGGCAAGCACGTGCATGAGGACAAGGACACGACCGTCGAGGCCCTCGTCGGCGAGTTGCTCGGGTTGCATCCCTCGCTCTGGACGCTCTTCCACCACACCAGCGACACCGTGTTGAAGCTCGCCCGCATCGGACACTGCATCATCGTGGGCCGCGGCGGGAACATCATCACCGCCAAGCTCAAGGGCGGCCTCCATGCGCGGCTCGTCGCCCCCGAGAGCGTGCGCGTCGCCCACCTCCGCCGCCACCTCGAACTCCCGGAGAAGGAGGCGGTCAAATACGCCCACGAGCACGACACCGGCCGTCGGCGCTACATCAAGACGAACTTCGACCGCGCAATCGACGATCCGCTCCTCTACCACGCCGTCCTGAACACCGGCCTACTCAGCTTCGACCGCGCGGCGGAAGCCCTCGCCGGGATGATCGAGACCGCCTAGCCCGGTCCTACAGAGGGGGCACCCCGCCCGGAAAGCGCCCCTCGATTTCGCTTTGGCCCAGCGAGGCGAGCTCCCAATCCCAGGGCCATGGGCCGGACTTTTTCCATCGGAGCACGAACGGCTCCCGCAACGCCTGCACTTCCTCGATCACGGCCTGGGCAAGGCCGGTGCCGGATCCGAACATACCGAGGCGAGCGCTGGCCTCGCCCCGATCTCCGTCCACCTTCACGACGGGCGGCTCGATCGCGACGACATGCAGCGCGAAGAAATGGCTGAGCAAGGTCCGCGCATCGTCCACCAAACCCTCGCGATCGTGTCCCCACGCGTCGGCGTAATCCGGCGCCATCATCTCGAGCACCGCCGGCCAGTCGCGGGCGGACACGCGCTGCAGCAGCGTCGCGGTGTGCAGTTCCACCTGACGGGCCGGTTGCCACAGGAGCGCGAGCCAGACGGCCGCGGCCAGAGCGACGGCGGGAAGCGCGAATCGGACGATGTTCAACGGCACACGCATGGACGGGGGCATCGTAACGCGGCGGCCGGCTCGTGGGAATCCCGGCATGGACACGGCGGCGCCGGCCGGACAAGTTGCGCCCATGTCCGGCGAATTGCTCAAGGCGCTCATGCTGCCGCTCGCGCTTTTCATCGTCCTGTTCGGCATGGGCCTGAGCCTCGTGCCGGACGACTTCCGCCGCGTCTTCCGATCCCCGCGGGCCAAGCTGGTCGGGGTCGCGTGCCAACTCCTCCTGCTCCCGGCCATCGCCTTCCTCCTCGCCCTCGCATTCCGACTGCCCGGCGAACTCGCGGTCGGTCTGATGGTGCTGGCGGCGTGTCCGGGCGGAGCGACCTCGAATGTCATCACCCACCTCGCGCGCGGGGACACGGCCCTCTCGGTCACCCTCACCGCCATCTCGAGCGTGGTGTGCGTGTTCACGATCCCGTGGTTGGTCGGATGGTCCATGGCGCACTTCCTCGGCGCGGAGGCGGCCGTGCAGCTCCCGTTCTGGAAAACCCTCGGCCAGCTCATGCTCGTGACGATCCTGCCGATCGTCCTCGGCATGTCGCTGCGCCATGCGCAACCGCGGATCGCGCAGCGTCTCTACGGTCCGGCCAACGTTTTTTCCCTCGTGTTCCTCGCCGTCATCATCGCCGTGGCGGTCTCGCGGGAAGAGAACCTCGCCGAGCAATTCCGGCTCGCGGGTCCGGCGGCCATCACGCTGAACCTCGTGACGATGGCCGTTTCGTTCTTCATCGCGCGCATGGCGGGCCTCGGGTTGCCGCAGCGCATCACCATTTCCATCGAGGCCGGCATCCAGAATGGCACGCTGGCCCTTGCCATCACGCTCGGCCTCCTGAACAGCCCGCACATCGCGATGCCGTCCGTCGTTTATTGCCTGTTCATGTTCGCGAGCGGCGGGATTTTTGCATTACTGGCCCGGCGCATGCGGCAGCGGCAGGAACTCGCGGCGCGGGATTGACGCTCCATCGGCCGCGGCCCAGGGTGCATTCCTCTTGCGCCGCGCAGGGCGAGGGCTGATTGTCGAAAGGAATGCCCCGTCGTCGTCGCCGGCCGAAACCGGAATCACGCCAGCCGGCCGGTCGCCCCAACCAGCCGACCGCCAAGCCCGCACAGCCAGCCGCCAAACCCGCACGCCCGGGAAAGCGCCCGGCCCAGGCGCGACCTCCGCAGGGACGGCGTCCGAAGCCCGCCCAGGTCACCCACACGCCGGGTCCCGCGGTGATGCCCGGCGGCGAGCGCGATGACGACCTGACGGCGCGGGTGATCGCCGTGGTCCGCAAGAACCGCAAGTCCCCGCCGTCGCTGCCCGACCTCGCGCGGCAGTTGAATCTTCCGCCGCGTCAGGCCGCGAACCTCGCGCGCGTGCTGCACGATCTGGAGATCGCGGGTGAAATCGTGCGCGTCCGGCAGGACCGCTTCGCGCTGCCCGAGGACGCGGATCTCGTCGTCGGCACGATCCAGCTCCACCGCGACGGCTCGGCGCACCTTCTGCGCGACCAGCCGGGCGAGCAGGAGTTCTACCTCGGCCCCGAGAACACGGCCACCGCCCTGCCCGGCGACCGCGTGGTGGCCCGCCACCTGCGCGAGGAACCGCCTTTCCGCGGCTACCAGCCCCGCGGCCGCGTCATCCGCATCCTCAAGCGCGGCACCACCACCGCCGTGGGCACGCTGGAGAAATCCGCCCGGTTCTGGCACGTGGTGCCCGACGACAAGCATTTCGTCCACAACATCTACGTCCCCGCACCCGCGCCGCCGCTCCGGCCGAACCAGGGCGACAAGGTCGTGGTGCGCCTCGGCGAGTGGACCTCCCGCCACATCAATCCCGAAGGCGAGATCATCGAGGTGCTCGGGCCCGCCGACCGTCCGGGCGTGGACATCGAGTCGATCATCCGCAAATACGACCTGCCCACGCGCTTCCCCGAGCGGGTCCTCGCCGATGCCGCCGCCTTCCCTCCCGTCGTCCCGCCGTCGGCCGCGCACGGACGCGAGGATTGCCGCGGCACTCTCGTCATCACGATCGACCCGGACGATGCGCGCGATTTCGACGACGCGATCAACGTGGAGAAGTCCGGCGACGGCTGGCGCCTCACCGTGCACATCGCGGACGTCTCGCATTACGTGCAGCCCGGCACGCCGCTCGACCACGAAGCCTACCGGCGCGGCAACAGCGTCTATCTGCCCGACCGCGTCATCCCGATGCTGCCCGAGGCGCTGAGCAACGGACTCTGCAGCCTGCGGCCCGACGAGGACCGCCTCGCCTTCGCCGCGTTCCTCGAGATTTCCCGCGACGGACGCATCCGTCGCTCGCGCTTCGCCCGCACGATCATCCGCAGCGCCCGCCGCCTGACCTACAAGCAGGCTTTCACGCGGCTGCAGGCCAAGCCGGAGGACGACGTTGACCGCATGCTTCACGAGGCGTGGGCCATGGCTTCCGCGCTGCGGAAGAAGCGCTTCGACGAGGGTTCGCTGGATCTTGATTTCCCCGAGGTCAAGGTGTGGCTCGACGACCAGGGGCGCCCGGCACGGCTCGAACGGATCGAGAACGACATCTCCCACCAACTCATCGAGGAATGCATGCTCGCGGCCAACGAGGCCGTGGCCCGGTTGTTCCGCATGACGCCCGCGGCGGCCATCCACCGCGTGCACGAGAAGCCGGACGAGGCCAAGCTGAACGAATACCGCGAGCGCGTGCAGATGCACGGACACAAGGTCGGCAACCTCGCCGTGCGCAAGGAGCTGACAAGGTTCCTGCGCTTGTTGCGCGGGCAGCCCGAGGAATACGCGCTCAAGACCGCGCTCCTCAAGAGCCTGAAGCGCGCGAGCTACTCGCCGGAGGCCGCGGGCCACTACGGGTTGGCCAAGACCGACTACACCCACTTCACCAGTCCCATCCGCCGCTACGCCGACCTCGTCGTCCACCGCGTGCTCTCCGACGTCTGCGGCTACACCAAGCCGCGCGGACGCATCCCGTTCGGCGAGATCGCCCGGCACATCTCGTCCACCGAGCGCCAGGCCGCCGAAGCCGAGCGCGAGGCGGTCCGGCTGAAGAAATTCGAATTCTTCCGCCAGCAACTCACGCGCAAGACCGGCCAGACCTTCCGCGCCATCGTGTTGGAGGTCCGGAATTTCGGCATGTTCATCGAACTGCCCGACGTCATGGCCGGCGGCCTCATCCACGTTTCCGCGCTCGGCGACGACTTCTACACGTTCGACCAGGCGCGGCAGCGGTTCGTCGGACGCCGGACACGGCGCGCATTCCAAGCCGGCGACGAACTGCAGGTCATCGTGGCGCGGGTGGACTCGTTCAAGCAGCAGCTCGATTTCGCCCCGGCCTGATCAAGCCCCCTCGAGGGCGGCGTGATCGATCGTGCGGAGGCGTTTCTCACGCGAACCGAGCCGCGGGATGCAGTCGATGAGCGCCCGCGTGTAGGCGTGCTGCGGGTGGCGCAGCACCTCGTCCACCGGCCCCTGCTCGACGATGCGGCCGCGATACATCACGAGGACGCGCGAGGCGAAGCCGGAGACGATGCCGAAATTGTGCGTGATGAGGATGACGGCCATGCCGAAGCGCTCCTTCAACGAACCGAGAAGCTCCATGATCTGCGCCTGGATGGTGACATCGAGGGCGGTCGTGGGTTCGTCGGCCACCAGAACGTCCGGCTGGCAGGCCAAAGCCATGGCGATCATGACGCGCTGCTGCATGCCGCCGCTCAATTGGTGCGGGTAATCGTGCATGCGGGCCGCCGCGTCGCGGATGCCCACCGCGTCGAGCCAACGCACAACTTCGGCATCCACGTCGGTGACGTCGGGACGGTGCAGGCGGATGGCCTCGGCGATCTGGCTGCGGACGTTGAAGACGGGGTTCAGCGAGGTGGACGGTTCCTGGAAGATGTAGGCGATGCGTCCGCCCCGCAACCGGCGCAAATCCGCCGCATCCATGGCCAGCACGTCTGCACCGTCGAAGACGATCTCGCCTCGCGTGACCCGGGCCGGGGGCATGGGCAGGAGGCGCGTGAGCGCGAGCGCGGTCACGCTCTTGCCGCTGCCGCTCTCGCCCACAATGGCGAGGGTCTCGCCGGCGTCGAGGTCGAACGACGCGCCGCGCACGGCCTCGATCTTGCGGTCCTCGAGGACGAAATCGATGCACAGGTCGCGGACTTGGAGTAAGGGCTTGCTCATTGGCGTTCGGACCGGGTCTCCACTGCCTGCCGCAGCGCGTCCCCGGTGAGATAAAACGACAGGGCGGCGATGAGAATGGCAAGCCCGGGGAAGAGGATGAGCCACCACGCGTCGAGGATGTAGGTCTTGCCGTCGGCGATAATGTTGCCCCACGTGGCCTGCGGGGGCTGGACTCCAAAGCCGAGGAAGCTGAGGCCGGCCTCGGCGAGGATGGCCTCGGGAACGCCGAGCACGGCGGTGACGAGGATGGGCGCGGCGGCGTTGGGGAGGATGTGGCGGAGGATGATCCACGGGGCGCGCTGACCGAGAGCGCGGGCCGCCTGCACGTAGGCCGACTCGCGCAGTGTGAGGAACTCGGCGCGCACAAGACGCGCGGTGCCGGTCCAGCTGACGAGGCCGATGACCACGATGATGTTGATGATGCTCGGCCCGAGCATGGCCACGGCGGTGAGGATGAGGAAGAAGGTCGGAAAACACATGATCGCGTCCACCACGCGCATGATGAGGTTGTCCACCCAGCCGCCGGCGTAACCCGCGATGGCGCCGACCGCGACGCCGATGGAGAGTGAGACGAAGACGGCGATGAACCCGACGGTGAGCGAGATGTGCGCGCCGACGAGCAGGCGGCTGAGGACATCGCGGCCGAGGTTGTCGGTGCCCAGCCAGTTGATGGAGTTCGGCGGGAGCAGCTTGCGCTCGAGGTTGGTGGCGTCCGGATCCATCGGCAACGGCGTGCCGGCGCGCTCGGCGACGAAGAAGACGGCGGCGACAAGGGCGAGGAGAATGACCACGGACAGCGCCGCCACGCCAACGCGGTTGGCGCGGAAACGGCGCCAGGCGCGGCCCGCGGGAATGGCGGGCGCGACGGGAACGGGTTCTGGCGCGGTGGTGATCATTCGAGGCGCACGCGGGGATCGACCACGGCGTAGAGGAGGTCGGCGAGGAGGTTGCCGACGAGGACGAGTGCGGCGGTCACGAAGTTCAGGGCGACGAGCGTGGGGTAGTCGCGCTCGAGCACGGCCTCGTAACCGAGCCGGCCCATGCCGGGATAGGCGAAGATGTTCTCGATGATGACCGCACCGCTGATGAGTGCGGGCAGGAGGAGCCCGATACCTGTGAGGAGCGGACGGATGGAGTTGCGCAGGGCGTGGCGGTAGAAGACCTCGGATTCATCGAGGCCCTTGGCCCGCGCCGTGCGGATGTAATCCTCGCGCAGGGTCTCGATCATGCTGGAACGGACGAAGCGCGACTGCACAGCGATGCCGCCGATGGCGAGGATCGAGGCGGGCATCATGACGTGCCACCATCCGTCGAGGAACACCTGCGCCCCGTTGGTGAACACGACGCCGATCGTGTGCGTGCCGAGGATGGGGACGGCCGCGTAATTCACCAGCGCGATGGCCACGAGATAAGAAACCCAGAAGCCAGGCAGAGCGATGAAGGCGAAGGCGAGGATGCTGGTGATGACGTCGGGCGGTCTCCCGGCATGCCGCGCCCCGTAGATGCCGAGGAGGAGACCGAAGCTGAGCGAGAGCGCGAGCGCGCCGAGGTTGAGCAGGAGCGTGGCCGGGAGGCGTTCACCGATCTTCTCCAGCACGGGCCGCTCGTCCTTGATGCTGCGCAGGTTGCCCGTGAAAAGGTCGCGCATGATGAGCGCGTATTGCTCGTGGAGCGGGCGGTCGAGGTGGAACTTCGCGCGGAAGACGCGCTTCACCTCCTCCGAGACCTTCGGGTTGAGCTCGCCCCACGGATACGGGCTGCCCGGGGTGAGCGTGATGATGAAAAACGAGATGATGCTGATGAAGAACAACAGCACGACCGAGATGAGCAGACGACGGATGATGAACGCGGCCATGGGTCAGTTGCGGGCCTCCTCCCCGTAGCCGGGCCGGTAGAACCACTCCAGCCAATAGCTCCAGCCGGCCTTGGTCATGCGCACGGGCTCGTCGATCCACGTGCCGTCCGGCCCGGGCCTGCGAATGCGGAAGGCGTCCTTCCACATGACCGACGTGCCCTCGGGAACGAACAGGAACATGTAAGGCTGGTCGTCGTAGATGAGTTGCTGCAGTTCGCCGCACAGCCGGATGATCTCGGCGCGGTTGAACTCCTCGCGCACCGACTCGAGCAGGCGGTCGGCCTTGGCGCTCTTGTAGCCGACCATGTTGAGCTGGTCGGGGCCGGTCTGTGACGAGTGCCAGATCTGGAACTGGTCGAAGCCCTGCCCGAGCGCCCAGCCGAGCACGACGGCGTCGAACTCGCCCTTGTTGACGAAGCTCTTGATGAACACGGCCCACTCATACATCTCGACCTTCACCTCGATGCCCACGGCCTTGAGGTCGGCCTGCACAAGCGTGGCAATGTCGCTGCGGATGACGTTCCCGTTGTTCGTGATCAGGGTGAACGAGAACCGCTTGCCGTCCTTCTCACGGATGCCGTCCGGCCCGGGCTTCCATCCGGCCTCGTCGAGCAGGCGACGCGCCTTCTCCGGGTCGAACTCCAGCGGTTTGACCCGCGGGTTGAAGAACCACATCTCGGGCGTGAAGATGCCCGTGCTCTGCACGCCGTAGCCGTAGAGCACGTAGCGGATCATCTGGCCGATGTTGACGGCGTGGGCGAGCGCCTGCCGGACGCGGAGGTCCTGGAAGAGGGGGCGGCGGAGGTTCCAGCCGACGTAGTTGTAGGAGTTGCTGGGCGAGGAAAAGACGGTGAAGCGCGGGTCCTTCTTGAACGATCCCACCGCCCACGGGTCGGCTGTCCAGAAATCCACCTGCCGGGTCTCGAAGGCGAGCCGCAGTGTGAGTGGGTCGGGAAGCACACGGAAGACAACGGCGTCGAGGTTCGGGCGGCCGCGGAAGTAGTCGTCGTTGCGGACGAGGCGCACAAACTGGTTGGTCTTCCACTCGCCGAACTTGAACGCACCGGTGCCGACGGGCGAGCGGTTGAACTTCAACGGCCACTGGTCGGGCGGCAAATCCGCGAGGAGGTGCGCCGGCAGCACGCTCATCATCCAGCTCTCCAGCGCCGGCGAGAACGGCCGCCGGTAAACGACGCGCACGGTCTGCGGGTCCGGCGTCTCGAGCGAGAAGACCAGCTCGTAGTCGGACTTGCGCGGCGAGGCCACGCGGTCGTCCATGATCGCGGAGTAGGTGAAGGCCACGTCGCGCGAGGTGAACGGCGCGCCGTCGTGCCAGCGCACGTCATCGCGCAGCTTGAAGAGGATGTTCGGCTCGGCAAGGAAGTCCGGCGCCTCGACCGGCTCGACGACGAGGCCTTCCGAAGCCCCGCCGGCCGCGAGGAAGTCCTTGAGACGCGTCCGCACGGCCTCACGGTCGCCGAGGAAGACGATCTCGCCGAGGTTGCCGTTGGCCCAGGTCCGGACGATGCCAGCCGACGGCTCGGCCGCGGCGAAACGCTGGAGCGCGTCGCCCAACGGTTGCGGGGCGGTGACCGCGAGCGTGGCGACCGGACGCGGGCGCGAAGGACCGAACAATGCGGCGAGGGTGCGCGAATCGGCGACCCCGGGCAGGGAGAGTTCGAGGACGAGCCGGTCGCCCTCGACCATGTAGCGGCGCAGATTCAGGGCCGCGCGGTCCACGAGCCCGGCCTCCATCGCGGCCGCGGCGCCGACCGCCTCCTCGGCTGAGGCGAAGAAGAACGTGCTGCGCTGGCCCATTTCCCACGAGGAGGCGAGATCCCCGTCGAGTTCTAGGTCTTCCGTGTATTTGATCAGGGCGTTGAAAATCATGCCCATGACCGCACCGGACGCCGAGTCGGACGCTTGCAGCGGGTTGAGCGTGGCGGGCTCGGCGATGCTGCCGATGAACATCTCGTTCTTCTTGTCCGACGCGACGCCCGCCACGGTCCACAGCGAGACCGCCGTGACCACGAGGAGAAGCAGCGGAATTCCGACAATCAGTGTCCGCACCCGGGGCATCCGGCGCATTTTCACCGCGCGGCCGCGCTCCGCGAGACAAAACGCCCCGGCCCGGAACGGTCCTTTTGCCTTTGCAGCGCATGCCGCCCCCGCCTTATTGTCCCCGTTGCATCAATGCTGACGGCAGTCAAGGATACGGCGGTAGCGCAAAGTGAATCAGGGAAGGATCCCGCGCTCTTGGCGCGCGCCTTCCGGATCATGCTTCGTGCGCGGGCGACCGAGGATAAACTCGCGAGTCTTTATCGTGCCGGAATGATCAAGGGCGGCGTCTTCCTCGGTAAAGGCCAGGACGCGCTCAGCACGGCGTCGGCGATTTTCCTGCGGAAGGGCGACCTCTTCGGTCCGCTCATTCGCGACCAAGCCGGGCGCCTGGCTTTCGGCGACACCGTGCTCGACACGTTCCGCACCCACTTCGGCTCGGCGCAGGGTCCGATGCGCGGCCGCGACGGCAACATCCACCGCGGCCGCCCGCGCGAGGGCTACTATGCGATGATCAGCCACCTCGGGGCTCTCGTCCCGGTGATCGCGGGCGGACTCTACGCGCGCCGGCTCCGCGGCGAGACCGGCGTGGTCGGTGTGACCTCGATCGGCGACGGCGGCACGTCAACGGGCGCGTTCCACGAGGGCGTCAACCTCGCCGCGGTCGAACACCTCCCGCTTGTCGTCGTCATCGCCAACAACCAATACGCCTACTCCACGCCGAACAACCGCCAGTTCGCCTGCGCCGACCTGCTCGACAAGGCGGTCGGATACGGCATCGGCGGGCACAAGTGCGACGGGACCGACCTTGTCGACTGCCTCGACACGCTCGGACGCGCCGTGGCTGCGGCCCGTGCGGGGGACGGCCCGCAAATGATCGTGGCCAACCTGCTGCGCCTCGTCGGGCACGGCGAACACGACGACGCGAGCTACGTGGACTCGAACCTGCGCAAGGCGAACGTGGGGCGCGACTGTCTCGAGGTCGGCGCAGCGCAACTGATCGAGGCCGGCGGTGCGACCGCGGCCGAGATTGCCGAATGGACAGTCGAGGCGCAGCGCGAAGTGGACACCGCGCTGAGCAAGGCCCAGCGCGAGAAGGGTCCAGATCCCGGCTCCGAGGACTGGATGGCCATCTCGACGGAACGCCTGCGCGACGGGCAGCCCGAGGCGGAGGAGGAATGAGCGTCACCTACCTCGAGGCCATCCGGGCCGCGCAGGAGCGCGCGCTCAGCGAGGACCCCCGCGTCTTCATCTACGGCCAGGACGTCGGCGCGTTCGGCGGCGCGTTCAAGGCCACGAAGAACCTCGCGGCAGAGTTTCCCGGCCGCGTGATGGACGCTCCCATCAGCGAGGACGCCATCGTCGGCCTCGCCATCGGCGCCGCCATCGAGGGCGCGCGCCCCATCGTCGAGATGCAGTTCGCCGACTTCTCGACCGTGGGCTTGAACCAGATCGTCAACCAGGCGGCCACGCTCTTTTACCGCACCGAAGTGCCCTGCCCCATCGTGGTGCGGTTGCCCAGCGGCGGCACGGTCGGCGGCGGGCCGTTCCACAGCCAGAGCATGGAGGCGATCTACGCCCACTACCCCGGCCTCGTCGTCATGACGCCGGCCACGGTCGAGGACGCCTACAGCATGCTGCTCGAGGCCGTCGCGATCGACGACCCCGTCATCTTCTGCGAGCACAAGCTGCTCTATTACCATCTCAAAGCGGACAAACTCCCCGAGGCCGCCGTGCCGTCCGGCAAGGCCCGCATCGCCCGTGCCGGACGCGACGCAACGCTCGTGACCTACAGCGCGATGCTGCACGAATCGCTGCAGGCGGCGGAGGATCTCGTCGAGGAAGGCTGGCAGATCGAGGTCATCGATCTTCGCACGGTCAAGCCGCTCGACACGGACACCGTCCTTGCCTCGGTCGCGCGCACCGGCCGCCTCCTCGCCGTGGGCGAGGCGTGGCCGTGGGGCGGCGTGACCGCGGAGGTCATCGCCCGCGTGGCCACCGAGGGCTTCGGGCTGCTCGATGCCGCGCCGATGCGCCTCAACGCGAGGGACACGCCCGTTCCCTACCACCCCGACCTCTGGGCGGCACACCGCCCCACCGCCAGCGCGATTGCCGCGCGGCTGCGACAACTCCTCACCAAGTAGATTCCCATGGCCCGCATTCCGCTCCTCATGCCGCAACTCGGCGAATCCATCGCCGAGGCCACCATCGTGCGCCTCCTGGCCAAGCCGGGTGAAGAGGTCGTCGGCGATGCCGATGTCATGGAGGTCGAGACGAACAAGGCCGTCATGGGCGTCGTCGCACCTTGCAACGGCCGCCTCGTCGAACTGCGGGCCGTCGAAGGCCAGAGCTACGCGGTCGGAGCCACGCTCGGATACCTCGAGGTCGCGGAGGAGGACGCCGACCGCCTCGGCTACCTCGAACCCGAGGAGCCGCCGGCCGCGCAGCCCGTCGGCTCGATGCCCGCGGGCTCTCCGGAAAAACCGAAGAAGAAGCGCACGGCCAAGCCCGACGCCCCGGCCTCGGACAAGGTCGAGCCCGTCATCAAGGGACTGCCGGTCCCGGCGCATGCGGGCGGCGCTTCCTACCTCTCTCCGCGCATGAAGGCGCGCATGGCCGAATTGGGCATCGGCATGGCCGACCTCGCCGGCGTGCAGGGCAGCGGCGCCGCGGGACGTGTCACGATCGAGGATTTCGAGCGCTTCATGGAGAACATCCTGAAGCAGAAGACGACCGAGGCGTCCTCCATGCGCGTCGCCGTGGCCGACGCGATGCGGCGCAGCTGGACGCGCCCGCTCGCGACCGTGGTCCTGCCCGTGCAACTCGACAAGATGCTGGCCCACCGCAAGGCCTCGACGGAGAAGGCCGGCGTCTCGCTCTACGCGCTTCGCGCGCTCGCCGTCGCGCTCTCCGAGAACAGCGCCCCGGCCGGCCGCCTCATCGGCAGCCAGATCATCCACCCCGGCTCGATCGACATCGGCTTCGCCGTCGAAGCCGAGGACGGCGTGCTCGTCCCGGTCATCCGCGCCGCCGACAAGCAGCCGTTGGCCAAGCTCATCCCCGTTTACACGAGGCTGGTCGAACTGGCCCGGCAGCGCCGCCTCACGCCGGCCGACATGGGCCACTGCATCTCCACGGTGACGAATTACGGCACGTTCGGCCTCACGCTCGCGACGCCCATTCCCCTGCCGGAACAGACGGTGCTCCTCGGCCTCGGCGCGGGACGCATTGAGCCGAGTTGGGACAAGGAGAAGCAGCAGTTCGTGCCGGTGACCGAGGCGAAGTTCACGCTCAGCTTCGATCACCGAGTCCTCGACGGCGGCGCGGCAGGACGCCTGCTCACGCGCATCGCCGAGTTGATGAACAACCCGGAGCAGCTCTGACCAGCGATCAGCGCATCCACACCGGCGGCTTGCCGTGGTGGACGACGAATTCGGGTTTGTTCAGGAAGTTGTCGCGGGACGTGTCGGCCCGCACGAAGTAGACAACCATCTGCTGCTGAAGCACGGGCGTCCTTTGCGCGTCATTGACCGTGACCCGCCCCGCGCCGGCGCGGTCGGCGGCGCGAAAAGTGGATGGGCTGCCGCCGGCCGCGGTGAACTCAACGAGCGTGAGGACACCATCGCGCTCCGTGTCCGTGCGCCGGAAAGCCTCGGCGATGGAATAGCCGATGAACTCGCTGCGCGACACGAGGCCGTCACGCGAGCGATCCGCGATGAGGAAGAGCGTGTTAACGTCGGAGAGACTGTGGCGCGTCGCGCACCCGGCCAGTCCCATCGCGGCCGCCAGCGCTGCTGCCTGGAGACCGCGGGCTCTGCTCATGGTGTGTTGCAGTTCCGGTGACGTTCCTGCGTCGCGGCGCACTCAGACCGGCCGCGCCGCGGGCTCCGGCCCGGCGGGAAGCCCCTCGGCCTCCTCCGGGAAAGCCCGGCGGGCGATCTTCGAAGTGTCCTTCGCGATGAGCATGTAGAGGCAGGGGATGATGAAGAGGGTGAAGATGGTGCCGATGGCCATTCCGCCGACGAGCACGAGGCCGATTGAATTGCGCGCGGCCGCGCCGGCGCCGGTCACGAGCACGAGCGGGAAGTGGCCGGCCACGGTGGCGATCGAGGTCATGAGAATGGGACGCAGGCGCACGCGGGCCGCTTCGCTCACGGCCTCGAGTTTGCTCATGCCCGCGAGCTGGCACTGGTTGGCGAACTCGACGATCAGGATGCCGTTCTTCGCGATGAGCCCGACGAGCGTGACCAGACCCACCTGCGAGTAGATGTTCATCGTGGTTGTCCAGCCATCCGTCCAGAACGGCACGTTGGGCGCGGGCATCTTGAGGAAGGTGAAGATGAGCGAGCCGAACATGGCCAGCGGGACGGAGCCGAGGAGGATGATGAACGGGTCGCGGAAGCTGTTGAACTGGGCGGCGAGCACCAGAAAGATGAGAAGCAGCGCGAGCCCGAGCGCGGGCAGGAACTTGTCGCCCTCGGTGCGGAGTTGCCGGGACTCGCCCGTGTAGTCGATCACGTATCCCTGCGGCATGATCTTGGCCGCCTCGTCCTCGAGAAAGGTGAGCGCCTGGTCGAGCGGGCGGATGGCGACACCGCTGAGCTTCACCGCGTTGAGCTGCTGGAAGCGGTTGAGCGAGCGCGGTTGGGCGGACTCGGCGATGGTGGCCACGGCGCCGAGCGGGATGAGTCGGCCGTCCGGGCCGGTCACATAGATGCTCTGCAACTGGTCGGGGTTGAGCCGACCGGCGCGCTGGATCTGCGGGATGACCTTGTAGCTGCGGCCGCCGATGTTGAAACGGTTCACGTAGTTGCCGCCGACCATGGCGGACACGTCCTCGCCGACCTGGCGGAGGTCGAGGCCCATGGAGGCGATCTTGTCGCGGTCGAGGACGAGTTCGGCCTGCGGTTGGTCGATCTTCGTGTCGATGATCGGCGGGAAGGCGAACATTCCGCTTTCAACCGCCTTCTGCTTGAGCTTCTCGGCGAACTCGAGGATCTCCCCGGGCTCAGCCGTCGAGGCGATGACGAACTCGACCGGGAAGTTGCCTCCGCCCGGCAACGCCGGTGGAACGACGCTGAAGAGACTGATGCCGGGGATGCCCGACAGTTTCTCCTGGAGGCTGGGGAGCACTTCGGACGGCGTGCGCTCCCGCTCGCCCCACGGCTTGAGCACCATGCCGGTGATGCCGGAAGAAGGCTGCGTGATCTGGAAAGTGAAGGCGGCCTCCGCTTCTTCGAAGAAGAGCTTGTTGGCCTCAGCCGTGTAGCGAACGGTGTCTTCCACCGTCGCATTCGCCGGCGCATCGACGATGCCGATGATGAGGCCCTGGTCCTCCGTGGGCGCAAGTTCCACGGGCGACATCTTGAACATCGGGATCGACAGGAGCGCCAGCACGACCCACACGGAATACACGGCGGGACGGTTGGCCAGCATGCGGTCGAGCAGGCGGCCGTAAACGTCGCGCAGCCACTCGAATCCGCGCGAGACGCGCCCCGCAAACCCCTTTTCCTCCATGCCGGGCTTGAGCAGCTTCGCGCACATGACGGGCGACAAAGTGAGCGCGACCACGCCGGACACGGCCACCGCACCAGCCAGCGTGAAGGCAAACTCGCGGAAGAGCGAGCCGGTGAGCCCGCCCTGCAGCCCGATCGGCGCATAAACGACGGCGAGCGTGATCGTCATCGAAATGACCGGCCCGATCAGCTCACGCGCGCCGCGCAGGGCCGCCTGCGTGGGCGCCATGCCCGCGGAGAGGTGGCGCTCGATGTTCTCGACCATGACGATGGCGTCATCCACCACGATGCCCACACAGAGGACGATGGCCAGCAGCGTGAGCAGGTTGATGGTGAACCCCGCCATCTGCATGAGGAAGAACGCTCCGATGATGGAGAGCGGGATGGCCACCACCGGCACGATCACGGCGCGGACCGAGCCGAGGAAAAGGAAGATGACGATGACAACGATGAGGAGCGTCTCGAGCAGGGTCTTCACCACCTCGTTGATGGCGTCCTTGATGTAGATGGTGGAGTCGTAGGCGATGCCCCCCTCCATGCCGGCCGGCAGGTCCTTCTGGATCTGCTCCATCTCGGCACGCACCGCGCGGATCACGTCGAGCGAGTTCGCGTTCGGCAACGGCCAGATGCCCATGAACACGGCCTGCTCGCCGGAAAATCGGACCTCCGTGTCGTAATCCTCGGCTCCCAGCACGACGTCGGCCACGTCCTTGAGGCGGACGATGGCCCCGCCGCTCTCGCGCACCACGAGTTGCTCGAACTCCTCGGGCGTGCGCAGGTCGGTGTTGGCCGTGAGGTTGACCGTGACCAGCGCCCCCTTGGTCTGGCCGACGGCCGAGAGGTAGTTGTTTCCGGCGAGGGCCTGCCGGATCTGCGCGGGGCTGATGTTGAGCGCGGCCATGCGCTCCGGCTTGAGCCAGATGCGCATCGCGAAGACGCGGCCGCCGAGGATCTCGGCGCGCTGCACACCGGCGATCGCCGAAAGGCGCGGTTGCACGACGCGGGTGAGGTAGTCGGTCACCTCGTTGGGCTTCAGGATGTCCGAGACAAAGCGAAGGTAGGCGGCGGCGGTCTGCGAATCGGCGCTCTCGATGTTGATGATGGGCACCTCGGACTCCGGCGGCAGGTCGCCGCGGACCTGGTCCACCTTGGACCCGATCTCGGCGAGGGCTTTGTTCGAATCGTAGTTCAGTTTGAGACGTGCCGTGATGACCGAACGGCCCTGCAAGCTTTGCGACTCGATGTATTCGATGCCGTCTGCCCCGGCGATGGCGCGCTCAAGCGGCGTGGTGATGAAACCGCGGACAAGGTCGGCGCTGGCACCGATGTAAACCGTGGTGACGGTGACGGAGGCGTTGTCGCTGCGGGGGTATTGCCGGACGTTGAGGGTGAAGACAGCCTGCAACCCCGCCACGATGATTAGGAGGGCCACGACAATCGCGAGCACGGGCCGCCGGATGAAGATGTCCGTGAAGGCACCTCCCGGCTCACCGCGGCTTCCGAGTTGGCGGATGCTCATGCGTCCGGCGGCTTGGGCTGGAGCTGCGGCTCCGGTGCCATGTCGTTGTTCACGAGAACATGCGCGCCATTGCGGAGTTTGAAGGCGCCGGCGACGACAACCGACTCGCCGGACTTGAGCCCCTCGGTCACCGCGACGAAATCACCTTTGGTCCGGCCGGTGCGAACGAATCGCTGGCGGGCCGTGAGTTTCTTCGCCCCGTCCTCGCCAGCCTCCTCCTCGACGACGAAGACGGAATCGCCGTAGGGCGCGCGCATAAGCGCGGTCGCGGGGATGCTGATGACTTCATCGGCACCGCCGAGCGAAAGGTCAACCCGGGCGAACATTCCCGGACGCAGCTTGCCCTCCGCGTTGCCGAGCGTGCCCTGCAGGCGGATGTTGCGGGTCACGGGGTCGATCTCGGAGTTGATCGCGGTCAACTCGCCCTCGAAAACGCGGCCGGGATAAGCGTCTGAAATGACATTCAGCTTGAGGCCGGGGGCGAGTCCGCCGATCAGCTGCTGCGGCAGAAGGAAATCGATGTAGATGGGATCAAGCGACTGGAGGGAGACGATCTTGTCGCCGTTGTTGATGAACTGGCCGAGGTTGACCTCGCGGATGCCGAGCCGCCCGCTGAACGGGGCGGTCAACTGCTTCTTGCGGATGGTGGCGCGTAGCTGCTCGACCAGCGCGTTCATCTTGCGCAATTGCGAGGCGGCGGAGTCGAGTTCGGACTGAGGCACGGTGTTGTTCTCGCGCAGTTTCTTCGTCCGGTCGTAAACCGTGCGCGCGAGGTCGGCCTCGGCTTCGGCCGAGCGCAGCTGCGCCTTCTCGGTGTCGCAGTCGAGTTCCAGCAACAGGTCGCCCTCCTTAACCTCCGCGCCATTCTCGAAGAGAATGCTCATGACAACACCGGAGGACTCCGTGCTGAGATCCGCCCCCTGCACCGCCCGGAATGACCCCACGGTCTCGACCGAGCGCTCCCAACGATCAGCGACGACCTCGGCCGCGCTGACCGTCTCCGGCGGCGGCCCGCCCTCGTCCCCCATCGCAATGAGCTGGCGGATCTGCAGGGCCTTTATGCCGACCACGGCACCCGCGAGCAGGAGAATCACGGCAATGGCGATGAGGAAGGCTTTGAGTTTCATGGAAAGGCGCGGGCATGCCGTAAACGCCCGTATGAACCTACACGGATGCTGCCCGCTGTCACGTTATCACACTCGGCGGCCTGCAGTCTTCAGGGGAGCGTGAACTCGCCGGGCCGCTTGACCGGTTCGGACTGGCCGGGCAACTCATGCCCTCCCGAGCGAAGATGCCCCGCCACCGCGGCGGAAATCATCCGCGCCGTGCGTCGCATATCCGGGCTGAGGCCCGTGAGGCTGGCGGA
This sequence comes from uncultured Chthoniobacter sp., assembly GCA_964609925.1. Classification (GTDB taxonomy): domain Bacteria; phylum Verrucomicrobiota; class Verrucomicrobiia; order Chthoniobacterales; family JACTMZ01; genus JACTMZ01. The sequence continues at coordinate 5,785 of CAZSUJ010000030.1, read as the reverse complement.
CAGGACCAATCGGACCCCCGCAGTGACCGGCACGGGAAGACCGAGGGCGCCGGGCTCGGCGTTCGAGCCGCCGGTCGTTTCTATCTCGCCGAGGAGACGCCGCCGATCGCGAGCCGTTTGCAGATACACCCTGGTGCGCGTCTCGATCTTCGTTCCGCCCGCTCCCCATCCAATGAGGCTGCGCAGCAGGCGGCTGCCTTGGTTCACGCGGGTGAACTCGCCCTCGATAACCCAGTCGCCTTTTGCCGGCAGCGTCCCGGGGGCGAGTCGGCGCGCCGGGGCCACGCGCTCGGAGAGCCGCTTGATCAGCATTCCGGAGAACTCGCTTGAGAACTCCGACTTGAAGCCGGCCAACTCAGCCCCCTCACGGTCCACTCGCAACGCGGACTCGGGAAGGTCGTAATCGGCCACCAGCACCGCCGGAGGCGCGCCGAGGCGGCCCGGCGCCCACTTCTCCTCCTTGACGGTCACGGAGGCGCAGCCGCAAAGGACGAGCGAGAAGACCGCCGAGCAGAGCGCCCAGCCGCACTGTTGCCGATTGAGTTTCACGCTCCGCCCTCCAACAGGTCGCCCCGCCGCGCACGCGTGCGGTCGAGTGATTGTTCGCGCCTCCACTTTTCAATGACCGCATGATTCCCGCCCAGAAGGACGTCCGGCACGGTCCAACCGCGGAAATCCGCCGGCCGCGTGTAGTGCGGATACTCCAGCAACCCCTTTGCGAATGACTCGTCTTCCGCCGACTGGGCGTCGCCGAGGACCCCCGGCAGGAGGCGCACGACCGCGTCGGCTACCACCAGCGCAGCCAGGGTGCCGTTGGTGAGGATGTAGTCGCCCAGCGAAATCTCCTCATCCACGAGGTGATCGGCCACCCGCTGGTCCACTCCCTCGTAATGGCCCGAGATCAGGATCAGGTGTCTCTCCCCGGCCAGGCGCCGCGCGGTGGCTTGGTCGAAGCGCGCCCCCTGCGCCGAGAGCAGGATCACGCGGCTGTCCGCGCGCCGCAGGTCCTGCAAGGCGTTGAAAACCGGCTCGACCTTGATGACCATGCCCGCCCCGCCGCCGTAGGGCGGTTCATCCGTCACGCGGTGTTTGCCCTGCGCCCAATCACGGAGATTGCGCATTTCGATCATGGCCAACCCCTTCTCCCGGGCGATCCGCAGCATACTCTCGCCAAGAATGCCTTGGCCCATGGCCGGGAAAAGGGTCAGAATATCGATCTGCACAAGTCCTTTGTTACCACGGACCCGGCCAACCCGCGAGAAATCGACTGAACAACCCGGGCCCAGAACGTGTCTCAACCTCCCATGCGCCAAGCCGCCCTCCTCACCACCGTCGTCCTCGCTCTCGCCTGCATTCTTCCTGCACGCGCCGCGATGGTCGAAGAACTCAGCCCCGCCGACCGGGCCAAACTCGAAACCGGCGTCAACGTCCTGACCACCGAGGAAATCGAGGGCGCCACCTGGCCCATGGTCCGGATCTACCGCAAGGTCAAAGCAACGCCGCAGGGTGTGACCGAACTGTTCCTCGACTACGAGAACGCAAACACGTTCATCGACAACCTCGACAGCGCCAAGGTCGAACGCCAACCCGACGCGAACACGAAGGACGTCCGCTACACGGTGCGTCTGCCCGTTCTCTTCACCATCAGCTACCTTGTGCGCAACCGCTACGAGAAGACGCCCGAGGGCTACACCGTGCATTGGAATTTGCTCGAATCACTGTTCGCCAAGAGCGCCGTGGGCTCCCTGCGCGTCGAACCCCATGGCGACATGGCTGTCATCTGCTACGCGAACCACGTCGAACCGGCCACCCGCCTCGTCGCCGGACTGCGCGGACACGCGCTGAAGGAGGCTTCAAAGACCGTGGACGCCATCGTCAAGGAAGCCGAACGCAGGCACGCCGCCAACGGCTCCAAGCCACCCAAGTCCTGACCCGCGAAGCGAGCGGGCTTCAGGGCCGGCGGCGACGACGCTGAACGGCGGCCGCGAAGCCCGCGGCGAGGCCGCAAGCGAGCAGGGCGACCGTCGATGGCTCCGGCACCACCTGCATGGCCACGCTGAAGTTCTGGTAGAACCACGTGTCGGGCGTGAACGGCAGGATGTGCACGCCCGGCGGCGGCAGGTGTTCCTGGATCAAGCCGTCCAGCGGCAACCCCGTGACCGGATGGATGGCCGTCGTATCGAAGATTGCCGGGGTGTTGTCATGGCTGCTGATCACAAGCGGAACAGGCGAAGGCGATCCGTCCGCCAGCGTGCCATATTCACCAAGCCACATGACGACGTGCGTGATGTTGCTGCTGCCGACCATGTAGAGCAGATCCCCCGGCTGCAACAGGCTGATCACTCCGTCGAGCGACCCCGCGTCGTTGAAGACATGCGTGCCGTAATTCGGTCCGAGCAGGAAATTCGGGGCGAGCAAGGATCCCGTCGAGTCCAGCACGAGCGCGGTCGGCTGGTTGTTCGTCGAGGGCCCGGAACCGGACGTGAACTTGACCTGCGTGGCCGTGCCGGAATGCATCTGCACGCCAAGGGCAAGGTTGTAGACGTAGGCGGAAAAGTCGGTGCAATCGATGCCGGGTTGCGGCGAGTTGTAGGCGGCCTTGTAGGGATTGGTCGCCGTCCCCGGGTCACCGCGGCGCAAATCCTGCGTGGTCTGGAGCAGCGTGTTGCCGCTGACCGGCGACCAGTTGAAAGTTGAGCCCGTGACAAGGCTCGGATCGAACGTCGGCAGATGCAGGTGCTGGTAGTGGGTCCCGATCAATTGCGATGCCGCTTGCAGCAGGCGCTGCTGCTGCCACACGGTCGTGGAAACTCCGCCGGGCACCGTGTTGATCGGCACATTGAACACCGGCCCTCCCCGGTCAAACCTCAGACTCTGGACGGCAGCGGGATCGGCGGCCGAGGAGGAACTGAAGAGTTGCGGGTTCAGCGGACCATAGGAATCCGAGCCGTAGTCGTGCGTATACCAATCCGCGGGCGGCGGACTGGAGTTGGCCACGACCGCCTGGCTGCGTGCAGCGAAGTCGGTCGTCCACACCGCAATGCTGCTGGTCAAGGTGATCGCGTAAGGGGAAGTGTATGCCTGCCCGAAAAGCGGCCCCGCAGTCCACACCAGGACAACCAGCATGCGCGTCACGAATCTCATTACCGGCGACCGCTACGACAGGCCCGCGCCCGGCGCAAGTGCGAACCACCGCCAGATTTGGCGCGATCTGCCCGACTGCGCTGGATTAGCATCCCGCCATGGCGCCAGAGTATCACTGCGTTCATTGCGGTCTGCCGATCGATCTTGAGGACACCAACGTGTCGACAGATGTGGCGCTGTGCCGGAGTTGCGGCGAGACCATGGCCTTCTCCGCCCTCGTCGGACGACGGGAGTTCGCAGGGGTCGACCTCTCGAAGCCGCCGAAGGGCGTGCGCGTGGAGACAAGCATCATCCACGGTGTTGAGCTGCGCTATCGTCGCTTCAGCCCTGTGGTCCTCTTCCTCATCCCGTTCACCGCCCTGTGGTCCGGCTTTTCGCTGTGGGGCATCTACGGACGGCAGCTCGCCGAGGGGAAGTTCGACCCCGGCACCGCATTGGCCGGACTGCCATTCCTCATCGGCACGGTCGTCCTCCTGACGTTCATCGCGTTCCTTCTCTTCGGCACCCGCCGCCTGTCCATCACCCCGGGGCGCGCGGAGGCCTTCGTCGGCCTCGGGCCGTTCGGATGGAGAAAAAAGATGGCGCTCAGCCCGACCACGCGCGTCAACCTCGCCCTGAGCAGCTACAGCGTCAACCGCGTGCCTCAACCCGAGATCGTCGTCACAAACGAAGACGGCGAGGTGAAATTCGGCGCCACGCTTCCCGAGGATGTCCGCTCCTTCTTCGCAGCCACCCTGCGCAGAGCAACGGAAGGATCCTGAGCACGGCATGAGATTCGCGTTGCCGGCGGGAGGCGGACTGCGGCAACTTCACCTTGCCATGAAAACCACGCCCCTGGTTCTCGCCGCCAGCCTCGCGCTCTCCGCCTGCACGCCCCATGTGCAGCGCACGTCCGACGGCCTCAACGTCAACTCCATCCCCTTCGGACCCCGCGTCCAGATCGGCGGGCTCGATGACGACGACCGCCCCGTCACCGTCAATGTCGATCGCGGCGGCGGGCGCGGTGACATCGTCCGCGTCGAAGCGGGCGATGACTGAGCGCGCCACGGCCGGCTCACCGGAAAATGCTCGGGAGGGGACTCGAACCCCTACGGATTGCTCCACCAGATCCTAAGTCTGGCGCGTATGCCAATTTCGCCACCCGAGCGGAGTTCCGGACATTAACATGCGGACAACGAACACGCCAACGGCCTTCGTGAGCGACCATTCGACAACCAGAGGTGCGGCCACGCTGGGTTGCATTCATGCCGGCGACGCTTTGCAGATCCTGCCAACCCTGGCGTCCGAAGCATTTCAACTCATCATCGCCGACCCGCCCTACCACCGCGTCCTTGAGAAAGAGCCTTGGGACAACTCGTGGAAGTCGGACGAGGACTACCTCGCGTGGATGTGCGCCTGGGTGCGTGAGTGCCGGCGACTCCTGCGCCCGGACGGCCTACTCTACATCTTCGGCCAGCCCGGCAAGCGCGAGCACGCATGGATCCACGCCTGCTCCCGCCTCGCGTTGGAGATGCCCTTCCACGACCTGCTCATCTGGGACCGCGTGGTCGGCTACAACCAGCGCCGGGACTCCTTCACGTCACAATACGAAATGATCCTCGCCCTGCGCGCCAGCCCCGACGTCAGGCCCTACTTCGACAAAGGCGCCGCCCGCACACCCTACGCCGAGGCCACGGTGCAGACCTACCTCAAGGACAAACGCTACAAGGACATGGCAGCGCGGAGAGATCACCTGCTACGGGGCAAGCACGCAACGAACATCCTGCGCATCCCCTCGCTCAAGGGCAGTTCGAAGGAAAAGTGCGGCCACCCCTCCCAGAAACCCCTCGCCCTCATCGATATCTTGGTCGAAAGCAGCTCACGGCGAGGAGATTGGGTCTTGGATCCCTTCCTCGGCAGCGGCACAACGGCCGTCTCCTGTGAGAAGCTCGGCCGCCTCTGGGTTGGGATCGAAGAGGAACCCGCCTACGTAGACCTCGCCCAAAAGCGGCTCAAGGCACTAGCTGGGGGGAAATAAAAAACCCTCCCCATGGAAAACCATGGGGAGGGTGGATTCTGGCAACGTCCTACTCTCGCACAACCTAGAGATGCACTACCATCGGGGCTGCAGCGTTTCACTTCCGTGTTCGGGATGGGAACGGGTGGTTCCACTGCGCTGTGATCACCAGAGCTTGACCCGCGCGCCCCGTGGCGAACGATTCAACCTCTGACGAACCCAGCCGCCAGAATTTTTCAAAGAGCAGCGGTCGTCCGCTGACATCTGCATAGAGGCACAATCCCCAACAAGCCGGTAAAGTCAATGTTTCATGCCGGAACAAGCCGGCAGAGGAAAAAAAGACCAAGCCGAACGAGCATTAGTATTGCTGAGCTGAACACGTTACCGTGCTTGCACCCGCAACCTATCAACGTGGTGGTCTACCACGGCTCTTCAGGGAGAACTCATCTTGGGATAGGCTTGGCGCTTAGATGCTTTCAGCGCTTATCCTTTCCGAACATAGCTACCCAGCAATGCCGTTGACACGACAACTGGAACACCAGAGGTTCGTCAGACCCGGTCCTCTCGTACTAAGGTCTGAACCCCTCAATTCTCCTGCGCCCACAGTGGATAAGGACCGAACTGTCTCGCGACGTTCTGAACCCA